>CAYVTG010000016.1:18838-32005 GCA_964454575.1 uncultured Thermoplasmata archaeon
GCAGGTAGCGATGATTCATGTAATGAAGGGAGTAGTGTAACGCTAGATGGAAGTGGAAGTTATGATAATGATGGAGACAGCTTGTCTTATTCTTGGTCTCTAATTTCAGGAACAGCTTCAGCTGTAACGATTAGCAATAGTAATAGTCAGACTGCTACTGCCAGTTTTAATGACGATGGGAGTGCTGGCTTTATGTTCGAATTGGAAGTGGATGACGGAATTACCACCGCCACTGATACAGTATATATTCAAGTCTCTGAGATATCTCCTAGTAATGTTAACGCAGGAGGACCTTATTCCGCAGATGAAGACAATCCGTCTGTATCGGTTAGTGGTTCCGCTTCTAAAGTTAATTGCGATACATTGGAATATAAATGGGAATGGGGATATGAGGGACAAAATACTGGATGGGGGCTTAGTAACGACCAAACTTCCCACACGTTTCCATCGGATACGAATACTTATACGATCACATTCAAAGTAAAAGACGACGATGGTAATGTAGTTAGTGACACTGCAACCGTCAACATCAATAACGTAGATCCCTCTAATCCCTCTATTACGGTAAATGATGGTTCAGCCACGGAGAGCAGTCCTACAGTTGATTTTGATGGTTCAGCTTCTTCTGGGAACCATGACTCATTAGAATATAGGTGGTATTATGGGGATGGTACCTCATGGACAAGTTGGAGCAGTACAAATGACCCTTCACATACTTATCCTGGAGATAAAGCATCCTACACAGTAAAGATGCGAGTTAGAGATGAAGAGGGAACATCATATGATGGTGAAGCAACAAATACAGTCAATATTCAGAACACTCTTGTATCAGGCTCTATCAATACTGTTTCATCTTCTTATGGAACTGGAACAACTCATTATGCGGATGAACAGATCACATTCACTTTAACAGGTATTTCAGATCCAGGTGAATCAGCGTCAGATATAACATGTGAATGGGATTGGTCTTATGATGGATCTACTTTTAATAGTGAATCTACAACTTCAGGTAACCAAAATGCCTACCATACCTATCAATCCACGGGGACTTATCAAGTAATGCTTCATATCATTGATCCAGACGATTCTACATTATATGCATCAGATGATATTGTTTTATCTATAATCAATGATGCTCCAACTATTGGTGATCTCAATATCGAAAGAGAGGGTAGCACTGTAAACAATGGAGACGAGGTATATATAGGCGATGTACTTGATCTTTCTCTTTCTGTGTCTGATTCGAATCATGAATATCCCAGCGATTTTACTCATAACTGGGAATTGATAAAGCATACTGCTGCTGGAGATGTAATTACCCAAGACGCTTTCAGTGATAGCACATCTGCCACACCTACACTCACTTTCGACAAAAATCATCTAGATAATGGGTTTAACCAGATCAGTTATAGTATTAGAGCCACCATAACAGATGGTTGTGGATCATCTGATACATATACGAAAACATTAAACCTAACTAATAGAAATTCTGTTATTTCGAATTTTCAGGTTAACGGGGCACCTGTTTCTGATGGTGAACAAATAACCGTGCATATTGGAGAGGTTGACTTTTATGCTCAATTCACCGATCAAGACCGGGATTTAATAAATTATGACCTTATGTTTGGAGACGGACAAAAAGAAGGTACTGATATATCCACTCCAGGTCACATTTATAATTTATCTACTTCTCACACATATCAATTTGATGAAGAAACAACCAATGGTAGCACTCAATGGGAACTATTTTATGTTAACTTATGGGTAAACGATACGCATACAGGCAGCGTAACTTATCAAATAGTTCTGAACGTGACCAACGAGATTCCAACTGCTGATGCGAATGGTCCCTATTACGGTGATGAAGGCGAAAATATTCAATTTTATTCTGGTTCCTCAGACCCGGATAATGATGACATCTTCTTTTATTGGACATTTGGCGACGGAGGCTCTTCTACCGATGAAAATCCGATACATTATTATTCCGATAATGGAACCTACAACGTCACTCTAAATGTCACTGATGGACATGGTAACTATAGTTTAGATTATACCTTTGTTGTGGTAAACGACACGGATCCGAACCCTGTGATATCTTATTCTTGGTCTTCACCAGGCCAGTATCCAAACGAAAGAGAAACGGTTATTTTTGATGCCGGAAGCTCCACTCCGGGCAGCCCAACCGATACCATCCAAAATTATACGTGGAATCTTGGAGATGGTACTATCAAATATGGTACTACTGTAACTCATATTTATGATTCTGGGGGATCCTACATAGTAAATCTAACGCTTCACGACGAAGATAGCTATAATCATACGATTGAAACAGTACTCGTCAATACGATCCCAACAGCTAATATCGATTCTCCCGTGAATTACTCTGAACATCATGTAGGAACGGTTGTGGATTTCTCCGCATCCGTGAACGATACCGATACATCTAGTTGGGATACTCTTACATACACCTGGAATTTCGGTGATGGAACGATCGAAGTTTATTCTGAAAATGAGAGTATATCTAATTGGGCAGGTTACCCCATAGAGGCTAATTTCGTTCAGCACATATACGACATATCTATCACCAACCATACATTTACCGTGACTCTTACGGTTGAGGACTCCAATCAAGCGGTAGTGATACGAGAAGTAACAATATATCTCACCAATGATATCCCTGCGGCTCAAATAACCGATGTAATGGATTCTGAAGGGTCCGTTTTAGAAGACGAAGGGATTGCTTTTGCTCATTTGGGTGATAGGTTATTATTCGATGCGTCGGGGTCTAACGATTTGGATAATCTATACTACAAGTGGGACTTTGGTGATGGTAATATATCTACAAGTTCTCAAGATAATTTCGAAATCGAACATACCTACCTAGAGAAAGGGATTTATACTGTAATTTTAACCGTAACAGACGAATATACACTTTATAACACATCTTTAATCGAGGTTCGTGTAAATAACGAAGCACCGACCATCAACGATATACTAATAAACGGAAAAGAAATTAAAAATAATAGTGATATATCAGTCGATCCTGGAGATGTGAATTTCGAAATTGAAGTTAGTGAAATAGACGGAGACGAATACGAATATTATTGGTATTTTGGAGATGGAGATAATACTACCTGGCTATCACCATCTACTACTGCTGTCCACAACTATTCTGTTTCTGGAGATTATTCCGTTAGAGTCATCGTTAGAGACGAGTTCGGAGAATCATCCGTGCGAGAGTTCAAATTAAAAATAAACAAACACACTCCAGTTGCAGATGCAGGAGCGGACAGGGTTGTTTATATGTATGAAGTGATACAATTTAATGGTGATAGCACATATGACCTTGATGGAGATGCGTTGACCTATAAATGGGACTTTGATAGTGATGGTAAAATTGATGGATATGGAGTTGACCCGACTTATCGATTTACTGAAGAGGGTTTATACACGGTTAATCTTACAGTAATAGACGCGGATGGTAGAAGCGATTATGACACTAGTGTGATAGATGTGTCACGTCGGTTAGAAATTCCATCTGTCGAAGTCGAAAATAGTATACTAGTCACAAATGACATTACCGTCGATGGCGAGTATAATTTGATAATATACAATGGATCTGTTAACATCTTGGTTGATATTGTTAACTATGCTGAAAGTAATACAGAAACATTTGTGTCCATTTACGATACTTGGAATTTGGAACAATATATAGCATGGAATGATACGTTGAATGTTGCAGGAAACAATACTACAACGCATAATATCGATCTCTCTTTAGGCTTTGGTTTCCACACCATATCGGTATATGTAAGAGGACCAAAAGGTAATATAGAAGATGAGGAAACTATTCTTCTTAAAGTTATAGGACATACAACTAAACCCATGATTTTTACAAGTCCAAATTTAGCTGATTCGGATGGAGATGGGCTTTGGGATGGAAATGATGTTTACGATTCAAATGGTTTTCATGTGGGCGAAAGGAATTCTACCGAATTATCTAATCCTAGTTTATCTGATTCAGATCATGATGGGCTTACTGATTATTTTGAGAGAATGAAGGATGTAGCGGTTAATGTTGAAGGAGTCCAGAATTTGGATCCACTTAATTCCGATATAGACGGGGATATGATTCCCGACGGACAAGAGCTTCTCTATACAGGAACGTCTCCATTTAGAGAGGATACGGACCGAGATGGAATACCAGATTGGAAAGAGGTTAAAGTTGTGTTTAGAACTAACGCATTTGATATGAACGGTGATGGTTTATATGAATATACAATGGATACTTGGATATCCGTCGATACAGGAGATGATGGGTTTTTGGAAAAATTTGAATTTGAAGGCTATTCAGAAAATATTATAGGTAAAAAACTTACAATATATACTCCAGATGGGTTCGGCATCTATTATGATAATATAACTGATTGTCTTTTGATCAAAGCGAGAGCGGAAAATGGTACATATCCTCAATATGCACCGTCAACGGATACATATATAGTAGACGATGCTGAATTGGTGTATTCATTTGCGATAAAACGACAAGAGAGTTACAATTCAGGGAATAGTAATATAATAGATACCGACGGCGACGGTATACCTGATAATAAAGACCCTGCACCAAATGACGTGGACTTCGATGATGACGGATTATGGGACGGATTTAACATAGTTGTTGACGGTGTTTTACATCATGGTGAGTTGACCTATGGTTGTAGCCCCTCAAACAATGATTCTGATTCTGATAATTTATTAGATGGAGATGAAGTAGAGATATATGGGACGGATCCCATGAATGCAGATACCGATAACGATGGTTTACTAGATTCATCTGATAGCAACCCAGGTAGTTCAGATAATGACAATGACACTTTATCTGACGGATGGGAACTTGACCATGGTCTGAATCCCTCTGATCCAACAGATGCCTATACGGACAGTGATTCAGACGGGGCAACTGCTCTACAAGAATTTAATAACGGAACATACCCAGATGATCCAGACTGTGATAATGATGGGATAAATGATGGGTGGGAAATTAGGTTTAACTTAAATCCATGGAACGAATATGATGCTCTTTGGGATATGGATGGAGATGGTCTAAACAATCTTGAAGAGTTTGATATCTTCGAAAATAACACTTATTCACATAAAATGTTTATTGATCCCTATCTGTGGGATTCCGATAATGATGGTATGCCCGACGGATGGGAGCATGAAAATAGATTAGATCCAACAATTGCAAATGCAATTGAAGATGCAGATAATGACAGTGTTATTAATTTACAAGAGTACATATACAATTTAGACCCACATAACAGTGATTCAGATGGGGATGGCATGAATGATTCTATTGAAATAAAATACCAACTAGAAACGCATTTTAATGATAGCGCTAAGGATCTTGATGGAGATGGACTGACGAATATAGAAGAGGTTCAAATAGGTTTAAACATGACAAATCCAGATTCAGATGGAGACGGTATGCTGGATAAATGGGAAGTTGATAATGATTTGAACCCGATCGTTGATGACGCTAATCTGAATAAAGATGGCGATTATTTTGATAAGAACCATGACGGTGTGATTGATTCAGATGAAGTATTTACCAATTTCGAGGAATATCTCCATAGAACCGATCCAAATTCTACCGATACGGACGGTGATGGCATGTCAGATCCGTGGGAAGTATTTTATAATCTGAATCCACATAGAGATGATAGTCATTTGGATTTAGATAATGATGGTCTTATAAACCTCGTTGAATACGAGATATACTACGATACTGGTAATACAGGGCACTCAGGTAACTACAACAATCTAGTGTTGATGAATGTAAGGAATGCGGATTCAGACGGAGATGGAATATCGGACGGATGGGAATATCAGAATGGTATGGATCCTACGAACCCGTCAGATGCTTTAGACAACTTCGACGCTGACAACCTGACTAATTTAGAAGAGTTTATCTACAATACAGATCCAAATAACCCAGATTCCGATCTTGACGGCATATATGACTGCTGGGAAATTTCAAATCGAATGGACCCTAACGATGATACTGATGCGGATATTGACTTTGATAACGATGGTTTAACGAATATAGAAGAGTATCAGATTGATATGGATATAGGATATTCACATGTCTATCCAATGAATCCTTGGTTTCAAGATTCCGACTTTGACGGTATGGACGACGGTTGGGAAGACTCATATGGCTTAGATCCAACAGCCCCATCCGATGCTAATAGTAATTTGGATACTGATAGTTTATCAAATTATGAAGAATATGTCCATAATACATACCCTGATGATCCTGATAGTGATGGTGATGGCATGGACGACGGATGGGAAGTTCACTGGTTTATATTGAATCCACGTGATGATACGGATGTTGATAGTGACCCAGATGGTGACGGATTGACCAATTTGGATGAATATAACATCCACACCAATCCAAATTACTCTCATGCTGCGGATATGAATCCTGTATACTGGGATTCAGATTTTGACGGCATGCCAGATGGATGGGAATATGAGCAAGGATTAAGAGCTATATCATTATCACCTTGTTTATTATTTGACCCAACTGATCCATCGGACTCGAAGGAAGATGTTGATCTCCCCTCTCCTGATGGACTAACTAACTTTATGGAATATTGGCACCATACCGATCCTCTAGATAATGATACCGATGATGATGGATTAACCGATGGTTATGAAATTGAAGTTGGTACCTGCCCAATATTCTATGATTCGCATTGGGATATAGACCTAGATGGACTTAACTTTACACAAGAATTAATGTACGGTACTAATGCCACGGATCCAGATACCGACGGGGATGGATTAACTGATGGATGGGAAGTATTCAATAATCCAAATAATCCTTCCGAAGGTCAGATACTAGACCCTACATTGAATGATACCGACGGAAACAGTATCAAAGATGGCTTAGAAGATTTTGATAATGATCAAATAAATAATTTAGAGGAATTTATTTGGGGTACTAATCCAATGAATTCTGATACTGATAGTGATAATTTACCAGACATTTATGAGATTAATTTCTATCACCTAACCGACGGATTACATCCGACTATACCCGACTCAAATCTTGATGTTGATGGAGATGGAAAAACGAGTTTACAAGAGTACACGTATGGAACGGATCCAACAAATGAGGACACGGATGGAGATCGTATACCAGATGGTTGGGAAATAGATCACGACGACATTGTCGATCCTTTTGTGAAAGACAGTGATGATGATCCTGATGAGGACGGTTTGATAAATTTCTGGGAATGGCATCAAAATGGAGAACCCGACAATCCAGATACAGATGGAGATGGAATGCCCGACGGATGGGAACATGAACATTTACTTAGCCTAGGTGTAGATGATTCAGGTGAAGACCCCGATGGGGATGGTCTTACCAATATCGAAGAATACCAAAAGAAAAAAATTGTGAATTGGGAAGAGATATCCTGGGACGAACATACCAATCCGTTTGACGATGATTCTGATAACGACGGTATAAAAGATGGTCACGAATTGACATATTACTATCCTTATAGTAAAGAGTATGCTTGGAATTGGAAAATCGCTTATGGTGATATAATTCCAGGTGCAGATTATACAGAAGTATCTCCTTCAACTTCGGTTATTTACAAATTACCGTTATTTAAAAATGAAGATATAGGAAAATCATATAAATTATATATTTATAGTCCGTCAGATACGGATATAAATGTAAAAGTTGCGGGTTCTACTTTTGATGTGACCAAAAGGGGATTTGGTTGGGACAGTGTCGCTTTCAACATAACTTCTTCTCAATTAGATGGTATGGATATCTCCATTAACATTACGAATGCGGATGTAAAGACACTTTTGCTTTTAAACCTAGTTTTGGAAAGACAAGGTGGACTAGATCCTGTTAATGTTGATTCTGATGACGATGGAGTCTATGATGGAGATGAAGTACCCTGGCATGACGATGATCACCTCACCTTCCCAGCAAATCCAGACACAGATTCAGATATGCTTTCCGATGGGTATGAAATCGACAACGGACTGGATCCTAATCCAGTTTATTCCACGAGGATCAACACTCAACTACTCTTGCCTTATGATCCAAGTGCAACTGAATCTGAAAATGATGGGACAGCAGAAAAAACTATATCTAAGGCTCCCGAAGAAAATTATCTCGTACTTCTAATCTTTGTTGACGGTGATCCAAAAGATGCTGTGGAAAATGCGAAAGGAGAGCCTATGTTGGAAGCTGGGTTCAATGAAATAATTATACCTTTCTCTGTTTTATTCTTTACAGAGTTATATGATAAGGATTCAACATCTCATTTAACTGGTTTGCCAGATGAATCAGATACAGGGTACTATGATAAAACCACAGACTATACAACAAAGAAACTAGCACACGTATCCTTTGCGATGGGAGCGGATGATGCAGAGGATTTGATGGATAAGATAACGCAAGATGAAAGTAATTTACAGGTCGCTAAATCAATAGATGTCACCTATGAGTTAAATGCGATATTCAATAAACCTACTATGCCGAAATTGACTCAAGTACTTGCTGCAGTCACACCGTACAAAGAAAAAATGGATACTGAAAAAAGCAAAGAGGTATTGGAAACTTTACGCGGTGATTTGGAAAGTATCCATGGTTTTGTCGAGATGACTAATAATGGAGAATCACTTAAAATAGACGACGATGGAGACGGATTAAACAAATGGAGTGAGTCGAGTTATGGACTTACTGAAGGTGTAGCTGATGAAGATGGAGACGGATTGAAGGATGGTGAAGAAGTGTTCGTATATCACTTAGATCCATTGAATGTGGATACCGATAACGATGGATTGTATGACGGAGACGAATTAAAACCGAATGTACTAAAATTTGATAGTGTCAACAATCCAAATAATTATGTTTCCGATCCAACGTTATTCGACACAGATGGTGACCAGTTGAGCGATAAGGAAGAGCTCATTACCGATGCTGCGGAAGATAACCATTATGTGACGAACCCAGGTCTAGCTGATACCGACGGTGATGGTTTGATGGACGGTAAAGAAGAGTATGAATTCTCTTATAAGATATACCAGAGATACAAAATACCTGATAGTGGGATTGAATCACGTGGACAGACTATCTCAGTTCCATCCCACGTAAAATCAGTTATCGTCAAAGCCGGTATGAACCATACGAGACCGCAGTATCTCAATGTGTCTATAAATGGTGAATACATAGATAACCCATATTATAACGAAACATCCGGAGCGTTAGAAAACACAAACAACGAGAACCAGAGCCTTTACGTTACTAAAGAACTCGATCTGAGTCCTGGTTCACCAACAATATCTTTGGAAGTTGAAGATATATCATCCGATGGACATTACGGATATATCGAACAATTTACAGTCACGATAAAAGGTTACACCGATCCGAGGTACCCAGATTCCGAAAATGGTGGAACTGGTGACGGGATATCGGATTACGAAGAGGTCAATCTTGGAGCAGATGGTTGGATAACAGACCCATGGAGTGCAGATACAGATGGAGATGGATTAGATGATGGAGAAGAAGTAGCTGGAAGTCAACACGGTGGTATTACATCCGACCCGACAAGAGCGGACACGGACATGGATTCGATTGGAGATAAAGAAGATATTGACCCACAACACGATTTACTTCTGCAAGTTCACATCTATCACGTGAAAACAAACTCGGAATTCTCAGGAGATAAAGTACAAGAGAAGATAAAGATAGTTGGTGGAAATTGGGATGACAGTTTCACATCCACTCCTAAGAGACAGGGAGACAGCGATTTCTTCGTAACCGTAGATATAGACGATTCGTTGGCTACGACTTACGACATCGGTTTTGACTGCTGGCAGAACGATGCCGGTGCTTTGGACACAGACGGTGATACACACCTCGGTAGTGGATTTGATTGGACCTCATATGGTTTACTAACGACCGATGGAGAATTGAATTCAACTAAAAAAGATAAAGCGTTCGTAGAGAGGTATAAGAGTAAAATAACGGGCGGTGAAGACCACTACTGGGCGGACATGAGATATGAGATAAAGATCACCCATATGAAATACTCGAAAACATGGTTGATCAATCCTAAAGACGATGAAACATCTAAGTTGTATGAAACTGAAAACGGCGAACTGAGATATACCGGTGAAGAAAGATTCTATCTATTCTCTTTGAGTGTGAACGATAATAGGATTGTGAACATAATCGTACCCGAATCTGTTTATTACGATTCAAAACTCGGACACGCCTTACTCAGAGAGGATCTATCCTCGTTACCGAGTTCATTGGAATCGATAGAGTTCGGCGGGCTGAACTCCAGCGAGAACGAGGTCTCTTATTCTATACGAGGTGTGCTTACCGCGACAGTTACATCCACACAGGCTAGCTTGATAATTGAATATTTGACCAAAAACAAAACCGGTGCAACACCGTATAAGAAGGAGGACATTACCTCTAGTATAACCCAGATGCACTTGCCGAAGGACGTGCTGTTCAATCTACCGATTTCGATGCCGAAGCAGTCTGAATTAGGTAAGATCGCCGAGGGATTCGTAGCTTCGTCCGCTGAAGCACTGACCGAGTTCGGCGGAATGGTTTGGAATGTCGTTTTGGCTGGTGCTGAGTTCCTAAATTCAATGGCAGAGAAGGCTTTAGAGATCGGGATGAAAGTGCTGGGTGCTCTCAAGGATGCTGCCAGTAAGATAGCTTCTGCGGTTGTTGAAGCATTGAGCATAATGGTAGAGTGGATAAAAGGCCTTGTTAAGCAAACGGTAAGTACTGTATTTAAACCTATGATCGATTTTATACACAATTGGATATATGAGTTGGTATTAAGCATAAATACCCTTTTGTACCTTCTTGGTGTAACAACAGATCAATCTAACAGTAACAATCTTCTTCTGCAAGCTGTTGGTTCAGACGAACCTCGTAATAACAATACGGTTGATCACATTATCGAAAGTATTACAGAAATAGGCCAGGCAGTCAAATATATTCTAAATGTATTTGCTAAAGGAATGATTTTATTTTCAATATTTTTTGGACTTTCTATAGCATTAACTGCGATAATTATGATCATACAAGGTACAGGTGTAGGAGCGGGATTAATGCAGGTAATTCCAAAAATAATAACTACAGTAGTGTTGGGTTTAATTGTTGATAAACTTTTAGGAAATGTCATATCTGATGCTATTGGTTGGATCGCCGAACAAATGACATCTGAAGCTGGCATAGCAGCTAATGTTATTGGAGCATCTACGACTTTATTAACAGCCCTACTGGCTACCTGTATGGGGAGATCTCAACGTCTGGTTTATGGCAATGCTCAATATATGGCACCCGGAGAAAGGATGGCAGACTATAGTAAGGTTGCAGCACCGCAGGCGGCGTTTGCGTGGGCCTGTTTTGCTTTCGTGATAACGTTTGGCCTGGGTATGGTGGATCTGCTAAATGATTATCCTCCTATAGGTGTAATTCTTTCTACCTTTGGTGTTATTATTGCTTCAATTAGCGTGAAAAAAGCATTTTCAGCTAGAGTCGATATATCTTTAGGTAAGATCAGTAAGATATTGAGTATCGTTGCTCTTACCTCTTCAGTTACTGCTTTTGGAGCTTCTCTTTACAACTACCTGGAGGAATAAATTTGAAACAAAATGAATCTTTTATATTTGAGGGCTATAGAGAGAGTAAAGGATCATTCAATAAAAGAAGAAGGTTTTATTTTATAGTCCAGGGTCTTGGTTTTACTGTTGGTTTTACAGTTATGACATTGATGATATGGTATATTTATATTGGTAATTATAATAATTTAGTCCTTACGATATTAACAGATGCATTTGCCTTAGCAACAGTTATGATTTTCCCATTATACATGACGAAAGACGCTTTCCTATCAAAACGCTTCACAGTAACAGACGATTACATAATCCCACCGGTCGTCCCATTATGGCTAAGGAAAGAGTATGATGGTAAGATACCTATAGAAGAGATAGACGCAGTAGGATTGTATCCAACAGACTTTGCTGAACAGGGAAGCATAGACAAGATCGAAGGAGGTGTATTCTTCTTAAAAGATGGGAAGGAAATACATATAAAAGAAAGTGTCATAAGTGATGAGGTTATCGAAAAAATGTTAGAACTCAGGGAACAATACCCCCCTTATTGATGGTAATAATTAAAGATTATAATTGGAGGAAAATAATATGGAAATAAGAAAATGGTTGTCTTTGGGCATAGCCTTTCTAATTTTATCTTACGGAGGATACGTTGGATTATATATATTAACAGACGATAGCAAAGGTGAACCAGTCGTGAATGACATAACAGCTACATCGTGGAATATACAGACTGTTGACAGCGCAGGTGATGTAGGTAGAGATACATCATTGATATTAAACAATACTGGATACCCTAGAATCAGTTATCTAGATGCGACAAATGACAATTTAAAATACGCTGAATGGAATGGAACTTCTTGGTCTATAGAAACAATAGACGAAAGTACTACGATCGGTGATGATACTTCTCTCGCTTTGGACAGTAACGGATATCCTTGTATATCTTATTTCGATTCAATTTTAGATAATTTAAAATTTGCTAAATGGAATGGAAGCGATTGGAAAATTGAAACGGTTGACGATACGGGAGATTTCATGGAGTTTACATCTCTTGTTGTAGACAATAGTGATAAAATACATATCAGCTATTTCGACATGGGTAATGGTGACCTAAAATATGCTAAATGGAATGGAACATCTTGGGATATACAAATTGTTGATGAACTTGGAACCGTTGGTTTTTACAATTCGATAGACCTGGGCGGTGCAGATAATCCACATATTAGTTACCAAGATTTAACAAATTCAAACTTAAAATATGCTAGTTGGGATGGATCAAACTGGATTAACACGACCATTGATACTGATGATTCTGGATACTCAACGTCAATATCGATCAGTGATTCGGGTAGCCCACATATAAGTTATATTGGTAACGGGTCTTTGAAGCAGGCTAAATGGATAGGTAGTTCTTGGCAAATTGATACAATCGACACTCAAGGAGCTCCACCAACATCTATTGCTATAGACAGCAATGGATACTCT
>CAYVTG010000017.1:0-31531 GCA_964454575.1 uncultured Thermoplasmata archaeon
TTTCAAGTCTGGAAAGTAAAACCCGTAAACTTTCTCTTGTTATATCAGAAATTTCGAAGGCTTCGTCGATGGTGAACGTATCACCCCTTCTGGATAACTCGTCTATCAAGGATTTTCTCATTTACATACACTATCCTTAACGTTTTTGTTAATTATCGTGTATATGAACAGGAAATGTAATACCTTATAAATATTTTCCTGACGTTTTTTCACATCTTTTAGTACGAATCTTTCATCTTCACACAAATTTGTCCCATTATCAACTACGGCAGTTATCCCATGAAAAATTATCAACAATGGCCGGCGAATCATATATCAACAACGTCCGGTAACTGCCGAGTTTAATAATCAAAACTGCCGTTCTTAATAACCCAAAACAACCGTTTTCCACAACAAAAACATCCGCCGCTAATAATTGAAAACTGCCGTCTTTGGTGATGATCGAAGGTAAAAAAACCCGTGGGTTAACACGATTTACATCATATATCCTGGATGATTTTTTGGAAAGAAGGATGTAGATCGATTTTTTGGTGTATCGACTCGCTATTTTTAAGAAGGTGGACAGCAAATTTTTCATTCTTCATAGTTTCAGCATGAAATTTTTCCCAACCATTTTCCAAAGCCTCATCGATCAATTTATATGCGTGATCCCAAGCCACATTCAATTTGTGTGCCAAACCCGGAGTGGTTATAAGGTCGTTCAATGGTCCCGTGTCGGCGTTTGGTCTGGATCCGTCCTTAATCTTTTTTAAATCAACATCCATGAGAATAGTTTCGATGAACAATGAATCCATAAACAGATCCGGATCAAAGGATTGATTGGATATGGTCCATATATCAAACAGATCCCTTCCATTAACGATGATATCTGACCTGGAAAAAAGGGTACAAAATTTATTGGCATAAAGTTCCTCCCTTCTCGGAGTCAATATCTCGGTGTGCTGTCCACTGAGTGGATGTATGAATTCACATAATTCATCCTTTATCAATATGGGGAATCTTCGCAGATATCCAGTTTCTACCTTGACCGAGCTGCGGTAACCCATATCGGTTTCATATTTTACCTCTAATCTGCTCAGAGGATATGAAGGTTGTACTTTTACAGAGTTGTCAGGATAACCTAGGTCTTTAAAAACCCGTTTTATCGTATCATCTATCATATCTCTTTCTTGACCCCAATCGACGCCGTATGGTTCTCTGTAGTTGAAATCGATATCTACGGACAATCGAGGTATTTCTTTGACCCTAACAAGATTGATGGCAGTACCTCCGTAAAGAGACAATCTTTCCTTTAAAAATTGTATCTGGCCGACTTTGATGAGGATGTCGGATAGCCGAGATACTTTATCCACAACACTTGCCGAATAACCTGTAAGGTAGTTCACCGTATCCCTTCCAGCAAGGATTCAAAATCTTTCGGAACATATAGGTTCCAGTGATCAATATATTTTGAAGGTTTATTTTGTAAAAGATAACGTTTGTTTTTATTGATCCGATCTTTGATGGGTGCCAGATCTTCCTCGGAAATATGTCCGTAATAAAGGGAATCATCGATAAGTAATGAAAGGATGTAACCAACTGCTCGATTGAGGATATCTTTATCGTAAACATCCAGAATATTGATAACACCTCCGATATCGACACCGCCCAAACCTTGTAAACTTTTGATGACTTCCTCGTAACCGCCGCACAACTCAAATCTATCGATACAATCTACCAATGTACGGGACGGAGATGAAAGAGGGATAGTGTTACCTTTTCTTGTCATACGGTTGACCTCCGTTTCAACGTCGTCCACTTGTCTTGTTACAGGTACATATTTTAAATCTTCAAAAACAAAGGGTTGAAAATAAGAATTCCTGGTCACCGCAACATGAACGGAATTGAATTCTGAGTAAGCGGTCCCATAAAGTTCCAACGCAGTATGGAACCCCAGGTAATAATCTGACTTGATCTTGGATGCGACGAGGTAGCGATCCGTTTCTTTTTCATACGGGTCGAAAACGTTTTTCGCAGCGTACATACCTTGCCTGATCCTCACCAGTTTTCCCTGGGAAAGAAGGCGCGTAATAAACTTGGTATAGAGGTACTTGTAATTCACATCTAATCTTTCATGAGCAAACTCTTTTAGGTCGGAAACATCCAGAACTCCTCTTTCCATCGAATACTTGTACAATTCTTGGGTGATCTTCATCCATATACCCCTATTTACATTTCGCATTAGCAATATGCCCTATAATGGTATATAATCGTTGCGGTTATTGAACAAAACTCTTTTACATTTTCACTTGAATAACTCTTAAAATTCCACATACCCCACTCTATCCCACAAGTCCTATCCTCACAGCCATCTTAAGCTCGGTCCAAACCCGCAGTAACTTAGAGCATTTAGCCCGTCGAACACAACAGTACCAACCCACCCTATAATAAATAAGTTTCACTCACAAACCTACACCGTTGTAGTTGGTAATTCGACTTTCATGTTCAAAAGTTCTTCAACAGAGAATCGGTCCTTAATATTAAGTATCTCTATACCAACAACCCTGCCGTTTTTGTCATAATCTAAGACTACCTCAGCAGAAACTTCTTTACTCTCTACGATCTCTTCCTCGGACAATCTGAAGTAGAGCGCGTTGCTTTCCATATCCACTTTTACTCTCATTTTTAGATCTCCATTCTTAGACGTTGATCATAATGCATAGTATGTTAATAACTAGACAGGCAGGGGGATATACCTGTTAGCGGTGATCTTCACCGTCTGCCAGTTTCACTACCTATTTCTACAAAAGATAATCAATATTTCGCAAGCTCTTTGTATATATCCTTGTTCTTCTTCAAGGTTTTCTTGATCGCCCTTTTCCAACTGGGGCTTATGTCTCTGTCCTTTTTATCCTTCATATCGATTACCATATTTATCTACGTTTGTTCCCCCCTATAAAGTTTTCTTAGTTCGTTTTTCAAGCCAATATTTTATTTCCTGGGCACTTTTATCACCCCTTGCCACAGCAAGACAGAACTCAATACTCTCCCCTTTATTTATTTCCAATTCGTACCCATTTTCTATTAAAAAAGCATCTGCAGCAGCCAGTCCTGTTCTTTTATTACCGTCAAAAAAAGGATGTTGGGTAACTATCGAGTGAAGAATGATAGCCGAGGCCATAAAGATATTTTCTTCATTTGCCATCTCAAAATTTTCTTCCAGATAAAGTGATAGATGTTCTAATGTTGCCTCAAATAATACTCCGTCCAATCCACCACTCTCAAGTATTATCTCTTCGTGAAGCTCGATAAGAACATCAACTGATATATACTCTACTTTTGGATTCATTTTTTCAACCAATCAAATCGAGTTTATCTCTTCAAGATAACTCTTCCGTAATCTCTGTTCCCCTTATCTTTACTCATGTATGATGCCCTCGATATCTTCTGTTTTTAGATCTAATTCGTTCGCTCTGTTTCGTAGTGGTTCAACTATCTGATCAAAGGTCTTTTCCAAAGCATCTTTATCGATTTTCTTTAGAATGACCACGTCTTCCTTCCCAAACACTAAAAATTCGTCCGATTCTTCTAGGTGTGCATCTTTTCGTATCTCAGCTGGGATGACTATCTGGCCTTTTTTTGATAATTTGGCGACCTTTACTTCCATAGTAGGAATATTCTTACATTTCCTACTAATGCTTTACGGTAAAAACTATAGCAAGTTTTTCTCATTTACATACACCAAACTTAACATTTTCGTTAACTATCGTGTACATGCTTAGGAAATTTTATCGATAGCTGCCGTACTTATTCCTATCTCCTCGGACATCTCTCTTTTTGATATGTAAGGATTTTCGTTAACTAGTTCAAGGATCTTTATCTGGTTTTCACCCAACTTTTCACCCAACTTTTCACCCAACTTTTCACCCAACCTCTCACCCAACCTTTCTACCAACCTTTCTACCAACCTTTCTACCAACCTTTCACCCAACTTTTCTACCAACCTTTCTACCAACCTTTCACCCAACTCGCTCTGTTCGGTCCTCCTGTAAAACACCGTTAAAAAGCCAGTTTTGAATGCTACATCGACATTATTAGTTTCACATTCTTCATAGCGCATTGCTTTCCATATCCACTTTTACTCTCATCATCCGACCTCAATTCTTTAACCCTCTCCAATATCTTATCACTCATTTTGACCAGCGAACTTGCTTTATCGGGGTCTGGTCTTACATTTCTCATTTCAATACCTCAATATATCCGTACACGACGATTCCATTTGTAATGTTGTTGACCAATTCTTTAGGATATTCTTTTAAACTTTCCTTAAAGTGAAGCTGAATTTTCCTGTTAAATATTTCCTCATATTCTGATATCTTTATCTTCCCACAGTTAGCTTGAACATAGATGTCTATATCACTACCTTCGGTATCCTCTCCGTAGGCTGCGGAGCCGAACAAAACTATGGCATCCGGATTACAATTTTCTTCGATAAACTCGATCAAACCACTAGAGGCCAATCGATACTGAACATCTAATTTTTTGTAAAGTTTAAATGTATCATTTTCAATTCGTTTATAGATAGGATAAGTGCGTTCACCACGCTCCAAATTTTCAACTTCAATTATCCCCGATCTTTCGAGATATTCAAGATGATTTTTCACGGATGTGTGAGATAGTCCGGCTTTCTCCGATATCTCCCTCAAATAATGATCCTGGGCGGGTTCATCGAAGAAGACTTGAGCCACCTTCCAAGTACTACAATTTTGTAACATCTGTGATAACTATGTAATATCTGCTACATAAATGTAACGGTTAGGGCAAACTATCTGTATACGTTTTCTTACCTAGTGGTCTACTTAATCACTTAATTTTCTATCGATTGAAGGAATATTTATTGCTTCATAATTGGAATTTTCATTCCCACGCTTAACGGAAAAAGGACGGCAGATGAGAAATTCAATAGTTTTGAAATAAATTACTAACATACAAAACCTTTCAGGGTACGAAGGTGGGTCGGCATAACAAAAATCAGATAATCTTCATACTTCTACCACGGAATATACTGGACAGTATTCTCAATATCTTTCGGTCCCAGGGTATCTAAAACCTTCATAGTTTCTCTCAACAACTCTTTTATGGACATTCTTTTAGTTATAACTATAACGCCTGGATGATCTATACTCTTAGCCAATCTAGGAAAATCTTTTTGGTCCGCGGTTAAAACAACCCTTCCATCTTCTTTAGCATGATCTAAAATATCTTTATCCGGAGAGCCCATCAATCCAGTTTCATTTACAGATTTTATATCGATATGCCATATCTTAAGTCGGTTGATCACGTCTTTTGGAATATGCTCATCTGCTAATATCTTTATATCAGACATTATAACACATTTTCCAAAAAGTCAAGCAATCGCTTTTCGTGAATCCCTGATCTCATCTCTTATCTGTTCTGTATTCCTGTAATAATATCTTAAAGCATCCATGACCTGTTCCATATCAAGACTATACTGTTCAGCTATCTTTTCAAGGGTCCACCCCAATTCTTGATAGCTCTCGACAACATCCATAACTCTAACTCTAGTCCCAGCTATCCTTGGGCTTCCGCTGACTGTGCCCTCCGTGCTAACGATACCATGCGGTTCTTCATCCATGTTATTCAATTCCCCTTTATAATTTAAATAATTTTCCTATTTGATTCAATGATCCACTTTACAAGATTTCAGTTCAATTCCTTCAACCTATCTATCTTTGCAAAGGCAGATGAAATATCAGAGTCTAAAACAACTAAATCAGCCAAGGATGTATTCAACCCCTTCTTCTAACTCTCTTTCTAAAGGTGATTCAACCTTGATTTTAAGGCCCCTGTATTTCAAGATGGTCTTCATCCCCTCTAATGATACTCCGGCTATCTCAGCTGCTCTGCTTAAAGATATTTTATTAGATTTGTATAACTCTATCGCTACCTCAGTCCTTAGTTCCGGTCTGACCTCTAATAATGTCCTGAAAGACTCTCCCTGAAGGTTTTCTTTATATTTGTAATACCCTGCTCGGATAAGACTATCCATCCCCTCTTTGATAACTTCGCTTTCAGTCATTCTGTTCATCTCAATCTATTATAGGTAAATCATTACTAAATATCTTTTGCATATGTCCTAGTAGCTTTATGCCCATTCTGAATCAGGTGATCGGACATCGATTTGGTATACACTTTTTAGCAATTCCTAAACGTCAAACTACTAATTTTTCGTCGTCCATCTCTATTTTGCCTCAGTCTTCAAGGATTTTACATGTGTATAATCCATAGATTTGGAAGCATAAAGCAAACAGGCTTTCACATCCATCTCAGAGATGCCTTCGTACTCTTCTATTATTTCGTCAAAAGAAACTCCTTCGGCTAACAATCCTATTATGTACTGCACGGTCAATCTAGTTCCCTTTATCACTGGCTTTCCAGACATGACTGCCGGATCTTGTGTGATCCGATTTAGAAGTTCTTTTACCATCTTGATCACTTATCTATATAATATCATCCATTTAAAACCATCTCTATTACCAGATACCAGAAGTTTCAATAACCTGTCGTGAGCTTCTGGATCTAACCCTTATTCCAACTAAAGACCCTCTATCAAATGTCAAGAGACTCGACCTGTTTTACATAATCATCGGCATCGAACTTTCTTTTTAACCCTTTAGCATTCATGTACCTTACTTTGCCGAAGATATCCCTTTCCTTCCACGCTCTATCATGCTTTCCGAAACACCAGGCAACGCCGGTATAACCGTTGGGATCCCTTCCGTCGAGTTCGTATTTATCGTTCAAGTATAAAGCGATCTGGAAGGCTTTCTCAGGACTGTCGCTCCACTCTATGATCTTCTTTCCCCAATACATACGCATGTACCCATGCATCTTACCGGTTTTCAACATCTCCTTTTGGGCGGCATTCCAATATGGGTCGTGAGTTCGCGCTTCTTGGAATTCCTTTTTTGAGTACACGTACTCTCTTTCATCATCTTCGTGCTCTTTCAAAGTGTCGTACGCCCACCCGGGAAGACATCCCAAAGAATCGTAATCTTCGTTATAATTCACAAAATTCATACTGAGTTCTCTACGAACAACCAACTCTTCAAGAAAATCTTTGGCTCCCGGACTCCCACTGGATTTCACTTTCAGAGCTATCTGTACGGGGGATATCTGGCCAAAATGAAGGTAAGGACTCAGTCCGGATAGACCATCTTTCGTGGGATCGCTGGACCATTCCGGATAATGGTCAAGTCTTTCATCTATAAAAGCGTTTAATCGTTTTAATGCATTGCTCGTCCCACCTATGTGTAGATCAACAGGTTCTACATCCTCAGGATCTGATCTGTTGACGGCTTCGTCTACATCATTTATTTCATATTTTTTAAATTCGAAGTCCAAGGAAGAATGTTTAGGTTCGGTCTCTTTTAATTTTTTTAAAAAACGATCCATCTTACCTTGGATCTTAGGCCGTATGGTTCTAGCGGCATACTCTTCCTTATCCGATGTAGTCTCAACCGGCACGACGACATCGCCCTCCACCTGAACAAAGGGGCAATCCACTCGTTCGGATACGTAGGACCTCCAATCCTTTAAGAAACGAAGATATGCCCTATCTGTGACCAGATACGAAGATTCATCAGCTATCTTGACCGCACCTTCTTTGGGAAACTCTTTTTTGATGACCATCTGGATATCTCTATCTTCCAACCCCTTCACAACTTCTTTCAATCCCTCCAACATGAACTTGTGATGCCGCTTGTTCCCTTCAGGAAAGTCGTCGGTCAGGCCAAAATAAACCAGAACAGGCAAACCCAATTCGTTCCCCTTATTCACAGCATACTCCAGGGCCGGATTGAAAACCGCTCTCTGTGAAGACTGCATCCAGTAGGTAACAAAGTCACCTTCCGATGGTTCTTTATCGTTCAGTACCGATATCCTTTCTTCTTCGACCATTGTATCACACTCTATCAAAAATTATAGTCTCAATATCCGACCTGATCCCTTTTAGACATCAAAGGATTATCGCCTTGTATATCGTAAAAATTTTACAAAGTCAAAGATCAAGCTAAACACTTAGATAGCTACTATTGTCCCTTCTATCGCCGGCCTCACCGGACCGTTTTCCTGCACATATCTTTTGAGGGCGGAGATGGCATCTATGTCCAGGTCTTTTCTATCCGCCCCGTATCCCGCGGGTATCCCTTGGGTGGTCACGAAGGCAGCCTTGTATGTTTTATCCTTATCCAACCTTTCGTCACCGACGAAGAATTCATGGATCCTCAAACATATCTTCTAGCTACATACCCGCCAGCAGTTCCTCTTTGCTCATGGTGTTTCGATGTTTTTGGTCATCCCACAGCTTTCTGTAATTGTAAAAGTATTCGTACATACCGTATTTATCTGATGTATAGATGATCTTATGTTCCTCGATTATATCTATCTGGATATGAAGGGGAAGCTCCTCGAAGATGTGTACATCTATATTCAACGAACCGGTATCGACCTCCCTGAATACCTTCATCAATATCTCTCGAGCCTCGACTTTTACACCGCAAAAATGTGAGGCACCGGGCACCACGACTGTTACGTCCGTGTCACTCTTGAGATGCGCCTCTCCTTTAACGGTAGAACCGAATAAAAGGACCGCCGAGATCCTATCGTCGTCCCGAACCCACGAAAATTCTTCTTTCAATTCACGCTCTTTATCCATCCGTCTATCTCCTGAACCAGATCCTCCAGCTCGGAATTGATCCTCTTTATGGACTCCGATGCCGTCTTCCTTTCCAAACCGTTATACTCGTGAACCAGCCTGTTACGAAGACCGTTCGCCTCTTTCATCAATCCTTCCTGTTTTCCGGTCAACATATTTTTTTCACCCAATCTCTCGATATTAGAATAATCGTCTTGAACCATGTCCTTCATATCTTTGAGCATCATGGCGAAGATATCCGTAAAAGCTTCCATCAATTCTTGAAAAGCCTTGTAAACAGCCAAGGTACTTTTTTCGTCCCTATCTCCGATCCAGGCCGAAATATTCTCCCTCCTTTTTTCTATCACCGATATCTTTTCTCTATATCGTAATATTCTTTTTTCGTCCATCTTACCACCATCTTATACGATGCATTCGTTTTATACTTTCCCAACATACCTGGTTCTATCCCATCGGTCCTATTCTCATAGCCATAAGCTCGGTCCAAACCGACGATTTTTAACCATTTCTTTGCTTATCACTCGTAAATGTCTGAGAATTGAGATGTGATCAATCGCCTCAATCTTTTTTGCTTACTTTTCAATCTTAATTCGATGACTCTGATAACCTCATCATGATCGAGTTCTATGCCTCTCTCTATCATTTTTTCGTGGATATCTGATAGGTCATCAAAAAATTTTTCTTTGTTCGGATCCCCTCGATTTCTATCTATATAAGCCTCAGCTTTAGCGACGATTATGTGCTCATGACTGGGAACATAGACATCACCCTGTTTATCTGCATTCTCCAGCATATCATCAAGGACCTTTTTCGTCAAAAAATGATGGTCACCAGCATCTATCAGTTCGATCAGGAATATTTTGGAATCTAACTCAACAGATAATGTGATGCTTGATCCATCCCTTTCCAACCTGAAATAACCTCCCATCTCTTTGACTATCTTTTCCAATTCATCGTAAAACTTTTCGTATGGGTCGATGGGAAACGGATGCACATCGATATCCTTTGTCATCCTCAAGTGTCCGTATCTGTACAATACGGATGAACTTCCGAGTAACAACAGTTCCATACCGTGTTGGTTGAACTTTTTGGCAAGCTGTTCTAAAACCTTGTAGTGTTCTTCCTCCCCTATCATCGGGTAGCCACCTCTTTCAATCGACCGATACCGACCTTTTTCTGCTTTTCCTTTATCCAATCAGGCAGTTCTACCTCGAAAGTCACAGGCCTTTCGCCACCATAATCGATGTATCCTAGACGCAGTAGTTTATACTTCGTTTCCTCACCCACTTCTATCTTCCCGAGTATCTCTTTCCCTGCCTTGACTTCCCGGGACAGATATGTAGACAGTAACAGAAGTCCGGTATCCTCTTTGTTCAATACCGGTATATCGTACGTCTTTTTCAGAACTTCCAATTTTACGATCTCCCGATCCGAGAAATCAAACACAAAATTTTGTATTTCCTTGTACCCGTTGTCCTCCCTCGTCACCACCATGGGTCTTTCCGGAACATAATCCGAATACATATATGTTGAAAGACACAGAAAACAATATGGTATCTTCAGATGAGAAAAAAGTGAATTCAGCAACAAAATCTGAGCAAAGTAATCTTCTACAGCCCAACAATTGATGGCTGTGCACGGATCCGCTGCAAAATACTTCCCTCTATCCAGCTTTTTCACCATATGATATCTTGCAGATCGCCTCAAGAACTGATCCAGAAGATTATCATTCCCTATATCCTTTCTTTCGAACACGGCTGGCGGGTTGAGAGTCAGATATTTTCGTGTCAACCAACCAGGTGGAATATCGATCCGATCCTCCGGGAGAGTACTTGCTTTAAGTTTCATGGTCTGTAATCACTGAACATATACTTAAGTATTCCGGTTTCTTAACTTATAATTAAGTATGAGATTAACAAAGGGAGTCTCTTTAAGAAACTCTTCCACAGCTTTTTTACCAATATCAGACCAACAGACCTAACTCTATCCCATCGGTCCTATTCTCATAGCCATAAGCTCGATCCAAACCGGTGGGTTCACCGTCTAAGTACTCACTCTTCATTAAACAATCCATGTATTTAGGTATTACCTCTATTTCGTGTGTAAAAGAAGGATAAATTCATATATTCAACGACCTTTCAAATACAAAAAGGACTGTGAACATGATCGGAGAAGTTGCGATGTTTGAACTGGGTCTGATGATCTTTGCCCTAGCCATAGCAGCGAGTATATCTTATCGTTTCAATAAATCGGACATACCTCTGTTCATATTTTTAGGTATAATGCTGGGTCCCTACGGCATCGGTCGTTTAGGAAGTTTTTACATAGGACGTACCAGTGCGGCCTACGAATTCATCGAGATCGGGGCTGAGATGGGTATAATTTTCTTACTCTTCTTCATGGGTCTCAGCTTCAGTTTGAAGAAACTCCAACGGCACCGTGGGAAGATAGCCCTCGTAGGTACCATGGATCTTTTGAACTTCGCACCCGGCATACTGGTAGGATATTTTTTCTTTCAGAACTTGATGGTAGCGTTTCTTATGGGGGGCATAGTTTACATCTCGTCCAGCGCCGTCATCAGTAAATCGTTGATGGATCTGGGCTGGGAATCGACCCCCGAGGCGGACCAGATGTTAGAGAAACTGGTATTCGAGGATCTGGTGATAGTGGTATACCTTTCGGTCATATCCACTGTACTTTTGGGAGAAGGCAACGGCTTCACGACCATCGTAACCAGCATAGGTATAGCCATGCTCTTCGTTATCATTCTGATCACCTCAATGTACCTAAAACCGGAATTCTTCGATAGACTACTTCGAACTGATTCCAACGAGATATTCGTGCTAAGGGCTGTGGGTTTCATAGGATTGATCGCAGGTACAGCTGTTATCTTAGGGTTGAGTGAAGCGGTGGCCGCTTTCTTCGTGGGTATAGCCTTCGGTGGGACCGAACATATGGCAAAACTTCAACGGCACCTGTACTCTTTCCGTTATTTTTTCGGAGGGATATTCTTTTTCTGGATAGGTATGAAGATCGACCCGTTACTGTTCAGAGGGATACTGACTATATTGGTGATAGTGATAGTTGCATCAACACTTTATAAGTTCCTCACCGCTTATTACGGAGCAAGATTGTTGAAATTAGACCAGATGAGCTCCACAAGGGTGGGAGTAGGTATGATCACCAGAGGTGAATTTTCACTGATCATCGCCGCCCTATCCGTCGAAGCGGTGGGTCGCTACGCGATACCGGAGATAACTGAGACCATACCGGCCTTCGCCGTATCCTACGTACTGGTGATGAGCATACTGGGAACGGTGCTGATGCAGCATTTGGGTAAAAAACCCTAGCCCAGTACTTTACGTAACTTCTCCAGGACCAAGTCCACTTCGTCTTTGGTGATCACAAGAGGAGGCGCGAACCGCAGCACAGTTTTACGGGTATCCTTGACCAGTATCCCATCTCCCTGTAGTTTCTCAGCGAAGGGTCTGGCCCTCTCGGTCAACTCTACTCCGATGAACAAGCCTTTGCCTCTTACTTCTTTGATCAACGGACTATCCATCTTTCTCAATTCCTCAACAAAATATTTGCCCATCTCCAAGGAATTCTCCACCATATTCTCTTCTTCGATGACCTCCAGCGCCCTGGTGGCAACTGCGGCGCCAAGGGGATTTCCTCCGAAGGTAGAGCCGTGTGAACCCGGGTCGAAGACCTTCATCACATCATCGTCCGCTGCGATAGCAGATACGGGATACACACCGGCGCTCAGGGCTTTACCCAGTATGTAGATATCCGGCACTACATCTTCCCAGTCGCAGGCGAACATCTTACCTGTCCTGCCCAGCCCAGTCTGGATCTCGTCGGCGATGAATAACACATTCTCTTTGGTACATATCTCTCTGACCTCTTTGAGATATCCGTCAGGCGGTAATATGATACCGCCCTCTCCCTGCATGGGCTCTACGATGAAAGCCACGGTCTTGGGCCCTACGGCCTCTCTCAATGCTTCTGCATCACCGTAGGGGATGATCTTGAAACCCGGTGTAAAAGGCCCGAAACCGTCCTTGTAATCCTCCTCCGTACTGAATGATATTATGGTTATGGTCCGGCCGTGGAAGTTGTTCCTGCATGCGATTATCTCTCCGTCCTCGACGCCCTTCACTCGCTTGCCCCATCTCCTGGCAGCCTTGAGAGCCGTCTCAACGGCTTCGGCACCGGTGTTCATGGGCAATACCCTTTCCTTACCGGTTATCTCGGATACCTTCTTGTAAAAATGACCGAGCTTGTCGTTTCTGAATGCTCGTGAAGTAAGAGTCAACTTTTCCGCCTGTTCCTTAAGTACCTTCACAACTTCCGGATGGCAGTGCCCGTGACTAACCGCCGAATAAGCACTCAACATATCCATGTACTTGTTTCCGTCAACGTCCTCTACCCAGACACCCTTTGCCTTGGATATAACTACAGGCAGAGGATGGTAATTCTTTGCTCCGTACTTGTCCGTCAATTCCATAATAGCTTCGCTTTTGGTCATTTTAAGATCCCCCTGATACATTTTCTATCAGTGTTTGCCCTGAAACTCTAGTCATATTAATAAGTTTGTCATATCAGGTTTCGAACATTCGGTTGAACCATATCAAAGAGAAAGTACGGAACCCGATACTCATCATCATATCTATTTTCGGTGAAGAATTCATGAGTTGGAACCGCAAACAAAACGAATATCTCCGATGATACCACCAAAAAAGGGTAAAACCACATGCAACACACCCATGACCCACGTGGAAAGATGGGATAGATGGTATTGCGAAGAGTGTGAAAAATACCGATAGATCAGTATCTTTCCAGCTTTCCGTCTCTTAGAGCTTTTTTAAGACATAATTGAAGTGTGACCAAACCGATAACCAGTCCTATCAGACCGGCCACCGGCATCACTATCAAGTCCGTTCTAGGTATGTAACCGTGTGTTATACTCGATCGGATGCCGTTGAGTGCATAGGTTATAGGTATGACTTTACTGATATACTGCGCAGATTCGGGCAGGGCCTCCACAGGGAAAAACACCCCGCAAAAGAATTGGAAAGAGAAGAATATCACCGTAAAAACCGCCTGTATCTCTTTATACAGTATGGCCACGCCGGCTATAGCGAACCCGAAGCCGATCACGGAAAGCCACGCTAAAACCAAGAACAAAAACGAAGGCACGGTCAAGTTGAGGCTTATCCCGAATACCAGTTCGGCAACTATCCACATCTCGACGAAATTTAGCACAGACACTGTAAAACCGGAAAGTGCAGTTGCAGAGATAGGTACCATAAGGTGATTGGGCAGCATGTATATGTTCTTGAATGTCCCGATATGCTGTTCCCATCGTATGCTCATGGAGGAATCGAAGAATCCTACTCTGATAAAGCGCCACGTGATTATACCCGTCACCATGTACATCGAGAATCCACCGGCCACACCGGTACTACCGCCTGCATCGATGGTCCTGCCCAATACGCCGAATACGCTCACCCAGACGATAGGATATAGCAGCATAGCGATGAAATTTAACTTGTATGACCAACGTCTCTGCCAGTCGCGTATGACGAAGGCCCAAAGTATAGAAAGATAACCCTTCATATCCATGCTGTCACCTTCTCTTCGGATCTTTCTTCATCTTCGGTGTGCCTGATGAAGGCCTCTTCCAGAGTAGGCTCTTTTACGGACAGGTCGGAAACTCTACCGATCTTCATTATCTTCTCGATGACTTCGTGCAGTCTGCGACCGTCTTCAAGATACACACGGATCACCTTTCCGTCTTTCTCTATCTTGTCCACGGCTTCGTCTTCTATGTCGGGCAGACCATCATCTGTATAACGGAATTCTATCAGCCGTTTAGGGAAGATCCTCTTCTTCAACTCTCCCGGCCTTCCGACAGATGTGATCCTTCCTTTGTTCAATATGGCTATCCTTTCGCAGAGTTCCTCCACCTCGAACATGTTGTGACTCGTGAAGATCACTGTCTTTTCCTCTTGACCCATTATCTCCTTGAGAAGCCCCCTGAACTTTCTACTGGACACAGGGTCCAAGCCCAGGGTGGGTTCGTCCAAGAACAATATGGGAGTATCTCTTATCAGATTTCTGACAAGATTGAGTTTCTGCCTCATACCAGTTGAATAATCGCCTAATCTTTTGTTGTAATCTTCCTTTTCCAGTCCCAGCCTACCGCCGTAATCCTCCATACGGTCCTTCCAATCATCCACACCATACAATCGTGAGAAGAAACTCATGTTCTGATATGCGTTCAACCTTCGGTAGAACTTGTCCCGTGCGGTGATCACGTCGACCATACCTCTTACCTTCTGTGGATACCGAACAACGTCATACCCGCCTACCTCCACGCTGCCTCCGTCGGGAAGCAGCATGGTAGCCATCATCTTCACCGTTGTGGTCTTCCCGGCACCATTTGGACCTAATAGTCCAAAGACCTCTCCTTGTTTTACTTCAAAAGATATACCGTCCACTGCTGTGGTACCGTTGAATTCCTTCCTGAGTTCGTTGACTTTTATGACCATCTTACAGTTCCTTTAAATGTTTATTATTTAATGTTGGGGGCTGTCATCGGCCCCTTTTCGATGACTTTTTTCTTCCACCAGCCCATCTTGTATACCATATATGCGATCAGTCCTGATCCGACGTTACTGAGTGCGATAGCCAGCCATGCGCCGGTGGAATGAAGTCCAAGGTAGAAGGCGAGTATGAAGAGCAGTGGTATACGGATCAACCACAATCGCGACAGGCTGATACCGAGCTGCTGCTTAGTGTGTCCGGAGCCGTTCAATGTGGATGAGACCGCCTCGAAGATAGCGAAGAAGGGAGCTCCCACTGCAAGTATCAGTAAAAATTCGCCGCCGATCCTTACAACGTTGGGCTGATCCTTTATGAAGAATCCAAAGACCGGAAAACGAATGACAACCAGTACGAGTGATATGGCGGTCATGAGTACCATCATCACTATGATACCTTTCTTAGCCGCTTCGTCAGCCCTGTCCTTTTTATCGGCACCTAAAGACTGTCCGACCACTGTGCTCAGAGCCATCCCGAGTCCCCACATGACCACGAAACTTATACCGATTATCCGCCCTCCTATACCGTAGGCGGCCATCACTTCTTGATGGTTCGGCAGGTAGGCGAGTGCAGCGGCGAACACCAGGAATTCGGACGAATCCATCGCCCGGGCCACGGTGGCCGGTATGCCGATCTGGAAGAATTTTCTGATCCGCTCCCAATCCGGCTTCAGATGGCTCAATTTGACCCACAAACCGACCTTGCGGGTAGAAAGCATATACACTGCTATGCCTAACCCGATAGAGCGTGACAACGTAGTAGCTACGGCCGCTCCGCGGATACCCATGTGTGGTATGGGACCGAGACCAAAAATGAATATAGGGTCCAGAATAAGATTGATAGTAACACTGACTGCCATTATGACCGTGGGAGTGATGGTATCTCCCCAGGCTCTGAGACTGAAAGAAAATGCCGCAAATGTGATAAGTACCGGGAATCCAAGGAAAATTATCTGTAGATACGATACAGCGGGTTCTACCAATGGGCTCCCGCCGGTCAATAGGTTAAGGAATGGCTCGGCAAGGAATATACCTACAGCACCGAGTGCGATGGAGAAGAATATGAAGATAAAGTATAGTTGTCCGGCATCTCTGCGTGCCTGTTCGTACCTCTTGGCACCGGTGTTCTGAGATATAAGTGCTATACCGGCGATACCCATGCCCATCTCTATGGCCACCATCAGCATGATGAAGGGCCACGCCAGACTCAAAGCGCCCACTGCATTTACGTTATCCGGGACCGGCAGTCTGCCCAACCACATGGTATCTACTAGGTTATAAGCCGTCTGTAATATCGAAGCGACCATCATGGGCCAGCCCAGTTTGAACAACAAAGGCACTATGTCTCCGGAGCGTATCTCTTCCTTACTGGGGCGTCCCATCCGTGATCTTAACGTTCCGAAAAAAGTCACTGGTCAACCACTTCCTCGACATTTTCCAGGATACGGTGCAGGTACTCGATATACTGTTCCTGTTCCTTTTGGTCAAAATCCTTGAATATTATCTCGTCGACCTCTTTTTCGATCTCCTCCACGATATCTTCGATCTCATATTTCTTATCGGTGAGATATACCCGTTTAACCCGTTTATCTTCCGGATCTCGTTCCATCTTCAGATACCCCTCTCCCTGAAGTTTATTGATCATCTTGGAAGTGGTCGATTTGGATATGTTGATATCCTCGCATATCTCCTTTTGAGAGATACCGTCTCCTTTTTTAAGTAGCCTAACTAAAAATGGGAATTCACCTCTGCTGAAGCCATGAGGACTGATCTTTTTCCGAAGGTGCATTATCAACTTTCTATGGATGGAGGAATGCAGCTTTAATACCGAATAACGTTCTCGCATATAGTTTCATACGAAACCAATCGTATATAATGGTTTCGGTTGAAACCACTTTCAATGTACGAGTCCGGCTCGGCCCAGCTCTTCTCTCGTATACTCTACAGCCTCTTCAAGATCTTTTACGTCTTTAGCCCCTGTGCATACCATCTTACCTGTACCGAATAAAAGGAGTACCGCACTGGAGTCTTTGACTCTGTAAACCAGGCCCGGGAACTGTTCAGGCTCGTACTCTACCCGTTCAAGACCGAGAACCATGGCTACGGTGTTCAGATTAAGGTCTTCTTCAAGCGAATAAGTGGCAACGATGTTCTGTACTGTTACTTCAACTTCGTCGACGGTCTCGATGCCCCCTTTGTTCAACAATCCTTTAACTTTGTTCACTCCTGCCCTGGCATCATCTACTGTCTTACCTCCTGTACAGACTATCTTACCTGTTCGGAAGAGTAGTATGGACGTTTTTGGATTCTGCATTCTAAAGATCAAACCCGGAAAAACTTCCGGGTCGTATTCCGCCCCATCTAACACTACTGCGGCTTCCTCAAGGTCAAGTTTGGTCTCCAGGGATGATGTAGCGACCACGTTTTCGATTTTAACTGCTGTCATTTAAATCTCTCCATTTTTAAGTCTAGAAACATCGTTAACCTAATAAACTCTTCGAAAGACCGTTACTTGTAATCATCGACCCTTTTCAGGTCCCTTTCCGTATGCCTATCGAATAATCTTTTCAACTCGTTAAGTATGAATCCGCTCACCATCAGAAGTGAGCCCAATACGATAAGTATCAGTGTGAGTAGGCTGTATCCTACCGATAGAACTTCCTGGGTCCTGGCGATGTTGATCACCCACAGACCGGATATCAGCGCGGCTATCAAAAATGCGGCTCCTGTCATACCAAAAAATAACAACGGTCGTCTCTCGACTACCATCATTATCAGTCTGTTGAGTACTTTGAATCCGTGTTTTGCAGAGCCCTCCGTATTGGCATTTTTTATGTCCTTGTATCTGCAGGATATCCTTACGTTCTTTACATTCAATCCCTTCTGGTGTGCTTCTGCAAGCATCTCCGACTCTACAGCGAAGTCATCGTGGACCAGATCTATCCCTTCGATGGCTCGTCGTCCTAGGGCACGAAAACCGCTCTGGGTATCTCGTCCCTTGCCACCGATGGTAGCACGGTCCAAGATGTTCTTTCCTATCTTTCGCATAAAAGGCATCTCGGTCGCCTCTCCCCAGCGGGTACCTATGGACATGTCCGCACCGGGATTGACAACACCGGACAACACCTGCGGTATCTCGTAGGGATCATGCTGGCCGTCGCTGTCTATCAAGACCAGAAAGTCGTAATCTTCTTCTCGGGCAAAATTCATTATCGTCTGTATCGCCGCTCCTTTGCCTAAATTATGAGGATGTCTTTTCACAATCGCTCCGAAGCTCTTTGCTATCTTTGGTGTCTCGTCCAGAGGGTGGCTGCCGTCGTCCACAACAAGAACGTCAAAATCAAATGTTTTCTTAAGTTTCTTTAACTTCCAGAGTAAGCTGCCTATAGCTATCTCTTCATTGTAGGCAGGAACGCCTATAAGAACGGACTCTTCAACACTCGGAAGATGTATCTTCTTATCTTTTGACTTCCTTTTCATTTTACCTTCCCTTACGCTGAACGAATTCCAATATTTACGATATAATAAATACCTTTCCCATCAGATATCGTGCTTGTAGGCGAACACCAACGTCACGGCGACCACGGTACCGATAAACAGCCAAATGTTCAAAAACCAGATGAGCACCACCAAGCTGTACAGTATGCTCCTCTGTCCCATGGTATAGGATCGATTCCCATTGACGAAAAGTCTCTGCAGGTAGGACGCCGGTTTCTCCTGGGCAAGCAGGCGAAGACTCTCGGGCGAAGAGCGTATCAAAAATGTGATCTTGGTAAAATTTCTCAAGGACAACAAAAAGTTGAGCACCGAAAATATCAGGGTGAACACCATCAACCATACCGGTACGTCCATATCTGTTACCATCTCCGGGAAATCAGGGATGATGCCTGCTACACCTGCAAAACCGAATAGTATGCCCATCAGCACTACGGCGGTGGTCGCCTGGAAGGTCAAAGCCATGATCAAGTTACGTATCTGATGAACGCAAAGAAGATGGTCTTCATCATCTAGAATATTATCGAACCAGGTACCGATACAGTCGTGCATCCGTGAACGTTTCGTGTCCCTTCCCATGAACTCGGTGACGAAGAAGTATACGTAATGGTAGCCGAAAAGGCAGCCCACGTAAACCGCTACAGCCAAAGGTGTTTCCATGGTACACATAAATAATCACAATATATAAATACATTGACCTTGATTGCGCCCTTCAAGGTGAAAACATGCAGGAAGAAACATATCCTCAACAAGAAGGAGGACAAGAGTGGCAGCAGCCGCCACAGCAACAGCCGCCACATCAATCGCAGCATCAACCACACCAACAACCGACGCATCAACCACAACACGATTTCTTTGAAGGTTTAGCGAGCAATAAGATGCTTTCAATGATGGTCATGCTTGGATTGATGGTCATCATGGTCGGTGCAATATTGCTGAGTGCTACGAATTCTATAGATGACCCAAGACACGTGATAACCATGGGTAATATTCTCAAAGATCTGGGAGTATTCCTAGTGTCCGGTATAATGTTGCTTGGTGCATTCTACAGAGATGACTGGAGCAAATGGTTCAGAGTTGCCATAGCCGGTTTTGCACTAGTCCTTGTGGTATTAGGCTACTTCCCCATAGGATTCGAATTCGGAGCAGCCGCCAATCAAGGATTCTTTTGAATCAAAACCCCCTTTCTTTTTATTTTTTTCCAAATCTACTCTTCAGCAACCTTACAGCGATAAAAAAACCATCCTTTGTTCTGAGCTTAGATTCACCCTTTCTTGCCCGGTATTCGATAGGCACTTCAGCGACTCCCTTGTCTATCAGAAGGCCGTGAAGGCTTGCTTCTATCTCGAAACCTTTACCGGCTGGTTCTCTCCCGTTGAGGGCTGTCCGACGGAATCCTCGCATCCCGGTACAAAGGTCGCTGACCTTCACTCCGTATAGTCCGTTGGCGAGTCCGGTGAGCAGACGATTTCCGAATCTGTTCATAGAAGACATGGCTCCCGGATATATATCACCGCTAAGTCGTGAGCCCAGTACCATGGATACACCGTTGTTCAATTCCTCCAACAAGTCAACGATCCTCTCCGGCGGATAGGTGCCGTCGCCGTCTATGGTGAATACGTACTCTCCGCTGCTTTCTCTCAAACCTCTGCGAACAGCCGCTGCTTTCCCTCCTTCTTCTAGTATCACCTTGGCTCCCGCCTCGGCAGCTATCTTTCTCGTACCATCTACCGAGCCTCCGTCGACAACGAGTATCTCAACTTCATATCCCATCTCTTCAAGAGCCGTCTCGGGAACACTTTTCAGTACTTCGGTTATACCGTCTGCTTCGTTGAGTGTAGGGATGATCAAAGTTACCTTATCCATGGTCATTCTCCTTCCACGAAATACTCGATCTCATGACGGTTCAAGTCCGGTCGATGCTTTAGGACTATCTCTACGAACCGTTCCTTTTGTGAAGATGCTAGATTACCGAAGAGGTCGTTGAATAACTCGTCCTCCTCCATATCATTGGATATCAATCTCTTCTGTGCCTCGGTCAATTTACATCTCGCTCCCTTTGAGTGCTCGTGCCCTAAGTATCTCTCGAGCTCCGCTAATATCTCTGTAAAAAATCCTGTCCGCTTTGCTCTGTCGGGTCCGATGTTGCGCACCAACCCACAATTATCGCAGTAAGGATGTGGTGCCAGGGTGGATTCCTCCTTCTCCTTGAGTATAGGCAGCCAGTCGGCGCATGAGCATTCGTGCTCGCAGCGAGTCTTTTTTTCCTTACTGTCCATGTATAATTTTAATCTTTCAGTCCTATTTATCACTTTTGGGAACATAACCGTTATATAATCATAAAGAGATAACATAGCTATGCCTTCATTCCTGAAACGTTTAGAAAAAGAAAGTTTTCCCATCACATACGAAGTCCCATCTCCCAGAGGAGGGAACGTGGATGACTACATCGAACGCATCGCCGGATACGATTTCATCGACCGACTAGCCGGTTTGAACGTGTGCAATAATCCAGTCGGCAAGGTAAGGATAGACCCTGCCCCCTTCGCAGGTAAGATAATCAGAGAGCTCAACGTCGAACCCATCGCCCATCTTACATGCAGAGACACCACTCTCAGCGGCCTTCAAAAATGGCTGCTGGGTGCAGATAGTCTGGGCATCCGCACGCTGTTGGCCATGACCGGTGATTATGCAGTGGGAGATTATCCCGCAGAAGAAAAGATAGACACTATAAATTCACTTGAGCTCATCACCGGCATCAAGAAATATCTGAATAACGGCCAGCTCATGCCGGAACTCTCGTCAAGGCAGTCGCGTCAGAGGAACAGGTACATGGTGGGTATGGAGGAGCTTGAAAGACCGACGGAATTCGCAGTAGGCGGAGTGCTTCTTCCCCGGAGGGGAGGAGAGCCAGTATACGGTGCCAACAAGATACGTGCCGGCGCAGATTTCTTCCAAACACAGATCACCTACGATGCCGACGAAGTACTGGTCCTCATAAAAGAACTGGAGGAACTGGTGGAAAAGGTACCGCCGGTACTTGTAAGCACCGCTCCCTTTGCAACATACGACGAGATGGTTTTCCTTTCAGAGAACGTCCCGCAGGTCAACATACCGAAAAAAGTACAGGACAGACTATCTAAAGCACACGACTTTGCCATGGAATCGGTATATTACGCCGTGGAGATGTACGTTAAGATACTCGACGGTATAGATGAGCGTGGATTGAACACCAAGGTGGGCGCCCACATCATACCCATGAGATCCAAAGAGATGGCTGCAAAGTTGGTCAAGGAGATATCACAACTATGACGCTGTATCCGTGGCCGGGAAAGTACGAAATCGGTGAAACCGGATCGCCGGTCGCAGTGGTCACCTTGGACGAGAAGTTCGAGTTCCCTAAAGATAGGGTCGCTATATGGGGACCCATGAAGACGGAGAATCTAGGTATCGAGAAGGTGGTGGCCAACGTCATCTCAAATCCTTATATTAGGTTCATCATCGTTTGCGGAAAGGAGATAAGAGGACACAGGTCAGGTGCATCACTGGTCTGTCTCGCAAGGGATGGGATAGATGAAAAAGGAAGGATAATCGATGCGCCGGGTGCCGTCCCGTACATAGAGAACATATCCGAAGAGGCCGTCAGACGCTTCATGGATCAGGTAGAGGTGATAGATATGGTAGGTGAAACAGACATAAACAAGATAATAGAGGCAGTAACAAAAGTCAACGAAAGAGATCCCGGAAGCTTTGGAGAGCCTTACATCGCTATCAGTATGAAGAAGAAAACCGTATCCAAATTCCAAGCGGATCTGGCCCTGCATGCATCTCTTAAGGTGACACCCTGGGGCGATATAGAATCCATGGAGGTGAGTTAGATGTTCAGCTATACAAAGGAACAAAAAGTACATGATATGCTCGGTAAAAAAGTAGGCGGATTACCAGGAGAGAATCCCACCATGATGCTGGGCTCGGTATTTTATGAGGGGCAATTCCAAGAACCAAAGAGATCTCAAGAAGATGCAGTCTCTCTTATCCAAGAGCAAGATGAACTGTCCAAAGAACTGGGCCTGAATTCAATTATAGATATATTCATCTATGAAAAAGAGGAGATAGAGTGGAAAGTAAACTTCGCGCTGGATAATATAGAAGGATTCTTATCTCTGGATATGCCGGAAGCGTCTGTAAGGATCGAAACACTGAAATATCTTGATGATCAAGGTGGATTGGACCGAACGCTGTACAACAGTCTGAATCTTGGTCTAACCAGCGAGGAACTACGAACACTAAAAGATCATACTCCAGCCTCTGCTATCCTCCTGGGATACAGTCCTATGAACAACTCTGCACAGGGACGTTTGGACATGATAAAGAACGGCGGTGATCTATTGGACAAAGGATTACTGGATATCGCGGCAGAGATAGGTATAGAATATCTACTGTTGGATACAGCCGCTACGCCCTTCGGTGAAGGTGCCAGCGAATCCCTTCGTGCCGTAACTGTTTTCAAGAGTGAGTTCGGACTGCCGGTAGGATGTGCCATGCACAACACGCTGGAGTCTTGGCTATGGTTGAACGAGTACGAGCAAAAAAGCAAGTTTACTCCCACTCTAGACGCCGCAATCGATGTTCTGCCGGTGATACTAGGTGCAGATTTCGTACACTACGGTCCCGTGGATAATTATCAAAAAGAGTTCTTGACCGTGGCCATGGTGGACAAGCTGGTGGCCGAGGGAGCCGAAGGCTACTTCGGAACGGAGATCGGCGAATACCATCCGTACAGAAAGCTCTAGGGATATATAGCCGGCAGCTCGGATAGGTTAGAGTAATAGATAGTCGTGGTATTTCCTTCGATCTCTATATCAAGGGTTCTTTCCAGCAGTTCCTCTTCAAAACCGTGTCTTACCCTGACCCTCAATAAACTGTACGTTTCGTAGAATTCTAACGCTTCTCCCCTTGTATCCCATTCGATGGAGAACACAGAGACAAAGTCCGTACCGTTTTCAAAGTAGCGCAGCTTGTCTCCTCCCCATCCCCGGGCGCCTTTCACAGCTTTATCTTGTTCTATGTAGTTATCGAGCATGGTGTATATCATAAATTCGCCAACGGTATAATTGTACACTTCTGTCATACCTTCCACTGTAGGCTTCCAGGATATCTCTATAGGTTCTTCGTATTCCATGTATTTATCAAAATGGAGTATGTGTTCCGTGGACATGGGTACTTTATCGGTATAAAGCCGATTTACTGCGTCCCACCCGCTTTCGTTATGGACTTCCCATATGAAATCGAATCCTTCTAGATATGGAAAATAGATGATGTTTTCTATGCCCAAGGGTAGCTCGGTGGTATCTTCACCCCTTGCATCGATCTCATCCATGAACATGTAAAACTCCCGATCCGGGAGTTCAAAGAGATATTCGTACATGGTAAATGTAGCGTCTCCTTCGTAAACTGCGTGCTTAGCCATCTCCCGGTCCAATGTATCTGCTTCGCGATAGCTCTCGAGGTCAAAGTGCTGGTCTTGAAGTGCATGTGTGAATTCGTGTATAAGCGTAAGCTGTCCGGTGATATCTCCGGTATCTTCTATCACTACTATCTCCTTGGTTTGACTGTCGTAATAACCGCCCACACCTTCGCCGTATTCCTCTGTTAACAACTCCTCAAGGTCCTCATCAATATCGTATAGAAAGAGTAGGTCAAGCAGAACTCTGTCTCTCCGCTCAAAATCCATGTCCGTCTGATCGATGATCTCCTGGAAATCCCTTCTACTCATATAGCTAACAGGTACTTCGTTGATAACTTCCAGCCCTCTCAATTCCGATGCATCTTGTATGGTTACCGTTGAAGTGTATTCCTTTTCTCCTGTAAAATCCGGGAGATGGAAATAAACGAATGAAAACGAGAATATTATGGATAAAACTATCAATAAGACAGCTATCTTGGTTGTCTTGTCGTGCCTTCGTTCCGGGTCGAAAGGTACTCCATCCATCGATCCGATATGAAAACAGAGGGTAATAATCCTTTCTCCCGCTATATTTTATATATGTTGACGCGTTCTGCAACCATGGACCTTTCATCTGATTTGGCGACCACCGTGGTGGGCAGCTACCCTGCCAGACCGTCCAAAGCTGCACTCATGGATTCTTATAGATCCGGATGCGACCCATTCTTAGACTCCATAGGCACAGCCGTTGAGGCCCAGGTGGACGCAGGGATACAGATCGTGACCGACGGCCAAACTAGAACCGATATGATAAGACTGTTCGCATCTGCTCTCAGAGGCTTTCGTATACGGGAAAAAGTCAGTATCGTAGCCGATATAGCATACCGAAAATCGATAACCGTACACGATCAGAAACGCGTAAAAAACATGATACCCGAAGGAACCGCACTGAAAGGCATAATCACCGGACCCATAACACTTGTGATGGGCGCAGATAACGTTCATTACGCAGATACCTACGATGCGGTTGCAGATACGGTAAGTGCACTCAGGAATGAAGTTAAAGCACTCGAAGAAGTGTGCGACGTTATCCAGGTGGACGAACCGTATCTTTCCGTAGAGTACCCTGAGTATGCAGGAGACATAATGAAAGAACTGTTGAAAGATGTGAAGATACCCACGGCTCTGCACGTGTGCGGCGATGTGTCAGATATAGCTAAAGAGTTGGTAAATTTTGACGTTGATATACTGGACCACGAGTTCGTCGACAATCCGTCACTTTACGATGTTTACGGAGATATAGACCACGAAAAAAGGATGGCCGTAGGTATCGTTACAACAAGACCGGAGCTAGAATCCGAAGAGACGATATCTGGACGCATACGAAGGGCATACGATACCTTCGGCCCGGGATGTATGCTGGACCCCGACTGTGGTTTGAGGATGCTCACAAAAGCAGCAGCGGACGAAAAGTTGAAACGTATGGTAGCTGCCAGAGATAAGTTCATGGAGGAGATATCATGAAGCAGATAGACGTCATATCCGCAGAGGAAAACAGGAAGGTGACCCTTGATCCAAAGGGTTTTTTCGTTATATTCATCAACGATAGAACCATCACAGTTGAACACTACGAAAACGTTAACAAAGGCGGTAGATTGAAGGTAGAAACAGGTAAACTCAACGTTATCATCACAGGTACCTCCGCAAAGGCCATATGCGACACTATCATACGAAAAGAACTGGTATCTCGTATGGACCACATGGCATACGTTTCCCAAGAATTGCAGAAGGCGGAGATGGCCTTGAAGTCCGGAATAGAATATGAGCAATCCAAGCCTTTAGAGTTATGAAATCGGCAAAACTCTTTATATATGTGGAAAGGCATAACACAGGAAGACATACAAGAGGTGCAATCTGATTGAAGATCGAAGTACGTGAAAGACCCTGGGACCTGGTATCCGTGGTAGTCCTAACAGGACTGTTGTTAGTCGTCATAGCTGCGATGCCGGATAGTGCACTGCGCATAGTCTTCGGACTGCCGTACTTACTGTTCTTCCCGGGATACGTACTGATCTCATTTTTATTTCCGGAGGAAGAACCGTTGGACAAGATAGAGCGCATCGCCCTTTCCTTCGGCTTGAGTATCGCTATCACCCCCCTTGTGGGTCTGCTGCTCAATTACGTATGGAATATTTCTCTTACATCCATATCCGTATCCGTATCCGTCTTCATATTCGTCTTCGCAGGGCTTGCATATCTGAGAAGATCGTCCATACCTCTTGAAGAACGGTTCAGTATATACATAAACATAGAAAGACCGCCTTGGGAAGAGTACGACATGATAGACAAGGCATTGGTGGTGGGTACGGTCATCCTGCTGATAGTATCCGGCGCTTTGGCTGTACATATAATCACCACCCCGAGAACCGGTGAAAGATTCACACAGTTCTACGTACTGGGTCCGGATGGCATGGCCGACGACTATCCAAGCGAACTCGGCGTCGGAGAAACCGGCCAGGTGATCGTAGGTGCTGTCAACAACGAGCACGATGAAGTGGAATACACACTTATTTTGGGGCTGGGAAGAGAGCTAGAGCAGATGGGATCTCTGGGTGAGTTTCCCGCCAACAACAACCTCAGCTTTCCATCCAACAATACGTATTACGAAACATCTTTTGTACTCCAGCACGAAGAGAGCATCGATCACCGAGTGAATTTCACCATCTCCGAAGCAGGAGAATATAAACTGGTGATCTACCTTCTTAGGGAAGATGAAATATACCGAAATCTCCATCTATGGATAGATGTGAGGGAGTGAAACTATGGGGGAAGCTCAGTTAACCAAACGCGGTAGATTGTTGATACTGATACCGATATATCTCATGGTGCTTGGTTTTTTACTGCAGAATCCGTTCTCGGTGATAGCTGCAGCTGCCATACTTTCATTGTTCATATATTCTCACGTCAATCTTACCAGAAATCATTCAACACTGGAATTCGACGAAAAATTGGGTTCAGGCTTAAAATCTGTTGACGATCGGTTCGTACTTAGGCAGAGCATCACCACCCGTCGGCCGTTGAAGATAAGTGCTGTGTCTGTTAACGAAGAGGGCATCAAGGTGATCAACGAAGATTGCATAGACGGCTATACTCCCGTGGAGATAAAGCACGACTTGATACCAAGGCGTCGCGGATATCTGAAGATAGGAGGCCTCGATGGGTGGGTCTACGATCCGGCGAAACTGTATCAGATACCGCTAAAAAGAGAACCGGAAGTACAGGTCACAGTACACAGTTCCAAGGATACCATAAGACGTGCCAGGGCATATGCAAAAAGGAGTCATGTAGAGGAGTTGATCAAGGATTTTCATATGTACTCCACTACTTCCGGCGAATTGGAAGAGATACGGGAGTATCAACCGGGAGACAGCTTGAGAGATATACACTGGAAATCACTGTCTAAGTTTCAGAGATACATGACCAAGGTATACGAAAAGATGGCCATGGTGGAGGTGCATATATTCCTGGACTGCGGGCCGTCCATGAGGAGATACACCGTAGCCGGTAACGAGAAGATGGAACATTCTATATTCGCCACTCTGGAGATATTGAAGAAATTCGAGATCGCGGGTCACGATATAGGGCTCACGGTGTTCGATCACAAGAATATCCTTTTCCATCACAGTCCGGACCACCGGCGCAGTACATACCAACGTATCTTCGAAAGTATGTCCACACTTCCGTCGCCCGTAAAAAGCAGTGGCTACAATTCTTTGAGATATGACAGCGATATAGACATACCTGCACTTCGAGAGGCCGAGAGGGAATTTGCCAAAAAGATAGGTAGTATGACGGGAGATTCACGATCGGATGAACTCGCCGGTATAGTCAGTGCAGTCAGGATGATGAGCGGGAAGGTAAACAAACGATCGCTGAATATAATAATATCAGACCTAGAGATGAACGCCGGCCTCACCGTAAAGGCGGTCGAAAAATTGAAGGCCCTGGGAAATGTTGTTTGGGTCATCGTGCCGTTCAGTCCGTGGTACGAAGTCAACGATGTCGATTCCAAAACGCTCGAGATGGCGTACAAAGATTACGAGCATCTGGAAAAGATACTTCTCAAGCTGCACAGGGCCGGAGCATCGGTATTCGAGTTATATCCGCAAAAAGAGGGTCTGAAGATACTCCTTGAACGTAGAGGTGATACAAGGTGAGAACAAGGACTGTAACGATAGATGTGATGGGCTTGATCCTTATACTATCGGTTCTCTATAATTCCGACAAGGGATACACTCCTCTGATAGTGGTACTGCCAGTCATCATGGTTTCCATGGGAGAGCGTTTAAAGCATGATCATCTCAAAATAGCCGGCCTTGCGATCTTTTCACTCTTGATACCTTACACGGTGGATGCCGGCGCCATGAACGAAACCATCCCGATAATATTATTTGTATCCACACTGGCTTTACCACTCATCCATTACTGGAGATCGGCTCTTTCACCTGTCCTTGGCTTGGACTACATCGCGGCAGCAACTTCGGTCGTTTATTTCGCCTCGGTATTCATAGTATTCTATCTACTGATAATATCACTCAAGGTAGACGAATATCTCCTGGATGTCACCAACGTTGCTCCACAATCATTGGTGCTTATAGCATCTTCCGTACTTGTCTTTATGGTAGTTTTATTGATCGGAGAGATCAGGTATTCTTAAAGCCGCCTTTGGGAGCTTCTACCTTTTCTTCCAGTATATCGTCCAGCACCATATGGGCACTGATACCCTCCAGTTCGGCATCTACAGTTAGTATCAATCTGTGCGGTATGACCTTTCTTGCACTCTTTTTTACATCGTCGGGTATAACGTAGTCTCTTCCGGATATGATGGCCCTGGCTTTCGATGCGTATAGGAGATGCTCGGCAGCTCTTGGGCTGGCTCCCAGAGCGAGTTCGTTGATGGCCCTTGTTTCAAGTGTTATATTTCTTATGTATTCTATTATCGAATCTGACGCATGTGCTTTATCGTAGATACCATACATCTCGAGTCCGAATCCTTTGCTTATGGACAAGGGCTCGATATCTCCGCCGTCGTTCTTTAGATGAAGCATCTTAAGCTCTTCGTCGGGTTCTAGGTAGCCCATATCCGCTTTTATCATGAATCTGTCTAGCTGAGCTTCCGGAAGTGGATAGACCCCCTCTGTTTCGATGGGATTACGGGTCGCTATCACGAAGAAAGGTTCAGGCAGAGGTAAAGTCGTCCCCTCGATGGTGACCTGATTTTCCTGCATAGCTTCGATAAGGGCGGATTGGGTCTTGGGCGGTGCCCTGTTGATCTCGTCTGCCATGAGTACATGTGCGAACACGGGCCCTTTACGCAATTCGAAGCTTCCATTTTTTGCATCAAAATAGTAGTGTCCCAAGATATCCGCAGGAAGTGTATCTTGAGTGAACTGGACACGCTCGTAGGACAGGTCTAGTACTTTAGTGAACATCTTGATCAGTGTAGTCTTTGCCACTCCGGGTACTCCCTCTATGAGCAGATGCCCACCGGTCATGAGACAGACGATAAAATCTTCCACTATTTCATCGTAACCCACAACGACTTTTCCTATCTCCTTTTTGATCGTTTTAAATTCTTCGTAATGTTCTTTCATGCTTGTCAATTCAATCATCTCTTTTAGTTGCGAACCTTTTGTTGATCATGGTCAGTTTGTTCTCATTCCAATCGGGATGTTGGTTTAATAGTTTTTTCACCGGATCTTCATCGTCGTCTTCGTTATCCCGAACCAACAGTTTCTTTATCCGTCCGTATACAGCAATTCTTTGTTCCGGTATCATGATGAATACAGAAGTTATCAGCGCTATAACCACCGCTCCGTAGGCGAATCTATCGGATGGATAATCTGTAGTATATATCATGGTATATATGATATTCTGTTCACGGTGACTTTCGTCGAAGACGATATTATCTCTATCCGCCGAGATGTATCCTAGTATATTGTTCGCAAAGGCACGGTTGTCCAATTTATCTTGCATGGAGTTGATGAGTACGCTGGGATCTGAGAGTAAGATGAGTTTTCCTTGGCCGTAGTCTTGGACGCTCAGTACCGGGAATCCTCCTTTCTGTTCATTTTTGTCCCATATACCGTTTCTGTTCTTATCTAACCATGACGCCCGGGAGGTATTAACAAGTGAAGTTGAATTCGGATCAGGTTCTAAAGCGTGGGGTTTATTCATCAGTATGTAAGATACTCCGTCGGTCATCTCGTGTTCTCTGATATCGTAAGTCACCACAAAATGCGGCTTCTTTTCGAATGACAAGTCTAGTACAGGATCGGTGGTGAAGCGAGATGTAGTTCCCTCTAGACCGGCGAGCAGTGTGTTACCGCTCCCGGAATCATCTGCCAATAGTATCGTACCACCGGCAGTCAAAAAGTTGTGTATGTAGTTGATTTCCCGGGGATCGAAATCTTTCCTGGGTCCCAAGAACACGATAGTAGACGCTCCCGGTTCGAGATCATATGATGTTATATCTTTGGTGACTACCTCCATCTCTTCACCGGAATCTAATTCAAGATTAGGCGTTAATTTTCCCGCTTCGTAGGTACGTACTGCCAGATCACTGCAGCCGTTCCATCCTCTATTGTAGATACTGAAGTCCGCACCATTCGTTATCAACGGAAAGGCCATGGATAAAAGTATCAAAAATAGGACTAACGCGATTACGATTATGTAGGTTGTCACCCTCTTAGCTTTCACCGCCGTGACACCTCTTTAGTTATCTTTTTAAGTGCTATGTTGAAAGATTCTATCTCAGAAGTGGTTATATCGTGTATGGAGAAAAAGGCTCGTTCGAATATAGATGTGATCTCTTCAAGATATTCTTTCAATCCGATACGTTCGGTGAGCTCTCTCAGTATGTCTCGATGTGTTTTTCCCTTTGTTACTCGAAGAACACCTCTTGAATCCAATCTATTTACCAGCTCGTTGTATACTAGCGGTATGTCATCTCTATTCGTTGCGGTGGGCATCTTCCGCCTTGTTAAAACACTTCTAATCGGTTCCGGTGTATCTCCTTTCGGCGTTTCTTCTTCACGGCGGGAGAGGTAAAACAGTATGAGTAGTATGAGTACCAGGATGACCATCATGAAAAGGAACCAATTATCGAGAGGTATACCGAAGATATCGTCATCGTCTATATCATCGTCATCGTCTATATCATCGTCATCGTCGATATCATCGTCATCGTCTATATCATCGTCATCG
>CAYVTG010000018.1:0-19759 GCA_964454575.1 uncultured Thermoplasmata archaeon
CGGTTGGAATCATGAGCGAAGCGAATGATTGTGACCAGAATCCCCCCACGCCCGTCACACTTTTTAGGCTGAGGGGTGAGAACCCTTGGGTTCGCGAATCTATTTTTAATCGATGAGCGGTTGGAATCATGAGCGAAGCGAATGATTGTGACCAGAATCCCCCCACGCCCGTCACACTTTTTAGGCTGAGGGGTGAGAACCCTTGGGTTCGCGAATCTATTTTTAATCGATGAGCGGTTGGAATCATGAGCGAAGCGAATGATTGTGACCAGAATCCCCCCACGCCCGTTCAACTTGTTTGAACGCGGCAGCGAAAAATCCGTTAGGATTTTTGGTTAAGTCCGTTTTTCTGCGAAAAACCGGCTATTGGAAAGCGGTAGCTTTCCGATTAGTCCGTAAATTCCCCAATTTACGGGCAACGAAAATTTCGTCAGAAATTTTGGTTAAGAGCGTCATAAAATGATACCTGTTTAGAAAACAGTAAACTAATCACTATTACCTTCGTTATTCTTCTTTGTATATTGATACAACTTAAAGATTACAAATATGGTTATCATCACACCCATAGTGACGATGGGGCCTTCCTGAGGATAGAGCATATTGATGGTGAAGAAAATAATCATGACGATTATGAAGGTCATGATCATCTGCTGGTATGTCATCTTCATATATGGAGGTAGCATCCCTCACGATTAAAAGGTTGGGGTCGGTTAAAATATCTCACGGAGTAAATCCTTGATACCTCTAAGATTATCCAGATTGCCGTCCCAGTTTTCTAGATGCTCAGCGTATTCTTGTTCGACTTGTGCGATAGTATCTCTAATCCTTTCTAAACCTTCTTCATCTATCTCACCGGAATACATAACCGCCATATACACATAGTTTCCCCGCTCTATGAGTATCTTATTATCTGAGAATTCTAGTTTGTTCAGCCTCCAATCTCCTTCATCTCTGAAGGAGTCCTTTATGAAATTTTGGACTGCGGTAAGCATACCTGCAAGTATATCATCATCCATATCCGGTTTCAATCGGCGTGTATTATGTGCGAGTAATAGTGCATTATTACCTATCAAAAATACCTCTTCGATGACATATTTGGAAGAGATACCGGATAATATGCGTTTACTGTAAAGTAAACCCCCAACTGCTGCAGCCGCGGCCACAAGACCGATGATCAAAAATATCCATAAGTTATCTTCTAGCTTAGATGTAAAAGACCCCTTAGGTTGCAAGATAGTAAACGACACGCTCTCGTCCTGCCTATTACCCGCATTGTCGTAGGCACGGATGTAAACCGTGTGTCTGCCTTGTTCTAGATCTTCATAGATATATTCGGTTGCGTTACCTACGTTTATCCATCCTTGATTGCCCAATCTTATTTCAAAGTGTGATATGCCACTGTTGTCATCTTCTCCTTCCCAAATTATTGTGGTAGACAAGTCTTCCGTTTCTGAATTATCCGTAGGAGTTATTATACTCAAAACAGGTGGTTGCCCGTCAGGAATAACACTTACTTCTTGCGATGTATCTCCTACGCCAACTTGATTATAGGCATTAAGAGAGTAGTAGTATGATCTTTCGTTAACTACGTCGGTATCTTCGAATTCAAATATATCCGAGTGAACAGTTTCATAAAGTTCAAGATTGCCTGTTCTTGTGCCCTTGTATATGTGATATCCAAATATGTCACTGTTGCCGTCGTCTTCGGGTGCATTCCATGTTAACATGATTCGTCCATTACCGGAACTAGCGTTAAAATTACGGGGAACGGACGGTGCAGTGTACCATTTAGTCATGGTGACGAATACTTCTTCTGACGATGGACCTTCACCTGCGTTGTTCACAGCACTGACGGCATATCCATATGTAGAGTTGAAGGATATATCCATGTCAATGTAAGAGAACGAACTCGCATCTCCTTCGAAGATTAGCTCTGTTTGTTCCTCGTATGTGCGATATACTATGTATCCCGTAACAGGAGAACCATTATCATACTCCGGTTCATCCCAACTGACAGATATGTTATTGATACCTTCTCGTACTTGGACATCTATGGGGGGATAAGGTTTTCCAAACGGAGTTACCTGAGTATCGCCACTATAGTCTGACTCCAGCCCCGCCTGGTTGATGGCTGTTACACGGTAAGAATATGTTTCACCGTTTACAACATCTGTGTCATTGTAATATGAGGTTGATGCTCCCACGGTATCGTAAATAATTGTATCCCTGTATATATGATATCCCATTATGGACCTATTACCATCGTTATCCGGTGGGCTCCATGACAAATTGACAAAACCATCACCCGGGATTCCGCTTAAACCGATAGGAGCTGATGGTTCTTCGGCCGGAGGCATAGGCGTATCTGAAACATTTGAACTCGGGATGGATTCGCCCCGTTGATTCACCGCAGAGATATAGTAATGATAGGTCTGCCAGTTATCTACGGATGTATCGTTGTAATATCTTATGTCCGCTGTTGTATTATCCAGATATGCTTCTTCTCCGGGTTCAGTACCGCGATAGATCCGATATTCCGTAACTGGGAAACCGCCGTTATCCGAAGGCTCGTTCCATGAGAGATTCACGTAAATATGTCCCGCTTCTGTTGAGGCGTCCAGGGGTGGAGAAGGAGGTGAGCCAGGGATAGCATAGATATTGCTAGGTACGGATTCACCCTTTGAGTTCACCGCTGTCACATTGTAATAATAAGTCAAACCATTATCCACTGTCGTATCATTGTATGAATTGATGGGTGGACTGACGCTATCAATATAGGATGTATTAGCTGGATCCGGACCTCTGTATATCCTGTATTCTATTATCGCTGTGTTTCCATCGTGGAACGGTTCATCCCAAGAAAGAAGTACGTATCCGTGACCAACGGAAGCGCTCAGGTCCTCCGGTTCTGTAGAGATGATCGGATATGTAGGGAAAACCATCGGATAATGGTCGTATGCGCCTTCCTCTATAGGATATGGTTCATCGACTATCCCGTCTCTACCTTCTTCATCTTGATCCGGACCGCTCTTGTTATCGGGTTGTGTCCAGTCGGACCAGTAGTTACCTCCATCGGGATAGGATGAGTTCCACCTATTGTCACGCCCTTCGTCGCTAGCTTGTACGTGGGAAGAATTGTATTCTAGGCCGGCACCATTGTTACCTACAAACGAGTTATGATATATGGTGTTATTATTTGAACCTTCTATCAGTATAAGTCCGTGCTCTTTGTTATACCAGAAAGTATTATTGTGGATCAGTGTTTTATTGGTGCTTTCGACATACATACCGATAAGGTGATCTGAAAAGGTGCTGTTGTATACATGGATATACGCACAATAACCCATACCTATACCTACTGTTCCATTATTGATGTCAATATCCTCGATAATTAAGTTAGAAACGTTGCCGAGGATAATTTGTCCTGATTCTTCTGTGAAATGCACACTTCCCATATCTGTATCTTTGAAGTAATGCACGGGGAGTCCGTTAACCGTATTGTTTTCAGGTATATTCTGGGTGGTGAAAGTATCCCTGGAACCGGTCAAAGCGATACCTGAATTCCACATATCGTTTCCATAAAAGGTATTTTCATGAGAACCATCCAATAAGAACGCTAAATCTATACTATCTATATGGTTTTCTTTTAGTGTGCTATCATCGGTATTTTCCATGAAAACAGCTGAGGATAAGTTCACAAACGTATTGTTTGACATCGAGATATACGACGAAATATTGAGGTAGGTCCCTATCTCAAGAGACGCAAAGTGATTTTCTGTGAATAACACTTCCTGAGAATTATTGAGAAATATCCCGCCTTCCATCTGCGAAAAATTATTGGATATGAATCTTGAATGGCGTATAGCATCCGAAAATACGCCGAAGCCTGTAGAGTTAAAATCGTTATTTGCGATAGTACAATTATCTGAACTCATATAAATAATTCCCAGATCGTTATCTGTGAAGTTGTTACTCATTAATGTTATATGGCTTCCCGATAGCACGAGGGTTCCTATGTTATTTTCTGAAAATGTATTGTTTGAAACATAGGTATTTTCGGTAGACAAGATCAACAGACCTGCAGGATATTCGAGTGAAGGATTGCTATTGTTCGTGAATGAATTATTATCTATGGTTATATTGTCCGAGTAGATCACAAAGGTGCCGTTTCCGTTATGAGTGATGTTGTTATCGAGCAGTTCGGTGTATGATGTATCCTGCATCCGTATCCCGTTCTTTTCGTTTCCCTGTATCTTGTTCCCCTGTATCGTACAGTTTAAGGATCTTTCAATTTTTATACCCACATCGGTGTTGTTTTTGATAGTGGAATCGTATATTTTCATGCGGGTCGTGGATGAGAGATATATTCCTATATCGGAGTAATTGACTGAATACTGAGATATACTGCCATATCCGGCATCGTTCAGCATCAACCCGGTTTCCGTATTGTTCATCGCGAAAACATTTCGTACGGTAAAATTCGTCGTATGGTTTACATATACACCGTGAAGATTTGCATTGCTTCTTATACTATCTATCGTTGCATTCGTCACATTGAAGAGCCCAACGCCGGCTCCGTAATGGTGCGGAGCTATCGTTGAAGAAGCGTTCTTCAGATCGCAGTATCTTGTAGTAAAGTACTGGGTTGTATTACCTATGTAGATAGCATCTCCTCCTTCTGCATTGATCTTCCAGCCCTCGATTATAAACGGATCTTCTTCCGTTCCGTTACCACCTATCACACCGTTCTCCCATGTGAACTCAGAATTGTTGTTTATCCTGATATTTCCACGTTCGGATAACATCGGCCTGGCAAGTGGATATATGTCATACTTTCCAGTCGTTCGGTTAACTCCATAAGGCCAGTCTATGATCTCATCTTCGTTTGCATCATTTGTTTCATTGTTATGTGTCCAATCGTACCAATAGTTTCCTCTACCGTCTGTATTGTTCCAACTATTGTCAGTTCCCCGGTCGGCAGCCTGAGAGTGGTTTGTTTCGCCATATCTATTTACAGTTCCGTTATTAAAATAGAAATTATTTTTGTATATCCCGTTTCCGGAACTCAATACATTCAGGAACACTCCTTCTTTCGTTGAATTGTAGATCCTGTTATTGTAAATCCGATTGTCACTCGTTCCCGAAAGGAACATACCGTTGTTTCCGGAATCCTTTATTGTGTTGTAAAGTATATGAGTTCCGCCACCATCCGTTACGTTGATACCGTGATTAAAAGCCTCGATATGATTGTAACCTATAACGGTGAAAGAAGACGAAATCTGTTCGACACCGGTTAGGTTGCCTGTAAATCCGCGGATGTAATTAGCAACTACTGCCGTTTCATTTGATTCAAGCAACTTAACGGCTTGGGTTAAAGTGATGATCACATTTCCCCGTATGACACCTCTCGAACTTCGATCATAAAATACACCGGGTTTTGCGTTCCAATATAATTGATTACCTCGTACGGTGATATTGTTACTGGCTCTTACATACACACCGATGTTGTTGCTGTAAATATCGTTCCTCAATAACCTGCTGTTACTGGTGTTTATCAGTACAATTCCTGCACCCATATTGTAGTCATCATCAGAATGGTTTGCATTGAATATCTCACATTCTCTGATAATAAAATGATATGTGGTATTTGCTATGTATATGCCGTAACCTGTGTTGTTAACACTAGCATCGATAGTATAATTTTCTATGATGTATGGGTTTCCAGCGGTTCCATTTCCATTCCAGGATAAATTAGTGGCGGTGGCATTAAATTCCTCATCATTGTTTATCTTGATGGGGTCTCGGTCTTCCATCAGAACGGGGGGTTCGGTACGGGTCGGCCCGTCGTCAATATCCACGGAATACCCTGTGGAAACCAGGGACATCAGCACTAAAATCAACACAACTGCAAGGGCGGTTAGTTTATCCATTTTCATCACTCGGTGAGTAGATGGATGAACGGGATGACTGTATTTATAAATATCGTGTGATCAGCCCTATTCCTCTTCGACCTCTTCCTGTGGTTGTTCGGATCCTTCCTCTTCGGAATTTTCTTGAGGTTGCCCAGACCCTTCCTCTTCGACTTCCTCTTGAGATTGCTCGGCTTCTTCCACATCGGCTCCCTCTTCTATCGCTGCCTCTTCCTCAGATTCATTGGTAGCGTAAGGTTCTATGAATCTCAGTGTTTCTGTATCCAAGAGGTTTCTTACATCGCCGACGACCCGGTACTTAGCTACGAACCATGCCTGATCGTATTTGCAAACATCGGGGAGTATTACGTCTATGGTATCTTCACCTATTTCGACCTCGAAATCGACGTCGTCGTAATCCTTTAACAGTATAGCTTTGACTATCTCTTCCGGTGTTTCCGCCTTCTCGGTGATTGTGAAATCATAGCGAACGGTCTTGCCGGCCAGTGGATTGTTGAAATCCACACGAACGCGGCCTGCCGTGGCTTGGATGATGGTTCCGATGCGGTTATCCATCTGTACCCTTCCTCCTTCAACGATATCGACTCCCTTTCTATCCAACTCTCGACGACTGAACAATTCTATCTTACGGGGATCTCTATTACCGAAGCCTTCTTCAGGCGGCACTTCGACGGAGCCCTTTTTTTCTACTTCCGCATCCATGAGTGCTTTTTCAAATCCTTCGATGATCTCTCCATTCCCTAATATAACCGGCTTAGGACCGTATTTTTCATTCTCATCGAATATCTCTTCCTTCTCTGCAGTGATCCTGTCCGTCGTATCGAAGATCATCTCTTCTCCATCTTCTTCGCCCGGGAGTATCCAGACATCATAATCCACGTAGACGAGGTCTTTGTCTTCCATTTGTTACACCTACCCTGAGGTAAACGACCTTTCTTTTTAACTTTTCTGTTCCGTTAAACTTATCCGTTAGAACAGATATCGCTTCTGTATGGAATTTCGGATCACCACGGTATTGAACGCGGACCAACTCATCGATAAGGCCTTTCTTAGAGCTTCCAAAGTTTCGAAGAGTGGTAAAGGGCACACTGAAAAGATAAAGAACACTACTTTGGCGAAACTGAACACCGTCTCTAAAGCGATAGAATCTACACTTAAAAGGTTGGAAAAAGAATTTCCGTCTTTTGAGAATTTACCTCCCTTTTACCAGGAAGTGATAGACATAGTCCTGGATACCGATCGTCTAAAGAAAAGTTTAGGAGCCCTTAACTGGGCCAGGCGCCGCATCAAACGGGTGCTGATGGAGACTGCAAGAAAGGTATCAAAAACCAGCGAAACCGGTGAGATGGACGTTTTACGTAAAAAGGCGTACGCACGCACGGCTTCATTTCTCAAACAGATAAACGATGATTTGGAATTTTTGCAAGATGCAAGAACGAAACTTAACTCTTTACCAGACATAAGAACGGACATACCCACTGCCGTGATAGCGGGTTATCCGAACGTTGGTAAGTCGCTGCTGGTTTCCAAACTATCAACGGGGAGACCGAAAGTAGCGGTTTATCCGTTTACCACACAGGAAGTCGGCATAGGTCATTTCATGGTTGATGTTTACAAATGTCAGCTGGTGGATACTCCCGGTCTGCTGGACCGAACAGAAGAAGAACGGAACGAGATCGAGATGCAGGCGGTGAGCGCTTTGAAACATCTTGCCAATCTTATCGTCTTCGTGTTCGACCCTTCCGGCACCTGCGGCTACCCGCTGGAAGACCAGATAGCTTTAGCAGAAGATATTCGCCGGGACTTTCCGGACGTTGAGATGATAGAGGTTGCCAATAAATCCGATATTGGAACGGAGATGCCAGGCAGGATATCTGTTTCGGCCATGACTGGAAGCAACCTTGACGAGCTGGAATCCAAGCTAGCTGAAAAAATAAAGTTTATATATAAGGAGATGGCTGAATAAAGTAGATGTACGTAAAATTAGTCGACGATGTCCATTTTGATTTCAAGATCACGGACAACTGTAAGGAATACAGTATCGGTTCTGGCGAGGGTAAATTATACCTTTCCAACGACGGTATCATACTATCCGATGGTAAATCATGGTACAGTATGCCTATACAAGGTATAAACGATATCGAAGCCGTTGAAGGAAACCGACCTGAACTGCATTTTCATATACCTGGGTTGAGCGTGCTTGTGCGTGGACATCAACGAGCGCACCTATGGGCACTGAGACATTTTCTATTACCCTTTCTAGGCGAATGAACTATCTGAAACCACACAAACACCGTTTTTGTACACTTTTTCAACCAGATTTACTCCGAAATGGTAGGGCAAATGTAGTACATTAGGTATATCCAGAACAACTATATCGGCTTTTTTACCCTTGGCTAGCATACCTATATCGTTTCTGTTGATAGCTTTAGCCGCGTTGATGGTCGACGCCGTAAGCGCTTCGTAGGGGTGCATCTTCATCTGCAGGCAGGCAAGAGTTATGATCATCTGCATGGACTCTGTCCAGCAATTGGGATTGAGATCCGTAGCTAATGCCAAAGCCATACCTCTCTCTATCATCTCTCTTGCCGGTGAATACTCGTGTTCCATCAGCATAAAAGGTGTTCCGGGCAGCAGTATACCGATGACGCCGCTCTGCGCCATGGCATCTATATCTTCTTCGCTTGTCTTCACCAGATGTTCACACGATACCGCACCTATCTCAGCAGCCATCCTGCTGCACCCGATGTTCTTTATCTCATCTGCGTGAACTCTGATACCCATACCGAGTTCAGCTGCCTTCGACAGCAGCTTTCTGCTCTCTTCTGCATCGAAAACCCCTTTCTCGCAGAACACGTCGCAGAACTCTGCCAGATCTCTCTCGGCGATAACAGGAAGAACTTCTTGACAGCAGTAGTCTATGTAATCTCCTGTATCTTGGAACTCCGGAGGTAGCGAGTGTGCACCTAGGTATGTGGGGACTAGGTCTAAATGATGCTCTTCGTTCATCTCTCCTATGGCTTCAAGGCATTTTACCTCGTTATCCATGTCCAGACCGTATCCGCTCTTGGCCTCTGCCGTTGTAGTTCCGTAGGACAGCATGGTGTCCATACGTTTTTTCATCTCACTCTTTAGCTGCAACTTGGATGCATCCCTGGTCATCCCTACCGTTTTTAGGATACCGCCTCCGGCTTCCAGTATCTCCATGTATGTCTTCCCCTGGAGTTTCATCACCAGCTCGTCTTCCCTTGAACCTGCAAAGGCAAGATGAGTGTGCGGATCGATGAATCCCGGTATGACCGTCTTACCTGCGGCGTCCAGCACTTCTCTGGCCTGATATAGATCAGATAATACATCTGTAGATTCCACATCGATTATAAGGCCGTTATCGACGGCTATCGCACCGCCCTCTATACAGCCTGTTTTTTTCATGTCATCTCCCTTTCGAGCTCCTTCTGGACCCTCCATGGTGTGTAGTTCGCTGCAGTTCGATATCAGTAGATCTATCATCTTATATGGCTCCTGTGTTCTTCAGTACCAGGTACAAAAAAACGATAACGCCTATTATCATGGCGATAACCGCCCAGATATGGCCTAACGTGATAAGCAGAAATAGTTTCGCCTTTCTTTCAGGCGTATCGAAATAGGCCTCTATCAGTTTTTTCAATCTGTTCACCGATCAAGCATTTTTTTCTTTCTTTTCCATAAGCGCCTTGATCTTCTTCCTTCTGAAGAAGTCTTCTCGCTCCCTTTCATCTATCTGCCGCTCTATGTACTTTATGGTGGCGTCGAGCCTGGGTATGTAGATGTATTCCAATGAATTGACACGTCGTTTAGCCTTCTCTATCTCGTCTGCAAGTTTGTCCAGTCGTCCCTCGATCTCGGCCAGTTTTATCGTAGTGGTAAGTGTTTCTTTGAATTTAGATACTGCTTCGTCGAGTTTTACCGTGGTATCCACGAAGCCGTAGAATCTTTCTTCCGGTATCTCTGCCTTCATGAGCGGTACCTTGACGCCCATTATGTTGTCCGCTTCTATGTCAACCCCGCCCATCTTGTTGGCGCCCTTTGCGATGGAGGATATCTCGTTTCTACCCATGGTCATCTCGGCTTGGATCAACGCTCTGTAGCTGGGAGAAAGCATCTTTTCCAGCTTACCACGATACTCCCGTCGCTGGTCAACTACCTTGAAGAATTCGTTTATCAGGGCGTCCTTCTTCTCACTCAACAGATCGTACCCTGTCTGAGCTAACATCTTACGCTTCTTCAGCCGGAGCAGTTCCATCCTGGTAGGTTTAGCGTCTTCGAGCCTTTCAGCCATCTTATCCGTTAGGCGGATTGTTATGTTAGATATATCTTTTTTCCTCCATGAACTTTCGTTTCAACAATGTTTATAATAAAGGAATTTATTGTATATCAAGCTGGAAAACATGAATACGGACAAAGTGGTTGAAACTGTGAATGATATGGATAAATCCGATAAGGTCCAATTTATAATCCTGTATGGCTCCCAAAGGGAAGGTCGGGCAACCGAAGATTCGGATGTGGATATATGCATCGGATATGACGGCAGTCGCGATGAAGCTTCCCGATTCAGGTTCAGGGTACTCTCCGATCTCTTCGATGACCGATACGATGTCCAGATATTCCAGTTACTCCCCCTTTATGTGAAAAAAGAGGTGTTAAAAGGTGACGTTCTATACCGGAGAGATAAGTTAGAACTATATGACATAGCATATCGGACGATAAAGGAGTTTGATGATTTCAAACACAGATATTATGATTACATCGGTAAAGAGGCGATAGCATGAGGGACGATATAGTTCGAAATAAGATCAAAGAGATAGAAGAGTGTATCACATCAGTAAAGGAGAATATCCCGGATAACTTTGAAGAGTTCAAGCATCTTGGATTAGTTAAAGACGGTATATAGAAAAGTGAATTCAACCCTGGCAAAACATCTCAAGTACCTGTTTTGTCTCCGGTAGAAAGTCGTCACTTTTTTCTACATCTTTTAGGATATCATTCAGGGGTATGAATCTACCTTCAACGAACTCGTCCTTGGATAGTCGTACGTCTTCCGGATCGACCTCTATCGTATACAGCTTAACGTTCTCAGTCTCTTCGGGGATATCCTTCGTAAATCTACCTATCTCTTTATAGTCACCAAATGTTCCGATCTCCTCTCTCGCTTCTCGCTTAAGAGCTTCTTCGTATGTATCACCGGAGCTAACGTGCCCGCCCATCACCACGCTGCGGTATCCGGGGAAGAAATCCTTGTTATCTGTTCTTTTTGTCACCATTATTTTACCGTCGGGTGAGAGTACAAAGAACATCACGGTCCTGTGTCGCTTTCCTTTGGAGTGTGCTTCTTCTCTCGTGCAGCGACCGACCACTTTGTCGTTTTCGTCCACTATATCCAGATACTCGACCATGCCTGCACATATCATCCGTGGTATATAATCTAATCCTTGCATGGTGATACAAACGTTTATTTATATCTTGTAAATGAAGAATGGATGAAAGATGCCCCTAAGGAGAGCTACGGATTCCGAGGTATCTTAGATGATTTTCTAGTGGTTATCAAGTACAAACAACTGCTCATACTCTCCTTTGCCATCTTAGTCAGCATGATCGGTTTCGGACTGATAATGCCTTTTTTACCTATCTATGCCCAATTGTACGGCGCTACGGATACCCAGGTAGGCCTGATGATGGGTATCTTTGCACTGGTGAGACTGGCTACATCTCCGATCGGCGGCTGGCTGGCTGATAAGATAGGTAGAAAGCCGTTGATGGTATTTGGCATGTTCCTTTACACTGTGGTGATGTATCTTTTCGGTACTGCAAATACACTCCCCGAGTTATTTCTGTACAGAGGAGGACAGGGGGCGGCTTCGGGTTTGGTCTGGCCGGTAGCCATGGCCTACGTGGGTGATATAGTCAAGGAAAAAGACAGGGGCAAGGCCATGGGTTTGTATACTCTAATGTTCGCCACCGGCAGTGCCGTAGGACCCATGATGGGTGGGTTGATATCCACCCGATACGGACTGGCCATGCCGTTCTTTATAACATCGCTGCTTGCACTGTTAAGCGGTCTTACACTGTTCTTCGGTTTGAAAGAATCATTCGTCCCAGATGAACATGAGGATAAGATATCGGATAGATTACCGAAGGTATCGCTTTTGCGTCCCTATCTATACCTGAAAAGTATAACTCCACATCCGAAGACCTTCCTGGGGATCTCATTCGGTGCATTCACACTTTATTTCGGCCTGGCCGCACTTTTCCCCATGCTCCCTATATACGGTATGGGTGTACTGGGTCTCGACAGTCTCCAGATAGGTATGCTCTTCACCGCCATGGGGGTGGTACAGATGGTGTTCATGTTCCCTTCTGGCTGTATAGCCGACCGGGTGGGTCACAAAAAGATGATCGTTCTCGGTGCCATCATAGCCGCGGTATTCAGCGGATTCATCGTTCTTGCAGTCGGCTTTTACACCTTGGTGTTCATCGTTTCCATATACACAATGGGCCGCTCCATAGCAAAGCCCTCCATACCCGCCCTTGTTACCACCCTTACGCCCATCAGTAAAAGAGGTCGGGGTATGGGCATCTATACCTTCTTCGAGAACCTGGCATGGGCCGGAGGCTCGATAATGAGCGGGCTGATTTCGGACCTATACGGAAGGCAGTCGCCCTTCATATTTGCCATGATACTGGGGATCATCGGTACGATAATCATCATGGTCACCGTTGTGGAGCCTGATCGGTTGTAGAGGAGATTACTTTTTTATACCATGGATAATCTACGGTCTACATGGACGAACTATCGGCGAAGGTCGTTTTACTCGGAAGCGGTGCAGTAGGTAAAACTTCACTGGTTCGTCAGTTCGTAGAGCATAAGTTCGATGACGATTACATAACCACCATCGGTGTGAACGTAAAGAAAAAGATGCTGTCTGAGTTCGGGCTCAAATTGATCATATGGGATATATACGGTCAGAAACTGAGTTCACGCCTACACGCATCTAACTACGCCGGTGCCAACGGTGCGATAATCGTCTGCGATCTAACTCGCAGAAGTACCTTCGATGATATCGACCATTGGATACAGGATCTTTTCGCCGCCGTGGGCCGTGTTCCCGTTATCGTGTTAGGCAATAAAGTGGACATAATAAACGATTACGAATCGAGTAGAACGCATTCCGATTTTCACGGATTCATGCTAGAAAACTATTCAGAGATAGTCAATTATTATCGTAAGGTCTACAACGAAGTACCCACATTCGAAAGGATACCCCAGGACGTGATGAGAAGATGGTTGTCCATGAAGAACCAGACTGTAGGTCAGGATCTTCCCTTCTACAAAACCAGTGCGAGGACCGGTGAGAATGTAGAAAAGGCTTTCAAAAAACTTGGTGAAATGATATTGGATAGTGATGCTATATGAAAACTCTTGTATCCATGCCCACAGAGATAATACCATACCTTAGAGAAACCATACTGCAGTCTTCCGGTAAGAAGGAAGCAGACTTCGCCGTCTATCGCTTTGGCAGTGAATGGGGTAAAGCGGTAGTACAGGTGAGCGGAGAAAGCTGCAGCCGTGACGAACTGACCAATAAGGCCGCATTAACGGCGGTTCACACCGGTGTGACCAATATGGACGTAGCCGTCTTAGATGATCTGATCAAGGTAAAACCATACGACAATACGATAGATGACGACTTCTTCCTTGCAGGCTACATCGCAGGTACCATCTCCGCCCTTCTGGAAGAAGAGCACATCGCTAGGATAAAAGACGATCATATAGAGGTCGTCCCAGTAAAGGATAAGATCGAAAAAGAAGTATCTGAATCCGGGAAGGAGAAAAAGGAGATAAACCTTGGCGCGATCAAAAGGGGTAATTCTTACATCGTGCTGGACGATCCCAAGAGCACGACCGCATACGACATATTTTTTACCGCCATAGAAAAGGGAGCACCCGGACTGTGTTTCACTAGAGTATTTCCGCCCAAGATAATGGAAAAAGCGCCAAGAGATTTTCCCATCTTCTGGCTCAGCACCGTTGACGGTTCCGGCGATATAAACAGTATAAAGCCCGATAGGTACGACAAAGAGATGTTCAAGATCATAAAGGGATACCTCTCTGCAAAGCACAGTATCTTCATCATAGATGGTATAGAATTCTTGATATCCAACAATCAGTTCGAACCGATGTTCGAATATCTTCAGGAGTTAAGAGACCTTACCCAATCTAACAAAGGTATAATGCTCGTTTCCGTCGATCCAAAAGCCATGGATCCCGGTGAGTTCAACATACTGAAGTCAGAGTTCGATATCGCAGAGGTTTGAGCACTTTAGGTTTCGTCACTCTCTCTTTTAGAGTAGTATTTTATATCCAGATCTACGTATCCCAGATTCTCGAAGAATCTCATCGACTCCGGGTTATCACCTTCGATAAGAGTACCGATTATCTTTATCTCTTTACGGTAAAACTCTTCTTCCATCAGCTCGACCAGCCGGGTGCCGATGCCATTGTTCCTGTATTCTGGCAGTACGGCTAATCTGTTGAGCCAGCCCTTTCTGCCGTCGTCGGTACCGACTATTATCGCGATGAGTTTATTGTCGTCGTAAACCGCCTTCCAGTATTCGGGCTGTTTTTCTACCTCTCGCTCGATACGCTCCCGTGTATCTCTACCTTTGGGTTTATACGGTAGTTCGCAGATGTCCCATAGTCGGAGTAATGAATCGTAATCCTTTGGAGCGAAAGTCCTGTATTCCATACGAGGTAAAAGGCAGTTGGGACTTTTATCATTTTCTGTGGGTACCCGTACGGTATATCACTTAAAGATTCACTCTCCGGACGAGCGTGACGGAAGCCGACGGCGCACGCACCACCTACAGCTACGATGCCGAAGGCCGTCTGACCACGGTCGTGTACCCGGATGCATCGGCAACCGGCTTCGAATACGACCGAAGAGGTAATATATTACAAAGAACATCCTACCACAACCAAGAGGTGTTAGAAAAATTAAAACCCGCTCAGTTTGTAGGTTACATCCCAGCTATTTATACGCAGAGACAGAAGGCATATAGAGGGATGAACTTCACTTCGATATCGTTGATGGTCCTGGAATCGTATGTGTCTTCGGTTATCAGATATGGTTTGAATCCGGTCTTCTCAGCAGCCTCCACAAGGTTATCTATATCTGTTTTACCGTATTTGACTTCCAGCAGTAGACCGTTTTTCGGTAGAACTATATCTACTTCAGGGTCCCGGAAATAGAAGGGCGTTTCCAATCTCTTGGCATGGTTGAATGCTATGGTTTCCGCTATAAGTCCTTCCTTAGCAGGATATATCCTATTATAAGCATGGTCTTCCATGTATATCTTTGGATTTTTTCTGACAGATTTATGCTTGGATCTTGTATAAGGTCTGCTGCGCTGTATAAGGTAAGAATCTTCCATGTAACCCAGGTATTTTTTCACCGTTCGGAAATCTGAGTCTAAACTTGTGGAGAACTTGTTGTAACTCATCCTTTGTCCCGTATGTGTAGATAGAAGAAGAAACATATCTTTAAGTATGGAACTCCTACCCACGTTGAAAAGCTCCACCATGTCTCGGAAGAAGATCAGGTCCAGATTTTCTTCCAGATCTTCCAGAGGTCTTTTGGAGCTGTAGAGCTCCGGGAGCCCGCCCTTCTTGAAGTAATCCCTGAACATGATGGCGATCTTTCTTTCGGGTAGCTTAAGATGTTTGAGCTCTAACTTCTCCGGCTGTACCCCATGGTATTGCAGATATTCTCTGAAAGAGAAGGGGTACAATCTTATGGGGGAGAACCGGCCAACGAGACCTTCTCCCGCCCCTTTTACCACATTAGATGCCGAGGAACCGGTCACCGTGAAATCGATCTGGTTGTAATGATCTTTGAAGAGTTTTACGTGACTACTCCATGTTTCGGTGTTATGAACCTCATCCAGGAAAAAGTGCACAGGACCGTTGAGGTCCGATACGGGTTCACCCAGTATGTCTTCACAGAAGGTTTCCACTATCTTTTTCACATCTATCTGCCTGATATCGAAGGAGAAATAACAGGTCCTCTTCCAACCTATCTCTCCGGCTCTTTGCTCCAGAAACTGCAGAAGTAAGGTAGTTTTCCCCACTCGTCTTTGCCCGATTATCCCTGCGGTCCTCTCTATGTCTTTCAAAGTTTTCATCGATTCTCTCGGTATGATATGGTCTTCGAATTCTATCTCTTCTCTCTCCCACTGAGGATTGAGATCCTGTAAAAGTTTGATGATCTCCTGCGTTTCCATATGTATGTTATGTAGCGTCAACATAATAAACCTTGTGGTAGTTGTGTAGTAACTACATAACTATTTACATTATGTTATGTAACGATTACATAGTAAACCGGATATCATTGGTCGAACAGGCGTGAATAATAGAGTTTTATCCCATGAAAATCAAGAACAATTTGGACGGTGGTACAATGTGCATATAGATCTGGTCTGGTTAACATATCGAACCACGGGCGATAAGAGTAAAGCTTATCAAATAGCTGTTGTTTGGGGTTGAATTGGTGTTAATAATTGCCAAAAAAAGCCCTCTTGAGCGTTTACGATAAAACAGGCATAGTTGATTTTGCAGATGGCCTTGTAAAGGCAGGTTACGATATAGTTTCATCCGGAGGTACAGCCAGAACTCTGAATGATGGCGGTATCACAGCGGAAACGATAGACGACCTTACCGGCTCTCCGGAGATGCTCGGCGGTAGAGTGAAGACCCTGCATCCCAGAGTTCACGGTGGTATATTATACCGCCGCGGTGCCGATGATAAAGAAGTGGAAGAACACTCGCTGCCGGAGATATCTCTGGTTGCCGTCAATCTGTATCCCTTCAGAGATGTGATATCCCGTGATCATACACTGGAAGATGCTGTGGAGAACATAGACATAGGCGGTGTTGCCCTGCTGAGAGCGGCGGCTAAGAACCACGAATACGTTACTGTGGTCTGCCGGCCGGAGAGATACGACGGCATACTAGACGAACTTGACGATAAAGGGGATATCGGAGCCGAATTAAGAAAGGAACTGGCAGTAGAGGCCTTCATGCACACCGCAGCCTACGACGCTGAGATATCCGGATATCTGCACGGTAGATACATGGATGAAAAATATCCCGAACAATATTCTGTTGTAGGTAAAAAGATACAGGACCTCCGCTACGGAGAGAATCCTAATCAGAGTGCAGCTTTCTATCAAACTGAGAGTACGGCTGAGAGCTCGATACTCAAGGCCAAAAAACTCCACGGTAAGACTCTATCGTACAACAATATACTAGATCTCGATGCCGGTCTGGACATGGCCAAGGATTTCGAAGAACCTACTGTGGTGGCTATCAAACACACCAACCCTTCAGGCATCGCATCGGGGGAAGATCTCTTAGGGGCATACAGAAAGGCATACGAATGCGACCCTATATCCATATTCGGAGGTATAGTGGCGGTAAATCGTAAGGTGACCAAACAGTTAGCAAAAGAGATGAACAAGATATTCCTGGAAGCAGTTATCGCTCCGGGATACGAAGATGAAGCCCTGAAGGTACTGAAGAAAAAGAAGAACCTGCGGATCATGGACTTAGAGGGATGGAACACAGAGCCGCAAGGCGTGGTATATGCAAAGGTCGCCGAAGGGTTACTGATACAGGGAAGAAACACTAAGAAACTCGATATCTCAGACGTCAAAGTAACCAGCGAAAGGAAGCCTACCGACGAAGAGTTAGCTGCAATGGAGTACGCATGGAAGGTTGTCAAACACGTCAAATCCAACGCCATCGTCTTCGCCAGAAAGGACCATACCGTAGGTATAGGCGCGGGACAGATGAGCAGAGTGGATTCTGTTAAGATCGCCCACATGAAGGCTCAAAGCGAAACAAAGGGCTGCGCCATGGCTTCGGATGCTTTCTTCCCGTTCAGAGATGCCATCGATGCTGCAGCGGAAGCCGGCATCACCGCGGTTATACAACCCGGCGGTTCAATACGTGACCAGGAAGTGATCGATGCCGTCAACGAGCACGGTATGAGCATGGTGTTCACTGGATACAGGGTGTTCAAACATTGATAGAGAATTTTGATAAACCGGAAGATTATCTGTATTCGCTGAACCGCAAAGGTGTGAAGCTCGGCCTCGATAAGATACGCAGGTTTCTTTCTAACTTCGGCGACCCACAGTACGACTTCGATACGATACTGATAGCGGGTACCAACGGCAAAGGCTCTGTGACCACCATGTTGAGCAATATATTGTCTCTGAGTGGCTACCGAACGGGCAAATACATCTCACCACATCTGGACCATTTTGAGGAACGCATCAGTATAGACGGTGAGAACATAAGCGAGAACGGATTATGGAGCCTGATCGAAGAGATGAAACCTGTACTAGAGGATATCGAGCGAAATAGACCGGAGGAACGACCAAGTTTCTTCGAAGTATTGACAACCATGGCCTACCTGTATTTTTCCCGCAAGAAAGTCGATATCGCCGTACTCGAAGTAGGCATGGGCGGCCGATTGGACGCTACAAACGTTTCCGACCACTTTACATCTGCGGTGACCACTATCGGGTACGACCACATGCAGTATCTAGGCGATACGAAGAGGGAGATCGCCTTCGAGAAGGCCGGGATCATACGGAAGGATAATTATTTCGTCACCGGTGTTAAGGAACCTGATATACGAGAATATCTGATGGATGTATGTACCGAAAGAGGAGCGAACTTTCACTATGCACTCGAACGTGAACACGAGATACTTACCGAGCCCCTGAGATTGAAGATGCCTGAATACGGTGTTCTTAAGATACCCGGTATCGCAAGTTGGCAGGCGGAAAACACACTCGTTACTCTAGGCCTGGTGGAAGGAGCCCGTGAGCAGGGTTACGATTTAGAGGATAAAGACATCAAAAATGCGCTTGAGAATACTGTTTTGAGAGGTAGGATGGAATCGTACAGTGAAAAGCCAGCGATAATGTTCGATTCGGCCCATAACCTATCTGGTATGGAAGCACTTGCAGAGGGATTGAGCGGGGTAGAACATAACCGATTACTGCTGGTGATAGGTATACTGGAAGACAAGGACCACAAAGGGATGTCTAAGGTGATCGCTCCCCTGAGCGATATGGTATTCACTGCAGAGCCAGTGAGCGAAAGAAAGCTCGACAGCAAGGTACTGGCACAGGAATTTGAAAAATACTGCCCTGTGAGTGCCTTTACCCACGGTATAGATGCCCTCGAAGCTGCAAAGACGGAGTGGCGCGAAGGAGATCTGATACTGGTGACCGGCTCGACCTACCTTCTGGGAGATGTCAGAAACAGATTAGAGGAGATAGATATCCATGGATGACGGAGTTGACTACCACTGGATGATGCAGCAGCTGAAAGAGGTCATAGACGTAGGCGCATTTCCCGGTAAGAATCCAAAAAGCGATGAGCTTCCAAAACGCTCTCCCTTCCAGGTGCTTATATCGACCATATTGTCCCAGCGTACAAAGGATGCCAATACCCACGTCGCCTCCCAGGCGCTGTTCGAGAAGTACGATACACCCAAGAAACTTTCCAAAGCGCCCCTGGATGAAGTTAAGGAATTGATACGTCCAGCCGGTTTTTTCAACGTAAAATCCGAGAGGATCCGCGATGTAGCTAGGATAATCGACGAAGAATACGATGGGGAGGTCCCTGCAGATATGGATGAATTGCTATCTCTACCCGGCGTAGGTCGCAAAACAGCAAACTGTGTTCTCGTTTACGGTTTCAACGAACCCGCTATACC
>CAYVTG010000018.1:19769-30449 GCA_964454575.1 uncultured Thermoplasmata archaeon
TCGGCTGGGTATAGTAGATACGAAGATGCCCGACGATACTGAGGAAGCTCTGACCGAAGAGATCCCAAAGGAATACTGGATAGAGATCAACCGATTGATGGTCGAATTCGGAAAAAAAATATGCCGACCGAGGAATCCGCGATGCGATATATGTCCGCTCACAGATATCTGTGAATACTACAAAGAGGTGTATTCAAATGAAGATAGATGAGATGCAGATCATCCCTATTTCCATAGACCGGAGTGAGATATTCAAGATAGCTACCGGTGCTAGATTGGCTGCTGAGAACGTTATCGTTCGTTTACGGAGCGGAGACGTTGAAGGCTGGGGTAACGGTACGCCCAACAGCGTAACCGGAGAGACTACGGAATCTATACTCAGCACTCTCGGTAGGATGGAAGAACACGCTCTCGGTGTAGAAGTACTGCTCGAAGAGTTGTGGGACGAACTGTCGGCAGCCTTTCCGAAGAGTCCTTCCGCCCTTGCAGGGCTGGATATAGCGATCCGCGATCTGAAAGGTAAATTGGAAGGCAAAAGATTGTTCGACGGTATCACGAAGGGTGTTTTGACCGACAGAACCATAGGCATAATGTCCTACGAAGAGAGTATAGAGCACGCTCTGGAATATAAGGAAAAGGGCTTCAAGGCACTCAAGATCAAGATAGGATTGGATATTATGGAGGATATCAACCGTATCCGTGGTGTTCGTGAGACTGTGGGGCCGGATATCCGTCTATGGGTGGATGCCAACCAGGGCTACTCGGTCCAAGAGGCTATCTCACTTTGTGATAAGCTGGCGGAATACGATATAGAATTCATCGAGCAGCCTGTAAAGGAAGATGATCTTGAAGGTCTGAAAAGAGTGACCGCCGAGAGTGAGATACCCATAATGGCCGACGAGACCATGAAGGATCATGTGATGGCCGAGAAGGTATGCACCGAAGAGATCGCAGATATGGTGAACATCAAGCTGATGAAATGCGGAGGATTCACCGGCGGACGTAAGATAGTAGAGGTCATAGAAGGATATGGTGTGGACGCCATGGTGGGCTGCATGGGTGAAGTGATACCTTCAATAGCCGCAGGAACTCAACTTGCTTTGAGTAGTCAGCGTATCAAATATGCAGACCTGGACAGCCACTTCATGCTCTCGGACAGCGTGTTCTCCGGGTTGGAGTTTACCGACGGAAGATTATGGCTCGGTGCCGGACCTGGTCTCGGAGTTGGTGTGAAGATGGATAAGATAGAAAAGTACAAGATGGATCTGGAGGTAGTAAGATGATGATAGAAACTGCATCCCGGCTGCACTTCGGGATAATAGATATGAGCCGCAAGTTCATACGGGAATACGGTGCTCTGGGAGTGATGATAAAAGGCGGATTCCGTATAGAGATAATACCGGTTGAAGAGGGATTAGAGGTAGAAGGCGATAAAGATGTGGTCAAGGAAGTAAGAGATGTATATGATAACATATCGGCTTATCACGAATTGAAGGAAGGTTACCACATCAAAGTATTGAGAAAGGTTCCCAGGCATATCGGACTGGGCTCCACCACACAGCTGCACATGGGTGTGGGCATGGGGATACTGAAAAACGAAGGATACGACGTTGGTCTTAATAAGTTAGCAGAGGTAGTCGGTAGAAGCAGGTACTCGGCTATCGGTACATACGGCTTCAAATACGGCGGATTTATACTCGAAGGGGGCAAAGCGCATCCGGAGGAGATACCGCCTCTAACTGCACATTTTGACGTTCCTGACGATTGGAGATTCGTTATCGTATGTCCCAAAGAGATACAGAGTTACGATGAAAACGAAGAACGACCGATAATGGATGAGCTGCAGGTCGATGCCAGATATCCGAGAGGTATCTCACACCACATCTTGATGGGTATATTACCCGCCATCAAAAACGGCGACATCCAAGACTTTGGCTATCATCTGGCAAAACTACAGCGGCTGGTAGGCGAATCTTTTTCTACTTACCAGGGAGGTGTATTCCATCCAGCCATCGCAGACGTCATAGATAAACTGAATGACATAACTTACGGTGCAGGCCAGAGCTCCTGGGGACCCACTGCATATGGTTTGACCACTAAAGAGAAGTCTGCCGATGTAAAAAAGCGTATCTCGGAATGGCTGGATAAAGAGGGAAAAGATGCCCACATCTGGGTGGCACAGCCGGAGAACGGCGGTGTGGTCATAGAGAGATGATGATATTTTTTTCGGTCACATTTAACTCTTCGGCAGTACCGCTACCTGGTAAGGGTCACCCCATACCACATCACTTCTCTTAGGATTTTTCTTCTTGATCACCTTAACCTCTATACCCACCCGATGGGCTTTTTCCAGAAGCTTCTTTCCGATCTCCTCCCAGCCACGCTCGGTGAAGTAAAATCTAGCCCGGGGATTGACGTGTTTTGGTGCTTTTAATCCGAGTTCCGTCATTTCAACGCCAAAAGAGATTGCAGTTGAAGAGCGATAGAGACTGTCAGTACACCATATGGGATTTTTGTTAGTCAATAGACGGTAGATCATATCTATGTTATAATCGGTTTATCTATTATCAATTTTCCGCATCCATACCAAATTCATCCTTCAACCACTAGCTCCACATCGTTTAGTTTGCACAGTTTGTAAACGGCGTCCAGGCCTTCCGGACTTGCAGCAGATAGTAGTGAGGCGGGAACTAGGATATTGCTATCGCCACTGTTGATAGCATTGTCGATGTATTTCACCAATCTCATATCAGGATCCATGGTCATTCATGACTTTTACTGTTATTATATGTTTTTGATGTCCTATGAGGAGAAAATAAATGTACAGAAAACACCGAAATTCTTATATACATACATCATATTGCACCTAATAGACATGGAACATACAACATATGGTGGTTTGGATGAGATGCCCCTATTGTGACGATGATAGCACAAAGGTGACCGACTCCCGTGATTCTTCCCGGGATACCATTCGCCGTAGAAGGGAGTGCTTGAACTGCGGCGAACGGTTCACTACCTATGAATATATCGAACCCATCGAGCTTTACGTCGTTAAGAGCGACGGTCGCCGGGAATTGTTCGACAGGAAAAAGATCCGCAAAGGAATAGAGAAAGCCTGCGAGAAAAGACCGGTCTCGGTGGAGAAGATAGAAGAGATGGTGAACCGGATAGAGAGGGATATACGGAAAGGCGGCGATAGAGAAGTAAACACCGAAGTGATCGGTGAAAAGATAATGGACGGCCTAAAAGAGTTGGATCAGGTGGCTTACATACGTTTCGCATCGGTATACCGCCGTTTTGCAGATATAACATGTTTTGAAAAAGAGCTTGAAAATTTGATTAAGGAGAAGAGTAAATGATAAGAAAGATAAGGAAAAGGAATGGGAAAGTGGTTGATTTCAACCCTGTAAGGATAACAAATGCCATATGGAAGGCATCCTTGGCAGTGGGAGACAAAGACCTGAAAACAGCAGAGGCGCTAACGGACCGGGTCGTTGAAATACTCAAAGGACAGACGCCCGTAGGCGAGATACCAGACGTGGAGAGTGTTCAGGACATCGTCGAAAAAGTGCTGATGGAGTCTGGAGAATACAGGACTGCGAAGGCTTACATACTGTATCGAAAACAGCATCATGATATACGCGAGGTCGGCGGGCTGCTAAAAGAGATCGAAGTGGTAGACAACTATCTAGATATGATGGATTGGAAGGTCAAGGAAAACAGCAACATGAGCTACTCACTGCAGGGTCTTAATGTGTATACAACCGAGACAGTAGTATCTAATTACTGGTTGAACAAGCTATACCCGTCAGAGATAAGTAAACTGCACATGGAAGGAGATATCCACATACATGATCTCGGAACACTCGGTGCTTACTGCGTAGGCTGGGATCTAGAGGAGATATTGATGAAAGGTTTCCGAGGGGCAAGGGGAAAGATAGAAAGCGATCCAGCCAAGCACTTTGGCGTTGCCCTAATGCAGATAGTCAACTTCTTGTACACACTGCAGGGAGAATCCGCCGGTGCCCAGGCTGTATCCAACTTCGATACATTATTAGCACCATTCGTGAGGGCCGACGGATTGAACTACCATCAGGTAAAGCAGGAGATGCAGACATTCCTGTTCAACATGAACGTGCCTACACGGGTTGGTTTCCAGACGCCTTTCACCAATATAACGATGGACCTGGAACCTCCGGAATACATGCGGGATCAGGGAGTTATAATAGGAGGTAGTATGCAGGAAGAGACCTACGGTGAATACTCGGAGGAGATGGTGATGATAAACCGGGCATTTGCAGAAGTGATGCTCGACGGTGACGCCGCAGATAGGCCCTTCACGTTCCCGATACCTACTTACAATATAACCAAAGAATTCGATTGGGATAATAGTGATCTGGATCCTATCTGGGAGATGACTGCAAAGTATGGTGTACCGTATTTTTCAAACTTCGTCAACAGCGATATGAAACCGGAGGATGCAAGGAGTATGTGTTGCCGACTTAGACTGGACAAACGCGAATTGAGAAGTCGTGGAGGCGGACTTTTCGGTGCCAATCCGAAGACAGGTTCGATCGGCGTGGTTACACTGAATTTACCCCGGATCGGTTACCTTTCTCGAGATGAAGATGAGTTCATGAATCGCTTGGATGATTTGATGGATAAGGCTAGGGACTCATTGAGCATTAAAAGAGAGGTCATCGAAGAACTCACCCACAGCAACCTACATCCGTATTCAAGATTCTACCTCTCCGATGTCAGAGAACGGTTCGGAGAGTATTGGAAAAATCATTTTTCCACCATCGGAATAGTAGGTATGAACGAGGCAGTCCTGAATCTTACGGGAGCGGATATATCTACACGAGAGGGTATCGAATTTGCTGAGAAGGTACTCGATCACATGCGTGAAAGACTGCTGGAATTCCAAGAAGAAACCGGTAACCTGCACAACCTTGAGGCCACACCCGCAGAGAGTACTAGCTATCGCTTGGCTAGAGGAGATGTTAAAAAATATCCCGGTATAAAGGTTTACAAAGGTGAAGGATCGGTCCCCTATTACACCAATTCGTCCCAATTGCCCGTAGGGTTCACTGACGATCTCTTCGATGCTCTGGATCTCCAGGAACCACTGCAGTGTAAATACACCGGTGGAACCGTCTTCCACGCGTTCCTGGGTGAACGACTTCCTTCATCGGAGTCGACAAAAAAGCTGGTTCGAACTATCGCCGAGAACTATACGCTGCCTTATTTCACACTTACACCGACTTTCAGTATCTGTAAAAATCACGGATACTTGGCAGGTGAACATCAGTACTGCCCCCGCTGTGAGGAGTATGGAGAAAGAGTACCGTGCGAAATATACTCACGAGTAGTGGGTTATCTGAGACCGGTAGACCAGTGGAACGAAGGTAAAGGTCAGGAGTTCGTTCACCGTAAAATGTTCACCGGCTCCTCGAAGGTAGAAGCATGAAGATAGGCGGGCTGCAGAAACTATCTCTGCTGGATTACCCCGGCCATCTGAGTGCGATCATCTGGACCGCCGGGTGCAATCTTCGGTGTCCGTATTGCTACAATACGGATCTTGTTTTGGGTAATGTACCGTTGATCCCCCAGGAGCATATCTTTGAATTTTTAGAGCAAAGAAAGGACAAGCTCGAGGCTGTTTGTGTTACAGGCGGTGAGCCGACCATGCAGAGCGATCTACTGGGATTTATCGGTAGGATCAAAGAGATGGGGTATCTGATAAAACTGGACACCAACGGAACCAGGCCAGATGTCCTCCGGGAGATCATAGACCGAAATATGGTGGACTATCTGGCCATGGACGTGAAGACTACCTTCGAGAGATATCACACCATGGGCGACGTTGATTCTGATGATATAAGGGAATCTATCGAGCTGATCAAATCATCCGGTATCGAACACGAGTTCAGGACCACCCTGGTGCCCGGAGTGGTATCTCCCGAGGATGTGCTGGAGTTGCTCAAGTCAATATCTCCATTGAAGCGGTACGTTCTGCAGAATTACGAGAGCCGGCCGCCGCATCTGGATCCGAAGACGGAAGGCTTGGAGGGATACTCTGTGAAGGAGTTGAGAGGGTTGCTGGAAGCAAAAGGTATAGAGGTGAATGTTAGATGAAAACCGGTGCCTTTTTGAAAGTGATACCGAAGATGATCATTAGGCTACCTTTGTCCTATATGTTAAGATATTACACATATAATCAGAATCAAAGGAGAAAATACGTTTAAATACAACAATCTAAAATATGAATTGGAGTGAGTTAATGAAGATAAAAGACGAAAAAGAAATACGAGAAGCTTTGAAAACGTTGGAACTGAGAAAAAGTATCATCGGTATAGGGGGTACAGGTTTAAACATAGTACGTAGGGCGGCAAAGGTAGGCATCCACGGGATAGATCTGTTTGCAATGGATGTTAATGCCCCACATTTAGACGTTGTTCCCATCGAAAATAAACTTTTGATCGGTAAAAATACCGGAGATGGATATACCTTCCCATCAGAGGGTTTGGATCAAGAAGAGAGGGACTTCATAAATGATATCATGAAAGATACGGATATAGCGTTCCTTGTATGCGGGCTTGGTGGCAAAACTGGTACTACCGCGACACCTATGGTTGCAGAGATAGCTAAGGAACACGGTACTCTTGTATTTGTTATTTGTGTGATACCGTTCAAAGCCCAAGGTACCAGATATGAGAATAAGGCCAATGAAGCCTTGGGTGAGCTTGAAAAGATAGCAGATACTGTAGTTAGTATCAAAAACGACAAATTACTGAAGGCTTGTCCGGATGTATCTATGACTGATGCATTCAGCGTTTTAGATGAGTTGATCGTGCGTTTTATCAAAGGTGTTATAGACCCTACCAGCTCAGATGAAAATTACGAGGAATTTTTAAGCAAGTTAGGGTAACAATGTAGATAGAGATCGGATATGCGTTACTGACATCTATTGATGCGTATTTTCATCTTAATGTATCTTCGATGCTCATGTGCAGATCCCACAATTTCTGAGACCGTATATGTTCCCACTCTTCTTCATAGGTAAAGAGTATCTTCATCTGTTCTATCAGTATGTCCATTTCCGCCAGGTGTTCGATAAATTCTTTACGAGAATTACCTATATCGAACCTCTTCATATTGGCATAATCCTCCAGTAATCTTCCACAAGTTCTTATAAAATCGAGCTCCTGGGTATACCTTCCGTACACTCCCAATGCATCGTAACACGTTTCCAATTCATGATCATCCTTCACATGGAACATATCGCTGACGAATTCTACTTCAGCCCCGTCTACCCAGAAACTAGTTTCGGGATTCGTGATCCTAGATATCTTCACTTCATCTTCGTTACGCTCTACTATATGGTAGAGCCAATTATTGTATCGATATATCTTTCCTCCGTATATACTGACCATAATATCACATGGATAGATGTGTTGAGGTGTAAAATAAGCTTTTCTTCCATGTTTATGAGGGTCTATTCTTGAAGGATTACTATATTGAAAAAATTTTGGTGAATAACATACCCAAATTCACAGTTACGAAAATTATATTGGGGCACAGGTTATTGTAGAAATGATGAATATCGACTACGAGGAATATATCAAAGCGTTAAATCACGCATTGGAATCACACCATGCGTTTGATAATGACCTTGAAAAACTCACAGAAAGATTGGGAAAAAAAGAAGAGGGCCTGATCGAGATCTGTAAAAAGGTTATTGAGATGGCCGATAGTGACTGCGGATACGAAGAGTTCACGGAAATGAACGATAAAACCTATAACTTTCTTTCCAAGGATTTTATCGATGAGATGAATAACAAGATATACGAATTCAGAACGAGATATGAATATTTGCTAGAGCTGAGAAACAGAGTTGGCTATCTAGGTCAAAAGATAGGTATAGACCCGGAGTTGGATCTTTCAGAACATTATCTATCTATCATGTTTTCCCATGATATAAAACAAATGACTCGGGAAGAGATCAAAGATAAGTTGTATTCAGAGATCGAGTTGGAGAAGGAAATGGCGAATTGGGAGAGTTTTGGTATAACGGTAGACGAAGTAAAGGAGATTTTGTGTGTAAAGAGTCAGTTTGATCTCAGTATAGAAATGGTCCGGGTACAGATCAGCATATACGATGGCACTGTTTCTACCTTCCGTATAAAGAAACACGATGATCTGTTGATGTTTGAAGAACTTGATGGCGAGAGAAATAAAGATCTAGATATGATCTGATAAGAGTCAGGACAATGGGAGATAGGGATATCATTCTCAAACGCTTTGACGTAATTTTATACCTATACCCCGCAGCTTGCTGCGACTAGGAGATTCATTTTTTTACCCCTTTCAATTATATCCGTAGTATGTTTCATATTTATATAACCTAAAACATAATGCAGTTCTAACACTGATTTGAACATTATTCTGCATAATATAAAATTACAGAGTATTAAGAATGCAAAATGGCACACTAGCATTTTACGCAATCTTCGCGCCGCAGCTTTCACAGTATACATCGTCTTGATAGCCTGGCTCACCGCATTTTTTGCATCGCCTGGTTTTTTCCAATAAAACCACCTGGAGACCAGAAGGTGTTTTGGATATATTTATTTTTCTGATACATGAGCAAGATCGCCTTGAGCAAAAGTATTAAAACATCGAGACGAGATATCATGATATCATGAAAGAGGAAGTAATAGACAGGTTGCGTGGCTGCCCGCACTTCGATGATCTCAAATTCGTTTATCTGTATGGCTCATATGCCGCTAGAGAGATGACGGAGAGATCGGATATAGACGTGTGTCTCTACTATGATATCGACGATAGACACGAACTTCATAGAACTCTGCTCAGGATAAGCGGTTCATTTCCAGATAAATATGATATCCAGATGTTTCAGCTACTTCCTCTGTATGTCAGAAAAGAGGTATTCAAGGGAGAGCTAATATACTGCGATGACAAGGGCTTCGTTCACGATGTTGCCCGGAGTACCGTCAAAGAGTACGACGACTTTGAACCGAGATACAAATATATTTTGTACGGAAAGGTAGGTATAGAAGGTGCTGAGTTATGAATGAAAGGATATTGAACAAACTATCGGAAGCGAAAGACAGTGTGGATCTGGTGGAAGAAAACTTTCCGGAAGATTACGAAGATTTTCTCGATATGAGCAGACTCGAAAGGGACGGGATATACAAGAACATCGAATTTGCTATACAGAATGTATTGGATATCTGTGCGATCGTGCTCAAAGACAATGACCTTAGAGTTCCCGGTAGCGACGATGTTATGCTCGATGAGCTCAGAGAATCAGGTGTTATGGATGAAACAATCATAGATACCATCAAGGATATGAAGGGCTTTCGAAATCTACTCGTTCATAGATACGGGTTCATGGATCACAGGATCGCCTATGAAGATATAAAAAAGGGCTTGCAGGACTTTCCGCGGATATTCGAAGAGATCAAAAATTCGGCTTTATAAACAACATCTTACATATCTAATCTCTACAGTATCCGTCGTATCGCATCCGCCAGCTTGCCCGGTTCCTTCAGACAGTCGGCCGCCGGTATGTCGAGTTCTTCTTCGTACCATTCAATGCACTCGGCCACTTGTTCGTCACTCATCTTCTCCGGGTTGATGCCCAGAGCGATAGTCGGAGCGCCTGAGGATAGCTCGATCATCCGGATCTCCTGCTTTGCAGTGGGCATGGGCCATTTGATCTCGTCTTCTCTGTAGTGCCGGTATTTACGGGATGGAGAGTGCTGCAGTATCACTCCGTCGGGCTGGCTGGCAGCTAGGACCGCCCTGGAACCGCACACGTAGGCCGGATGGGATATGCTCCCCTGGCCTTCGACGAGTATAACATCAGGGAGGTGGTCTTCCCAAGCACGCCATATCTGATATTCGAGTTCGCCCACCATGTAGTCCGGGATGGTGCAATCGAGAGGGAGTCCGTACTCTGCACCCTGTAGAAGTCCCGTCTGGCCCGTGACCACCCACTGTACTTGCAGATCTTTCTTCAATTCCTCGTAAACTGCCAGCAATGCGGTCCTCTTGCCTATGGAACTGTCGGTCCCCATGAAGGGTACGATTTTGGCTCCGATGTCTTTCCTACGATCGGCGAAGTAGTGGAGCTGGTCGAGAGGCGATGATCTTCTTAGATCTGTGAGTGTCACACCGTATTCTTCGGCGAGTGCCGACAACTCTTCATCGCTGCTGAGATGATGGTGCAGCCCGGAGATGACATCCATACCTAGCATTATGGCGGTTTTAACATGCCCCCTAAAGGTATCAGGCAAGAATCCTCCTATGGTGGCAACACCGATTATGAGGATGCCCGCATCGACATCTTCAACGGATGCATATATAGGAACAGGATCGCAGCGAGGTAATATATCATCGGTACTCATGCCGACGAACTTGGTATCGATCACCCCGACTATCTCGTAACGTGAACTGTATCTCAACAAACCGTGAGCGGTCTTCGCAGTCGATCTATCCAGGTAGCCGTCGGTGAGTATGAGCGCTCTCTTCATGGTAGTACATCTGCTAGATAGTCATAAATTTTTGGCTGTTGGGAAATATATCGGTAACTTGGGGTGTGGGACAGAATTCCTGGTTACTCATCCTTGACAATTATAACATAGGCAC
>CAYVTG010000019.1:0-4074 GCA_964454575.1 uncultured Thermoplasmata archaeon
GATGTTCAGCTCTACTTTCTGGCCGACACCATCTACCTTTTCGCCAACTTTCTTGACTTCCTCGCCTACATTCTTGGTCTCTTCGATGTTCAGCTCTACTTTCTGGCCGACACCGTCTACCTTTTCGCCAACTTTCTTGACTTCCTCGCCTACATTCTTGACTTCCTCGCCTACGTTCTTGACTTCCTCGCCTACGTTCTTAGTTTCGCTGAAAATATTTCCAAGATATTCCGCGGCAATATCCATGCTTTCGTACAACGCTTTTATAATATCGTCTTCCCTTACAATTTCAAAATATTCAAATTCCCCGGTAGCTTCCGAATATCCCACCTCGATATCAGTAACCTTGATAGGATATTTATCGATCCGGATATCATCTATGAACTTCTCTATCTCGTCTTCCTCTCCTTCACAAACCACTTTAACCGTTCTGTCTTCAAGATTTTCAACGAACCCCGATAGATCATGTTGATACGCTAGTCGATCTATCGTATCACGGTATCCCACTCTCTGTACTCGCCCCTTTACGATGATCTCGGCTCTTTTCATATGGCTTTGCTATATCCTCAGGCATATAAATAATCTTCGAAGAAAGGCTGGGTGTCAGGAGGTCGTCGTACACACTATGGACAAAACACAGCACTCGTCTCTCGGCTTCAAGGAAGGCAAGATGATCTAAAGGTCAGGGGAAGACGCTTTCTCTTCCTTCTCGACATGGTCCTTCACCAGAAGGCAGATGTGATCCACCAGTCTGGAGAGTTCCTTCCTAGACTCTATGGATTCTTGTTTCATAGCTACTAAGTTCTCCGAAACGATATGATATTTATCATCCGGCCTGTCGAAGCAGGCGACAATATATTCCCGGAAAGCTCTGTAGTCACTCTTGATTTCATAACGCGAAATGATCAGACACATTAACCGATAAACTTATAAGTTAATAAGTAAATAGGTCTATTGATGATACTTTGGAATACGCCTGAAGCGCAGAAGAAGCTCATAGAACGCCTGATCGAAGGAGAAAAAAACTTGACAGAATTGGCAAAGTCTTTGGAGATGAGTAAATCAGGTGTCTTGAAACATCTGGAGAAACTGCTTGAGGCAGGGATAGTAAGAAAAGAGATGGTGACTACAGAGATTGGAAGGGAATCGGTATATTCTCTTCGAAGGACCTCATTCTTTTTATCGTTTGATCCGGGAACGTCCTCGATAATAAATATCAAAACTCATTCCTCTTTCGACCCACGATATATTTTAACTGAACAGATATCCCAACCTGAGATCAGAAAAGAGATAAAATTCCTTCTCAACAGTCTCCGAGATGTACCTTTTACAGTTCTTTTCGGGTCAACAGCGCAGGGAAAAGCTACCTGGAAAAGTGACATAGATATACTCTTTTTAAAAGAAGGATGGTCGAATGAAAGTATCGATCAACTCAAGGAGGAGTTATCCGGGATAAATATGGAGCTCAATCACCAGATAAAACCGATATTCAAAACTTTTTCTGAGTTCAAAAAGGGAGAAGATCTGCTGGAGGAGATAAAACAGGAGGGGATCATTATATACGGAGACATTTTTGACCTAAAAGAAATATGGCAGATGATGAAGAGGTACAAGAGTATCAAAAATTGAGTCAACAATACCTTGATGCTGCAGAGGAAAATCTCGAGTCGGATATCGTGGAACCGGCGATGTTCAACGCGATCCATTCCCTCGAACTGGCTCTAAAAGCTGTACTTCTGAAAGAGACAGGAAAGGATTACAAGACCCACAATGTGGGAGGAATATTCGGAAAACATTTCAAAGATAAGATCGGAAAAGGAAAATGTAAAAGGATCAACAGGATATTGATGGATTACAATCTTCCTCGTTATCCGGGTCAACCATCCATTTCAAAAGATAAAGTCAGAGATGATATGGAATTCATCAGAGGACTTATCTCAAAGGATCTAGATGCTTACATATAGGTGTCAAAGAGGATATCTTTCTAAAAATCACACATTTTATTTCAGCAATTGTATTCTGTCTGCTTTTGCAAAATATATCTCCGGGGTTGCATTGAGAACATATAGATGCCCATTCACATTCCTTTGAGGTCTTTTGTATACATTGCTTTCAAGAAAATCCGAAGATAGACCGATGCAACCTCAAGACGTTCTGCGATCTATTTCTCCTTAAATATCTCGGAGTACTCGTACACACCCTAAGATGATCTGAAAATCAGATAGTTAGTTATAAATATTCGCAGACCCTTTATTTAGTGCAGATGAAGCTGGAACTGAAGAAATTACTTGGAAACATTATCCTAATCGCGATATTCTTGATACTTTTCGTTCGCGTCACTTCTATAATCACAGATACAGAACAGCCCACACCGGTATCAGTGATAATCAGCGATAGTATGGTACCGACCATGCACAGAGGAGACATAGTTTTCTGGGTTCCGACTTCGATAGAAAACGTGAAGGTCGATGACATCATCGTATTCCGCAGTTCCGTACACGACGCTACGGTTACCCACCGGGTGATTGAGGTAAGAGAAGGAACCGCTGGTATCGAGTTGATAACCAAGGGCGACGCTAATGAATATGCCGACCAGATGGGACCACATTTTCCCGAACGCCCTGTGAGGAGTACCAACTTCCACGGTAAAGTCGTCTCCGTAGGGAACCAACCACTGCGAATACCATTCGCCGGACATCTGTGGATCACACTCGACGGTCTCCTAGCACTGCTGCTGGGAGGGGCATTCGGAGGTGGGGGGATACTCGTATTCATTCCAATAATCACCGCGGGTGTGATGTTGATCGGTATGATATTGATCTTACCGGAAGAGGACGATGACGACGACGAAAGTAGAAAGGTGATACGTCAGATAATAGGTAGAGAGAATAAGATACATGTATTGGCTGTATTTTTGATACTGGTGATGGCATTCATGCTGGTGATAATGCCGGCTACCTGGTACGCTTACGACGACTACAACATCTCCATCGGTGTGGGTCAACAGTCAGAACCGGCCGACGAGGCTTTTTCATACGTGAGACCGGGTCAGGTGATCAACGGTACACACCGATTGTACAATCCCGGTTTCGTTCATGTTAATATCTACACCTATGCCGAAGGCGAGGGCAGTACTTGGATGAAAGTAGATGATGAATACATCGATGTAGATTCACGCACTACTACGGAGGAGACCTTTTCCATAACTGTGCCCGAACACGCTGATCGAGGGACGTATTCATTCACAGTATATCACTATCATTCTCCCTTCTGGGCACTCTATCCTCGTAGCTTGATAACGAGTACTCTGAACGATAACCCCCGGAGTGGTATCTTATATCTTAACGCACTCACCGCTTTGATCTTTGCCAGCCTTACCATGGCGGTGATGCTGATAGTATCGTTTGTAATCGACGAGTACAATCTCTGGAAGGAATACTATCGCGCAAGAAAGGTATACCACTCTACCGAGACCATGGGAGATACTCCGGGATTCAAATTTTATCTGCTATTCACGGCCTTCACGGCATGGCTCAGCAGCAAGTTCGATTGGTTACGAGGCCTGGATGTGGTCGAATTTGATCTAGAAAGGCCCTTAACAGCGGCCTCCGTTGCACTGGTCGCTCTTCCAATGGTGTGGCTAGGAGTAGATATGTGGATACTACCAGTTATGGTGGCAATAGCCACAGGGACAGCTTACTATCTTGAATGTCGGTGGCGTGCCGAGCTGTTCACTGCAGGCATGACGGCAGGCCTCATCACCATGATCAGTTTATATATCGTTCCCATGATGTTGTCGGCACCCGGCGGACTGGAGTCCCTTACATTAGCGGGTATGAGCACCGCAGTCGCACTCATCATCTTCGTTCTATTGAGTCCTATAATTCTGTTCATAAGCTACGTTACCGCCATAACGATCCACTGGATCAAACTGAAGAATTCCCCGATATCTCCTTTGGAGATAACTGACCTTTGAATGGGTATTTATACCAAAAGCATTTATACACCAAAACACCTTTTTTGTATATAATGAGTTATCTGAAACGGTCGGCTGTGCTCCTGGTTATAGTTTTG
>CAYVTG010000019.1:4084-27780 GCA_964454575.1 uncultured Thermoplasmata archaeon
AGTTTTGCTCATCTTAGCAAGCTTCTTGGATGCTGTGCATTACGCAGAGATAGATGCTAATTTTGATTACGAAGTGGAACCCGTTGTAGGCCCGACAAGGCAGTATCTACATAATGATGGTTCTCGATACACAAACGGTACTATAGGGAGTGCATCGGCGGATTTCTTCGAACGGTTCTTCTCCGGCGGCACGGTCAACTGGACGCAGATACCTGCCATGAGTTCAGATACTACCTTCTATCAGTTGTATAGCAGACTATATATGGACCCGCAGTCCGGTGCCGAGCTCAAGATAAACGGTACAACCGGTTCTCAAGCGGGGTGGAACGTTACCATGCTGGATATCAACGGCGATGGTTATTCCGATATAGTCGTCGGTGCGCCGGATTACGACAGCGGGAGAGGTGCGGTTTACATATTCTTTGGTTACAGCGGTATATTCGAGAACAGCCCTCTGGACCCTGCGGATGCCAACGTGACCATAATCGGTCGCGAAGCGAGTGCCAACTTCGGATGGTCCGTACGCAATATATCTGCTTGGCACGATACCGGACACGATGCTCTTGCCGTCGGAGCACCGGGTAACGACAGCGTGCATATATTCTACGGCAACAGCAGTTCTAACTGGGGCTCTACGTGGGACCTGAGCACAACTCCGGCCAACGTTACTTTATATTCTACCGCTGGCGAGGGATTCGGTCTGAGTGTGGGCGGTAAATCGAATATGAATTGGAACGGCTACTCGGATCTGATCGTAGGTGCACCTAATTGGGACAGCGCAAGAGGCCGTGCATACGTATTCTACGGTGGCTCGGGTCAACCGTCGGTGATATCCACTGGCGACGCGGACATGATCATCAACGGCTCTGCGACTGGGGATCACTTTGGATTCTCAGTAGCCAGCGCAGGGAACGTGAACTCGACAGCAGGAGGTTACCGCGACTTCATCGTCGGAGCTCCTTTTTCAAACAACACCGGTCGTGCATACATATTCTATGATAACGCTAGCCTGAGCGGTAAGGTATGGTGGGATCTGAGCGTAAGGAACGCCAACGTTACTCTGGCCGGCGAAACCGACGGAGACCTGTTCGGCTGGAGTGTGTTCGCCGCCGGTGATGTTAACGGTGACAGCTACGGCGACGTTGTTGTCGGCGCACCCGGGTACAACAGCGGTGGAGGTAGAGCTTACGTTTACTTCGGCGGCGAAGATATGGATAACGGCGGAACGGCTACATCCGGTATCTCCGGTGGGATGGAGCTGATGAGCGAAGATGACGATGGCGAGGAACTCACATCCACTCGCTCTTCTTCATCGCTCACAGATCAGAGATCTGCTGCGGATGAGCCGGATACAAGAACACGGAGTGGTTCGCCTGTGCCGGCTGAGGAATCTGCGGAGATTGTCAGAGAACCAGTGAGAAGATCTACTTCCCGAGAGATAAAGGCATCTTCGCTCGTATACGTCACCACGAGCGGTACAGACTTTGTGCTGAACTACCCGGACGGTAGTTCCCAAACTATAATATCAAACGATGACGAAGAGATAAATAGAGCGCCTGAACCGATAACTCCGACTGCACTTGAAGACATGAATCCGTTTCTTTACGGTAATGCGACAAACGAGGACCGGTTCGGCTGGAACATCAGTTATGCGGATATAAACAACGACGGTTACAACGACATGCTGGTGGGCGCACCGACAAACAACAGTGCTGACGGGTCGAAAACGGACACCGGAGCGGTTTACGTATTCTTCGGATACGGAAACATAGCGAGCGGAGATATCTTTCCCAGCAGTGCGAACGTTACGATATATGGGACGATACCCGACGGTCAATTCGGATGGGACGTAGATGCCGCGGGAGAGGTGAACGAAACAACAAAAAAATACGAGGACATCGTCGTCGGATGCCCAGGCTCCGATAAAGGTAACGCGTACATCATCGACGGCTGGAGCATCTTGCAGCAGTCAACGGACGAGGGTGGAGACGGGATCATCTATGTCGATGACGTAGATGTCGATATCATCAACATAACCGGCGAGTCCAGCGGAGACAAGTTCGGTGCCAGCGTTGCCGGTGTAGGCGATACGAATGGGGACGGTTATGACGACGTTGTTTTCGGAGCACCATACAACGATAACGGAGATAACACGGATGCAGGGGCGGTCTATATCCTGGAAGGGAGCGGGTCACTACAGAGCACGTACAGCGCTGGGGATGAATACCTCACCAAGTTAATCTCTACCACGGAACCCATACGATACATGGGATTCTCCGTGGCCGGAGCCGGCGACGTGGACAACGACGGCTATACGGACGTTATAATAGGCGCCCCAGGCGTCGATAAGGCGTACATCTATCATGGAAGTTCCACTGGTCTAGCTTTCACGAACACGAACACGACGGTAGAGGACTTCAACCGAGGAAGTTACTACAGGACGAGGGTGAAGTCGAACGCCACGGAACCTCCGGCAGGCAACGGGGATGTCCTGCTTGACAACAAATCGGCAAACGAGGGGGCGAGTGATGTGGATGGTAAAGCCAATGTGTATAACGAAACGCTGAGTAGTGGAGGATACTCGGACACTAAAATTCAAGATGGGCAGAGATGGGATATATATGAAAACGAGACTGATATACCCGGTCCCAAATACAATGAAACCTTAAGACCTGATGGTTCTGGTGATGAAAATACATGGTCTAGTGGAATTTATTCCGATGTAAATGATCAGGATGATGGTACATATTTAGTAAGCGATATAACAGGGAATTGGCAGGAAGCATTATTTTCATGCGCCGACCATGTAACTGGGAGCGGTGAGATCAACTGGGTCAGAACATATATACGTTATAGAAATGGAGGGGGAGCTTCGGGTACTGAAGATGTACGGACTAGTATAAAATCAGGTACGACTGAAAGTGACGGGGATAGTCTCGGACCGTTAACTAGCGCTATCTGGGCTGATGCATATACAGAATATAATACCAATCCAGATACGGGATTTGCTTGGACTTGGAACGAGATAGATTCTGTCCAAATAGGAGCTGATGGTAAAGGATATGATGGTCCTGGTGGTAATGACGGTATACCACACGTTTCTGAGGTATGGTTGGTTGTGAATTATACCACTAGTGGAGGAACTGGATACGCTTACGATGTAGAATTTAACTTCACTAATCTCGAGATCTCAGACGGCGTAAACTACCAGAATAAGACTACGTTTTCGTTCTACGGCTACGAAGAAGCGAACGACTGCAACGTCTCCGTCTGGAACAATTCCGCCAGCGACTGGGAGATGATCACGAGTATCGATATCCCAAGGGATTCCGGCAACGAAGCCTGGGTCAACGACACCACCAACCTGACGAAATACATCTTCGGAGGCAGGCTGGTGATAAGATTGAACAAAACTGCTGACTCCACACAGGACGCTTGGGTGCACGTGGACTACCTGGGGCTGCGGTTCGACCCGTATGCGCCGAATGGGACGTATCACTCTTCGGTTTACGATACTGGAACAACAGTGAGTGAGACGACGGTAAGCTGGGAAGCGAGTAATGAAACAGAAAATGATAGTACTACTAAAATACTTCAAGATAGTACGGGATCTAGCAGGCCCGAACCATTTTATGTTACTGATAGCGCCGCTAGAATTCAGATTTTATATGAACAATCTCTTATAGATAGTAGGGGAATTATCGATAAGATATACTGGTTATCATCAGATTCTGATACCGGTACTTTTGGTACAACTAGTCCTTTGAAATTTTATTTGAGTCACTGTTCGGCTTCAAGAACATCTTTAAGTACAAATTTTAACGATAATTATGATGGTTTCACACCTACAAGAGTATACCGGGTCGGTAACAAAGAGATTACCGGTGCTGGAACTGGAAATTGGTTAGAATTCGATATTGAAAATACATTTACATATAACAATATAAACAATTTGATATTAGAAGTTAGATGGGAAGGTTCGAGTGGTTCTACACCTAATACTTACGCTGCCACTTCAACCGATCATCAACTATGGGCATGGGGTTCCGAAAATGATACGACAGGTACCGTTTATGATTATCAACATTCAATGAAGTTTGACATCATCACCGAACAAAACAATTTCAACATCTCCGTCTCATCCGACGGCGGCACCACCTGGGACGACGCTACCTCCAACGGCGGCACCGTTCAGTTCACTAACCCGGGCACCCAGCTACAGTTCAAGGCTGAGTTCTACCTTCGAAACCATGACTACTCACCCGTGCTCCACTCAGTCACGCTGACCGTCCCGGCGGACACGACGACGCTGCTGGGTGATAACGAGACGGACTTCGGGTGGAGTGTCGAAGGCGGGGCGAATTCTAATAACGACGACTATGCGGATGTGATGGTGGGGGCACCGGTGAGACAAGGTTCAAGCACAACGATATTTTATGATAATTTTGACACTGATAAAGGATGGACATTAGAATTAGAGGGGGGTGAATGGCAGCGTACAGCCCCTCAAGGTTTAGGAGGGAGCGGTGGAGATCCAGATCCAAATACTGCATATTCTGGTACAAATGTATTAGGCGTTGATCTTACGGGTTTAGGAAGCAACCCTGGAGATTACGAACCTAATTTGGCTAGAACTTATTGGGCAACATCACCAGTTATCGATCTTAACAAATATACGGGAATTGAACTTCAATTTCAGAGATGGTTGGGTGTTGAGACCAGCTCTTATGACCATGCTTACATAGAGGTTTACGACGGGAGTGCTTGGCAGCAGATATGGTCCAATGAGGCAACCATGTCTGATGGAGCTTGGATTTACATTCAATACGATGTATCCCAGTACGCGGACAATAACCCCGCGTTCCAGATCAGATTCGGCCTAGGAACTACCGACGGCTCTGTTCAGTACTGTGGGTGGAACATCGATGACTTATACATAATCGGTACCTATGACTACCCGCAGGGCCGCGCATATCTTTTCAACGGCACTTCCCAGGGCATCCTCCAAGCCAACGGCCGCGGCACCGCCAATGTCACCTTCACCGGGGCGCAGAGCGGCGACAACTTCAGCTACTCGCTCTCCATGGGGGACAACAACGGAGATAACTACGACGATATCATCATCGGGGCACCTTATAATGCCACGGATACTGGAACCACAACTGGTGCGGGCGCTGTTTACGTATTCAACGGCAGTGCATCGCTGTCGTCTTCATATACGGCTGTCGAAGCGGGGTATGTTCACTACGGTCCCGGCGCGGGTAATTACACCGGCTGGTCCGTTGCGCACGTAGGATATATCGGAGACATAGATCCAATTGCTGTGGGAAGTCCTGGATGGTACAGCTGGCAGGGGAATGTTACAGTGGTCACTACCGCGATGGGAGGGACTGTTACGGTTACTTTCAGGGTCACGACCATCAATGCTGGCGACACTTTAACACAGACAAATGCCATCAATATAACCATCGGTGGAACGGAGTACTGGTTGTGGGATGGACACGATGTGAGCGGGAATTTCAACAAAGGTACTTCATATTACTTTAATAAGACCAACGGGTACGGCTGGAATTCTTCTGCGGATCATAGATGGATTAGAAGGGATTCTGAGAATCCCGATGCACCGAGCGGATCGCTGGATGCGGGAGATAATAACGGACTTATCGAGGTATATTACTACGAGCAGTGGCAGGTGACGTTTGCAGCGACGACGGTAAACGCCGGTACACAGATGGACAGTAGCAACAACGCAACAGTAACTTATACGGCGAACGGAACAGGCTCTCAGACGGTGAATCCTTACGATGGAGTATCTTACAGTAGATGGGTTGACAACACAACAGGTTATTCGTATTCTTCAGAATCAACGGGTTCATCTACAGAACACAGATGGTACGAGCCGACACCGCCGTCAGCGAGTGTGATAACGGCTTCTTCAACAATCACAGGCGAGTACTACGAACAGTGGTGGCTGACTTTTACAGCCTCTACGATCAACACCGGCACCGCAATGGACGCAAGTAACTATGCCACAGTCACCTATACGGCGAACGGAACAGGCTCTCAGACCGTTGAACCTTACGACGGGACGAGTTACAGCAGATGGGTTGACAACACAACAGGTTATTCATATTCCTCAGAATCCTCCGGTTCGACAACGGAACACAGATGGTACGAACCTACTCCACCGTCAGCATCTAATATCTTAACCTCTGAAACGATCACCGGAGAGTACTACGAACAGTGGTGGCTGACTTTTACAGCCTCTACGATGAACACAGGCACCGCAATGGACGCAAGTAACTATGCCACGGTCACCTACACAGCTAACGGCACTGGTTCACAGACTGTTAATCCATACGATGGAACGAGTTACAGCAGATGGGTTGACAATACCACCGGCTATTCTTATTCTTCTGAATCTTCCGGTTCGACAACGGAACACAGATGGTTCGAACCTAGTCCCCCCTCAGCAAATAATATATTCACATCTCAAGAGATAACCGGAGAGTACTATGAGCAGTGGTGGTTGACGTTCTCAGCCTCTACGATCAATGCTGGTACTCAGATGGATGCAAGTAACTATGCTACGGTCACCTATACTGCTAATGGAACTGGGTCCCAGACGGTCAATCCATACGATGGAACGAGTTACAGCAGATGGATTGACAATACCACCGGTTATTCATATTCTCAACTTTCTTCATCTTCATCCGGAACACATCGTTGGTACGAGCCAAGCCCACCATCTGCGAGTACGATAACGGCTTCTTCAACAATCACAGGAGAGTACTACGAACAGTGGTGGCTGACTTTTGCAGCTTCTACGATCAATGCTGGTACTCAGATGGATGCAAGTAACTATGTTACCGTTACTTACACATCAAACGGAACTGGGTCTCAGACGGTCAATCCATACGATGGAGTATCTTACAGCAGGTGGGTTGACAATACCACCGGTTATTCTTATTCTTCAGAATCTTCCGGTTCGACAACGGAACACAGATGGTACGAACCTACTCCACCATCTGCCAGCACCATAACAACTTCTGAAACGATAACTGGAGAGTACTACGAGCAGTGGTGGTTGACGTTCTCAGCCTCTACGATCAATGCTGGTACTCAGATGGATGCAAGTAACTATGCTACCGTTACTTACACATCAAACGGAACTGGGTCTCAGACTGTTAATCCTTACGACGGTACGAGTTACAGTAGGTGGGTCGACAATACCACCGGCTATTCTTATTCTTCTGATTCCTCCAGTTCGTCAACGGAACATAGATGGTACGAACCTAGTCCACCATCTGCCAGCACCATAACAACTTCTGAAACGATAACCGGAGAGTACTACGAACAGTGGTGGAATTCATTCACCGCTAATACCGTTGGTAACGATAATCTTGATTCCGGCAATTACGCCGAAGTAGACTATTTAGCCAACGGTACTTGGGAGTCTGCTGGAGGTAGTAAGATACAAGTATGGGACGGTGAGACTTTATATCGATGGGTGGATAACTCGACATCCAACAACGTGAATTACAGTGCTCTATCCAGTGCTTCGAATTCCAACCATCGTTGGTTCAATCCGACTCCAAGGCAGTTCACTAGTCAGTTCAAGAACGGTTACGATGAAACTTACTACGAACAGTGGTGGTTGACCTTTGCAGCCAATACTGTCAATACAGGTACCACTATGTCTTCGGGTAATACTTCCGATGTTTCATTAACATCAAATGGAACGGTGGAACACGTTTATCCCTATGACGGAGTTGCTTACAGCAGATGGGTGGATAACGGAACCGGGTACTCTTACTCGTCGTTGTCCACTGGTTCGACAACGGAACACCGATGGTACGAACCTACTCCGCCGTCTGCAATTGTTATAACGGCGTCAGGAACCATAACTGGGGAGTACTACGAGCAGTGGTGGCTAACATTTGCAGCTAATACTGTCAATGCCGGTACCACCATGTCTTCCGGTAATACGTCCGATGTGACGTACACCGCGAACGGCACTGCTGATCAGCATGTTTATCCCTATGACGGTGTTTCATACAAAAAGTGGGTTGATAATACATCCGGTTATTCGTATTCGTCCCTTTCCACCGGTTCGACACCGGAACACAGATGGTACGAACCCACACCGCCGTCGGCAACTAACATATTCACATCGACTACCATAACTGGGGAGTACTACGAGCAGTGGAATGTGACTTTCAAATATAATGACGTTCTCAACGCTCCGGAAAGCGGCAACATCCCCGTTTCTTACACACATGAAGGATCCGTGGACACGGGTTACGGAACTGAGAGCGGCAACTGGTATTGGGCCGACAACGGTACTGCCTACGATTACACCAATCCCCACGTCGTCACAGCAGACGAGGAGAGGTGGTACTCCGAGAGTACGAACGTCACAGGGACGATTTCAGCTAGCCAGACAATATCGCCGGATTACTATCATCAGTATTTCATCACTGTTTACACCACAGGCGGGTATCTGAACGTAACGTACTCGTCTACGCTGTACTGGTACAACATTAGCACGCAGTACTCCACCACGATATACGACGGTATCTCGCCGATTCAACGCTGGATGGACGATACTACAACGTTCAACGTCTCCACGCCGGTGCAGGGTCCCACGAGTCCCAGGAACGTGAAATACATATGCGATAATAACGCATCGACGGTCTCCGGCAGCACCGTACGCAGATTCCTATTCCATGCAGAGTTCCCGCCGGACATGATCATAACGGGTAGCGGTAGTCTCGGCTGGTCTGTGAGCGGAGGCGGCGATTATAACACGGACAGCAAGAGCGACGTAGTGATAGGCGCACCCGATGGAACCGGCAGTGCGTACGTGTTCTTCGGAAACAGCAGCTGGGATATAGGGACCGAGATCAGTACGACGAACGCAAATCACACGTTCACGGGGGAAAACACGGGAGATAAATTCGGTTGGAGCGTCAACGGTCCTCCGGCGGATGTGAATGATAACGGAAATTCCAACTTTATCGTGGGTGCACCAGATTGGGGCGGTAAAGGACGCTCTTACGTTTACGAACTGGGCGGATCTCCCGTAGTCGATCTGGAATTCGTCAGCAACGAAACCGGTGCTAAATTCGCCGAGGCGACCATTACTCTGGATCAGGATGCCGGTTGGTACAACCAGACGATAGATCTGAATACGGAAAGCGTTACCATCAGCCAGGGCTACGGCATAGTGATGTGGTTCAATGTCAGCGCGACCTACGGTATGGCAAGCGTGGATCTGTACTACGATTCTTCGGAATATCCAAGCAGGTACGAGTTCTCCACACTGGGTACGGTGGGCAATTCACTAGTTTCCTGGGTGAAGACATACAGGGATACCGACACACCGACGGACCAGTGGCGTGCCAGTTACAGTATGGGTGAAACCGTATACTTCAAAGCCAACGTAACAGCGGACGAAAACACACAGATAACGGCCGCCGATATCACCATACAGGACGCCTACGGTAATATTATCATAGATTACACCGACATGGGCGGTGCAGAGGACACGGGAGCCACCTGGAAGCTCTACAATTACAGCTTCGACACCTCGACACTTTCATACGGTGGATTGTACAAAGCCATAGTACGAGCGGAAGACGACTCCGGATTCACGGACGCTGATTACGGAGAAACGAACAGTAGGATGGTATGGTTCTGGGTGGAAGAATGATGGGTATCTACTTACCAAAAGGAAAGACCAAACGGTTCGTCACATTCTTAGTGTTCATGCTGTTGATGATCAGTTCGCTGTGGGGCGCTCTGTACATCAGCGTTCAAACAAGCTCTTCTCTCAATGTGACCCGGCATCTTGAATCGATACAACTCATGGCTGTAGACCACAACCCGGACGGAGATCTGGTGCTGCAGAAAGAAGGAGGAGTATTCAGATTACAGCTGGATAAATGGGTGGCTGGCAGTGCCAAAACGTATCCCGCCGCTTTTGCATTGGTCAACCCGGCTAACGAAACATTCAGTATCAGAAGCATCAGATTGAAAGGCGATCCGAAGTATATCAACGTATACCTCCACCGTAACATGACGAGACCGGTGAACGAAACTTTGGTGGAGATACCGAACACTTACTGTGACGATGACGCACAGCTTTACTACAGTAACGGTACTTCATTGGAATACGATGATGGCTGGGTACTGGGACCGGGTGAAGGCTACAACGGCGATGATCTGGTTTACAAAAATGCAACGACATCCGCATCCGCTACATTGTCAGATGAACTCTGGATACACAACAGCAGCGGACCGGTAGAAGCAGAGAACGGTACCGCTAACTTCGTCTGGGTGGAGATCAACATATACCCGCCGACGAACGTTGTATCTCAACATTTCTCCGGACCGTTGATCATCGAGATGGACATAGATATAACTCCACCGGCAGGGCAGGTCATCGACTTCATGGCCGCCGGTAGGCGTGACGGTGGCTATGTATTAACACGAGACATAAACAGTACCATCAGGATAAGTCTCGACGGACTGAAGCCCGGGATGAATCTTACCATACCAGATGCATTCGCCATAGTTAACACGGCACCATCACAGATGCGTTTAACGAAGATCGAAGTTACCGGCGATACGAACGGTTATTTACGGATTTACGCCCACAGTAACTACACGAAACCGTCTAATGCCAGCATATCCAATATACCGGATGAATACTGCGATCCCACGGCACAATTGTACTACAACGGCACCAGCATCGACTGGAGCGAGGGGGGTTGGATAATCGGAAGCGGAGTTGGATACAATACCACCGGTAATCTGATGTACACCGATAACGGTCAAATGGACCATGCCATAAACGCCACCAGGAAGGGAGGTTATCCCAACGCGAGATATTACTTCTGGGCCTATGACGAAGATCCAGCATCGGGCTCCAATTTTGCAGGCAATTCGACCGCCAACTTCGTTTGGATAGAGATCAGCGTTGTAGTACCGGATGGTGCGGAAGACACAACCGTGGATTCGACAATCAAATTCCATTTCTCCAGCACGTAGCATTCACCAGAGAATGATTCAACGGCATCTCCATCCTGTTGTCCCGATATGGTCGAACAGGAAACGCTGCTTCTTTTCAGCTCCATGTCTACGGGTGGACAAGTTAATACATCGCTTTGTCGGTCGAGAGACGATATAAAGAGCGGTCGTAACCTTCCTAACGACAGACGGCTGATAGCCAAAATATTCGGTATCATCCGGATCGGGACACACTAAGCGTGCCCGCACCCTTACTCGTAACATCACTCTAGTTCCACGCGAGATATTTGCGGGAATTCAGGAAAATATTTTATATAGATGTTCACGTATCATGTGATAGAGGTGCTAAAATGTACAGATATCATCAAAACGAAATTTCCATGAACGAGAAACTACTCAACTACGCCTCTTATCTCGTGGTCCAAAGATATGAGGTGCTCACGGGAGACAAACCTAACGGAGTTTTTTTCAATAAGATCTTGTCACTTTTAAATAAAAATATGGACCAACTTAAATTACCACACTATTGGTACAGATACGGAGATCAGGTGTGCAGGCAAAAAATGCCGTATAACATAGAATGGACAAACGTTGAATTAAATGAAACAAAGGTCGATTGGAAGTATGATAAACTCGATTATTTTACAGATCTGAAAGATCATCCCATAGAAGATATGGTTGATTCTTTGGTTGAAAAATATAATGACAACTTTGAAGCTTTGATCGATGAAGTCTACACTTATGCTCCTTATGACTTCCAAAGAAAGTTTTTGGAACTGAGAAAAATATTCTATGGTGTGAACAACGCCTATAATTGGGATATGGAGAGCTACAAAGAACTCTCGAAACCGATATTCAAAGATACCTACGAAAAGTTCCCGATCCATGAATTCATAGAGATAGAGGAAGAGTACGAAGTGGTCAAGACGTTCATAGAGGCAAAACTGGAAAGCGATAGTTGGAAATTCAAGCAACTGGAGAAGATATCGACTGATTTTTGGTTCATGTTTTGTTACTACTTGAGATTGAACCCAAAGGCACGTGAGAACATACCACCAGACATCTTACATTACTGGGAAGAAAAACTTTCTATAGATGTAAGTAGACACCAGAAGAGCATAGGCGATACGATGATCAAGAGTATTGAAAAGGATCCGAGCTTGCGTGAATACGACATCATACGTGATTTTTACAGATGGAGAATAGAGGACAAAGAAGAAACCAAAGATCTGATCGACAGATTTGTGGACCGGTATGGATCCGAGGGATAGTTTATGCCGAACCCTCCTCTGATCCTGGATACGAACACATTCACCAGAAAGGATTTTTTAAATTGGCTGGAATCCTACCGTGGAGAAAAAAACTCCCGGTGATAGTATTTGCCGAGTGGTGCGTGCATGAGATCAATAAGAACGGGGATACGACTGATTTTCGTTATCTTTTGCGAAAATTGAACATAAACGTCGAATGGTTAGAATCGGGAATAGCCGAGATAGGAGCAAGGTGGGGATCCAGAGGTAACGATTTCAAAGATAAAGCTAGAGATTATCTGATAGGAGCTCACGCCCACACACCGCCTTTGATCTTCGTAACTTCCAACACGGAGGATTTTTGGTTTTTAGATGACAGAACTGTGACTCCAGATGAATGCATGAAGAGATATGGATGATCTCGATTTGTAAGGTGATAACAATCAATAATTCACTAAAAATCGATCGAAAAAAACCATTTTTGAAGATAACTCCGTAGAGATACTTCAGAAAAACAAAAAACCGGTATCCGCTATGATCACTCTACCCACTCAGACTTTTAGCATCACTTTTCATCTCCTCTACTGTTTTTGCTCCTCTCCTGATCGGTATATTTTTTCCAGTGAGTATTCTTTTCATCTCTTCGTAATCCACTCTTGCTATCTCTACTGCTTTTCCAAAGGAGATATCTCCATCTTTGTAAAATTCGCAAGCTATAGCAACTCTCAGGTCTCGTCTCACAGCCAATAAGGTTTTAACCGCATCGTTTAAAAACTCCCCTTCATCCTCATAAAAACCAGTTTTAGAAGAGGCTTTTATCTCCTTGGGGAGCGAGTCAGGTATTGGGAGAGAGTTCGCTTTGCTCGTCAATGATGCCATCTCTAATATACTACAGTGCGATTGGATATAAAAAACCTTTCTATACATCGGCAGAACCAGAAGTCAAAGAGGTACTTGGAGCGTGCCCGCACTGTTACGAAAGAGACAACAAGGTCCGGCCCCAGTACCTTCGCAATACATCGATCGGCCTGTGTAAACATTTTCCGAACCACGACCTAAATCTTTGAACGAAGTATATCATATTGAGATAACGTACAAAAACGATAGCCTTCAAAAGGAACTTTGAACAGCGGACAATTTTATCGGTGAATACGCGGTTCGGGTAAAAAAGACACCGAATAAGATATGGTCAAAGCAGTAAAAAGAGATGATCGACAGCGTGTTGAGAAGTGCAGATAAGATAGCGAAGGAAGGCGTGAGATGTAAAGTCGGGCAACAGTAAAAAATCAAAAGATATATAATCTATGTTTGAGATGTGTTTTTAAATAGAGGTGTCCACACCTGTCAAAAGAAACCATTATATGTCCTGTATGTGATACAGAGATACCTGAAGATTCAGATGAATGTCCGGAATGCGGATTAGATAGGATAATAATCGAATTGGAAGAATCAGAAGATGAACAATTTGACGATCTGGACGATCTGATGGGTGATATCGAGAAAGACATAGATGGTATGGACGATGAAGAGATCGTCGAAAACATGTTCAAGACTATGAAGGAAACGGGTGCGGCTGAGGACATAGATGATGAAGAATTTGAAGCCGAATTAGATGCATTAGAGAAGGAACTCGGATTTGAGATGGAGGATGAGTCATTCGTTTTCGAATGTCCGATATGCAATTCCGAAGTTGAAGAAGATCTAAACGAATGTCCTGTTTGCGGTGCGATATTTGAAGAAGAAGCGGATATCCTTGAGGTTGAGATAAAGGAGGTTTCCCTCAGGGAAGAAGAACTGTTGGAAGAGATAGAACAACTTGAAGCTGAAGAAATTGAAGTACCTGAAGTTGAAGAGGGTATCGATAAATCAAAGGAATTCAAAGAGGTGATCACCGATTTGAAAGAAGAATTGATACATATACGAGAATTGCCAATTTCAGAGGATGTTGTCCGTCAACTTTTAAAAGAAGCTACTCAAGCAAAGAACAAAGGAGACATTGATACTGCTATAAGGCTGGGGATCGAAGCTATCGAAGTGAGTGAAAAATTGAAGGAATTTGTAGAACTTACACGAGAGATGAAATCTGAGATATCAAAACTCAAAGATAACAAGATAAAGCATGATGATCTGATATCGACGATCAATTCTTCGAAGAAAAGTGTTGAACACGGTTTCTTCAAAAAGGGTTTTTCAACGTTGAAAACCGTAGAAGAAGATATACAAAAAAGATTTGAAGATTACAAATCAAGCAAAAAGAAGAAAGAAGATGTGGATATAATAGTCTCTGAGTTGAATCATATACTTCAGATCGCAAAGAAAATAGGGTTGAAATTAAAGGATGAAAGACGATCAATTTCCGAAGCATTGACAGCATCCAGAAAGGGAGACATAGATAAATCTCACTATTGGCTCAAAAATGCTCGTGATGAATCAGTGAACAAATTGGAAGAAAAAATATTAGACGAGATCAAAGAACTTGAGATCAAATTGATGAGTTATGATGGTGAAAATAAACAAGAATATGAAGACCACCTTCTGACTGCAAGAAAGGCGAAGATAGACGGATCGTTCAAAAAATCGATGAATGAGATCAACATTGTAAAAAAGGCATTGGACAAAGAAGTAGTGTCATCCTCAGATATCGAATTCGGTACGATGGACGATCTTATCCGCAGCGCTAAAGCCATCGGTATCGATTGTCGTGATAGTGAAAAACTCCTTTCAGAAGCAAAGACGGAGTATGAATCAGGAAACAAAATGCAAAGTGAATTAAAATTTAGAAAAAGCAAGACCATTCTTGTTAGGCGTATCCCATCCAACATACAGCAGGCGATGAAAGAAGGATTGAAAAAATTAGATAGAGCGAGAAAGTCGGGGGCGAACATATCGAAAACCGTTACACATCTAAAACAGGCGAACCTCATGGTAAAACGCAGGGATTACATCAAAGCTCTGAAACATATAAGCGTATTTTACAGTTTAATAGATAAGATACTCGAAGAAGGATCTAACGAAGACGGAACCAAGCCGAGGCAGATGAATATAGTAACAACAAACCAAACTAGACCTGATGAAGAATCCCTCCAACCGACAAAAAAAATAGAAGCAGCCCAAAAAATCGAACAAAAAAAACAGAAACTACCAAATAGATTGGATGATGGGTGTACATATCTTTTATTGGAGAAAAAATCCGAAGATGCTTTTGAACTTTTCAAAAAAACCATGAAAAAAGGTTTGAAGGGAATATGTGTGACACGACAGTATCCTGCAAAAGTAAAATCAAAATTTGGCCTGGAAGATGTACCGTTAATATGGCTCTCCAACATAGATCGAAAGGATGCTTATAAACCGAAGAATTTGGAGAAACTTAGCCTTGAACTAGAATTATTCCTTAGTGATGGAAAGGGTGTGATCCTATTGGAGGGTTTGGAGTATTTGATATCTAACAACGATTTCAGAACGGTCTTCCACCTACTTCAATCATTAAAGGATCTAGTAGCTGTAACTGATTCTATATTGATACTCTCTGCTAGTCACCTCACACTGGAAAAACACCAGATAGAGTTGTTGGAAAAAGAAGTTGACGATACTTTCAGGCTATAGTTACTTCACTTCTTGAATTTTCTAACGAATACCTGTAGGACGTCTCCGTCAGATAGGCCTAACGCCTCTTTTTCCACATCCGGAATGGTGATCTTTCCATTTTCGATCTTAGCTTTGAAGATCCCTGTACCATAAAACCCTTCTTTTATCTTTTTGGCAGTTTTTTCTTCAAGGGCAGTTATCAATCCCGGTATGTCCTTCTTATCGATAGATTCGATGATTTCCTTTATATCCATGTATCTCACAATGATACTTATCGAATCGGTCCCTTAAAAACTATTTGTAACTCCTACATGTCGGACAGAACCAACTGTCCATGTTCTCTCGGTACTCCATCTCGGTGCCGCATTCTTTACACAAATTCTTCTTGGTGAATGAGAATAAATTTTTTTCTTGTTTTTTCTTTTTTACCACGGGTTTTTTAGCTAATCTACCCCCGCACCACTTGCACTTTCCTCCTCCGAATGTAAGAGGTTTGTTGCAGTGAGGGCATCTATCTTTCTTGGATTGGAACGGATGCCAACCTATGGAATAGTAGATGTAGATGACGATGAAGATAGCAAGTAAGATACTTCCACAGATTATGGTGTCTATGGATTCCTCATAGCTCAATATGACCAGTAACATACTATAACCCTAATAATTCAACAGCTATTTTAGTGTGTCGATTTAGAAATGTGTCAAACCAAAACTATATAAACAACATCAGTATCGACGGGGAAAAGTGATGGCAATGAGCGAGAAAAAACAAGACATAATACGGCGTATCGACGAGATAATAGCAGAGATCGAACAGGCGTGATAGAGTTAATACCTTCCTCTTTTTATGATTATAGCGAGTAACCAGATACCGATCAAAACAGATACCATGAATATATAAGGTCCGAAAAGCGGCTGCTCTGTGGAAAGTACGATAAGGGCCGAGCCGATGATTATAGCCGCAGTGATTATGGTGAAACTTATACGGTTAGATATCAATTCCAAGGTATTTTCCATCTCTCTCAGTCCTTTGTGTTCTATTGATACTGCAAAATCTCTATCTTCGAATCCTTCTAATATCTTGTTGAGTTTATGTGGTAATTCTGTACCTAGTTTGTGGTACGCTTGTAACGAAGATATGATCTTTTCGCCTTGAGCTCTTGGTCCATATCGATCTTTTAATACGTCTTTGATTATGGGAGATGCCCCATCGAAAAAATCGAAACCTGGGTATAACTCGGAACAGACACCTTCTGTTTCGATAAGAGCACGCTCCATAAGTATGAAATTCGGAGGTAGTGCGATATTATGTTTGAGAACTATATTCATTATCTCTTGGTTTGCCCCTTCTCGGAATTGGACGTCTGTTTTCCTTTTATATAACTCTAGCAAGTTTTCTATATCCCATTCGAGTTCTTCTCTGTTGAACTCCCCTTTTGCTATACCTATATCCAGGAGTATCTCTGTAACTTCACAGCTGTCACCCTTTGCCAATGCCAGGAACATATCGATTATCTTATCTCGTCGAGAGCTCGGAAGCCATCCTATAGCTCCAAAATCCAGAAGCACTATCTTGTTAGACTCAGTGTAATGGATATTACCGGGAGATGGGTCTGCATGGAATATACCGTGTATCAAAAACTGTCTTAACATACAATGTGAAAATTTTACAGCCAACTCCTTTTTCGTTTCTTCAGGGACATCTTTGTCCATGGCATGTCTAAGACTTCTACCGTCGATATGGTCCAGTATCAACACTTTACTAGTAACATGATCCCAGTGTACCTTAGGTACGATAACATCTGGATCCTCTGAGAATGCATCGTAAAATCTTTGAGCGTTCCTCGCTTCGATGGAATAATCAAGCTCCATCTTCAGCATCTTTCTAAATTCCTCTACGGTATCGCTGGGATGATACATTTCACTTTCAGGGATTATATCTTCGATCAACTTCGCGATCCGACCGATAAGTTCCATATCTGCGGCTACTCTTGCTCGTATATCCGGTCTTTGAACTTTGACTACTACTTCTTCACCTGTTTTAAGCTTAGCTTCGTGTACTTGGCCTATGGAAGCTGCGGCCAGAGGTGTATTGTAGAACTCATCAAAGATGTTACTTATTTTATCTCCGAGTTCTTCTTCTATTATCTCTTTAGCCTTGCTTGATGAAAACGGAGTCGCCTCTTCGTATAATTTTCTGAGTTCATCGGCAAATTCAACGGGTACCAAATCCGGACGTAACGATAGAAATTGGCCTAACTTGATAAAGGTGGGTCCGAGATCCTCTAAAAGCGAACGGAGTTCCTCAACATCTACATCCTTGGTTCTCCTTTCGATACTGGCTTCCATCTTTTTTCTGGAGACGAAGCTCATCAATCCGATCTCCCTGATGAAATCTACCAGACCGTGCTTTAGAAGAATTTCCGTGATCTGACGGATCCGTTCTATCCTACCGATTTTTTTCATGTCTGAATTTAATATGCCGTGGTGCCTTTTATATTTTTCACTGCTTTAAAAAGGCAAAGATATATATACTAGACCTCTATGCACGGCACACACAAGCGAGCTGAAGAGGTTTTTATTTTCTCCTCCTCAAACTTATTAGCCTCTTCGGCCGCTTTACTTTTACTCTAAAATTTTAAATACACTACGGTCATATCTTTCTGGGTGAGACGATGAATACCCCTGAACCTTTCAAGATAAAGATGGTCGAGCGTTTGAACGTTCTTACCAGAGATGAACGAAGTAAGAGATTGATAGATAACGGTTACAATGTATTCAAACTTAAAGCTCGTGACGTTTTTATAGATCTGCTGACGGATTCCGGTACTACTGCAATGAGCGATGAGCAGTGGAGTGCCATGTTGAATACAGAACAGGCCTACGCCGGCAGCGATTCTTACTATGACGTTAAGAAAGCCGTGTCAGACATATTCGGTTTTGATATGTTCGTGATGGTTCATCAAGGTAGAGCTGCCGAAAATATCCTTTTTTCTCAGCTTTTATCGAAAGATGACTTTGTTCCAAACAATATGCACTTCGATACAACCAAAGGAAATGTATTACACAAAGGCGGCACCCCTGTGGATCTCGTTATAGACGACGCTTACAACTCCGGTAAAGAAGTGGATTTTAAAGGTAATATGGATGTAGATAAGCTTCGGGAATTCATCGACGAGAAAGGCAGTGACAAAATACCTCTGATCATGCTCACAGTTACAAACAACACCGCCGGCGGCCAACCGGTTTCGATGAAGAATATAAAGGAAGTAAAAGCCTTGGCATCCGAGCACAATATACCATTTTTCTTAGACGCCTGTCGGTTTGCAGAAAATGCTTATTTTATAAAAAATCGTGAAGACGGTTATCTTGATAGGTCGATACACGACATAGTAAAAGAGATGTTTTCCTACGCAGATGGATTCACTTTCTCTGCAAAAAAGGATGGTATGTCCAATATCGGCGGGATGATCGGAGTCCGTGATGAAGACTTACATCAGCGATGTACAGAGTTGGGGATCATAATCGAGGGATATCCCACCTACGGAGGGATGGCATGTCGAGAGCTAGCGGCCATCGCTAAGGGTTTGTATGAATCTACAAGGCTTGAGTATCTCGAATATCGTATCGGCCAAGTAGAGTACCTTGCGTCGCTTCTACGGGATGCAGGTGTTCCTATCGTTGAACCTGCCGGAGGCCATGCGGTTTTCATAGATGCAAGACGATTCCTACCACACATACCCCCAGAACAATTTCCCGCACAGGCGCTCACAGCACAGTTATACATCGAATCCGGTGTTAGAGGTGTAGAACTAGGCACCTGTGCTTTCGGTGAGACAGATGAGGACGGAAACGTGGTCCCAGCACCTTTTGATAACATGAGATTGGCGATACCTCGTAGAGTGTATACGTTGAATCATCTGAAATATGTTGCCGAATCGGTCATCGCACTCTACAAAAACAGAGATAACATATCCGGGTTGGAGCGGACCTACTCTCCGGAGATCTTAGGACATTTTATGTCAGAATTCAAACCTGTTTGAAGAGTGCACCAAACGATATATATACCTGTCATGATGATATAGGGTGCGAGGTATCTAAATGAACTTAAAAAAACTCGTAGTGTGCGTTTCGCTGTTGGTGATATTGACATCATTGATCCCCTTTTGTGTATCAGGACAGCCAGAATTGACACCACCTAGAAACCTGAACGCTGAAGGTTACGACGGCTATATCGATCTAGATTGGCGCCCTCCGGCCGTAGGGAGTGATAGGGTAGACGGCTACAATATATATCGCAGTTTGAGTTCTGAACAGCAAGAATATTACACCAGCGTTGATCGTTACACGCAATCATATAGGGATGACGAAGTGGTCAACGGACGAACGTATCATTACTGGGTAACTGCTATCTATGATGTTACACGGGAGACGGATTTCTCTAATGAAGCAAGTGCCACACCATTGGGGGCCAGCGTTCCAACAGCACCCAGGGATCTTTATGCATATCCCGGGGATTCTTTCGTCAAATTGGAATGGCAGCGCCCGGAATCCGATGGGAATTCCCCAATACAGAATTACATCATCTACCGAGGGACTTCCTCTGACGGACTCGAAGAGAGATACACCATCGGTACCGTGAGAGAGTACACCGATACAGATGTTACCAATGGTGTAACGTATTACTATGGAGTTGTTGCTCGAAACGACGTTGGAGACAGCGAGATGTCGAATATAGATTCCGGAGAGCCGACGGAGGGTATCACCACACCAGAGGCTCCAAGGAACTTGAAAGTACTTTCTGGAAACAGCTTCGTCGAACTTTATTGGGATCCTCCGCTGGACGACGGCGGCTCAGCCATACAAAATTACCGGATAGAGAGAGAGAATGGGATGAGAAGATTTTACAACACTGGAGACGACATCACATTCTACCAGGATGAAACGGTGACCAATGGTGTGACTTATGTATATCGTGTGAGTGCGGTGAACGTGGCCGGAGAAGGTCTCAAATCAAGTGAAGTAACCGCAAGACCTACCTCTTTGGGGATACCGATATCCGTTGGGGACCTACAGGCCGAAGCAGGAACTTCCAGTGTTACCTTAACGTGGTCTGATATCGAGACTGAGTTAGATATCGACTACTATAATATCTATCGTGGGCCAAATGTAAATAATTTGATATACATCGCGGATACTGATAGTACGGGATATACAGACACGGATGTAGAAGCTGGTTCCACATATTACTACATCGTCCGGGCGGTTTCCAACGATGAAAAATTGGGACTTAGATCTAATGACGTATCTGCTACGATATATGAAAGCGACCTGCCTGCGGATTCAGACGATGAAACCGGCTCTGGAATGCTGATGATCATCATAGCGGCTTTGTTGATAATTTTGATCACGGTGATATTGCTCTTCGTATTCCTTTGGAAGAAAAAACAGAAACCTGAAAGGCTCGTAAACAAACAACCTGTACCGCCGCCTCGATCACAAAACGTACCACCTCAAGGGTCACAAGAACGGGAAGGTGGAATGGGACCACAGGAACACGAAGGTTGGTGATAGTGTCAATCGATGATGTCGGGTTCCAGTATTATATCACTGGATATAGTGCGCGATATCAGGCAGTTATCTTTAGCTAACTCTAGAGCCCTGAGTATCTTTTTCTCCGGGCAATCTATTTTGATACGTGGGCGAAGATATATCTTTGTGATGGTCTTACCGTTTTCGGTATCTTCTATGATCCCTTTGGCGGTCAAAGAGAATTCTTCGACTTCTAATCTCATCTTGTCGCAGATCTCTTTTACGGTGATGGAATAGCACATCGCCAGTGAGGCAACATAGCCGTCTTCGGGATTTAGTGTGCCATCCTTACCTCCGAATTCAAGGGGTTTGTCAAATGTGGATTTAAAGCCCTTTTCGGTAGATACGGTGCCGTGATATTCATCATCCGGAGTCCATCGTATTTTTGATACATACTGGTGAGACATGTTATCACACATATATCAAAGTGATAAAAGATTTTACCCGCAAAACTACTTATAACTAGTCATAGATACGTATATGATGCCAGGCCACAAACGAGGTAGACGAAGAGGCAAAAGAAGAGTCGGATGGACACCTTTTGAAACATCATTCTGTCCTAGAGACGGTGCTGAGATGGAGGTCATACTCAGAGTGGAAGAAGTAGAAGCACTCCGCTTGGTAGACTTGTTAAATCTCACACAAGAAGAAGCAGCGGCGGAGATGGGAGTTTCTCGTAAGACATTCTGGAACGATCTTAAATCAGCTAGAAAGAAGGTGGCCGAAGCTCTAACTCAAGGAAAAAGGATCAAGATAGAGGGCGGCAGCTACACGCTGAAGTGAATCACCGGTATATCTCATCCAACGCGGATAACACGCTTTTCCGTACGTTTTCAGGTGTAAATTCTTCTAAGTGACCGGGTACCTTTGCTATCGGTATTCCTTCATCTTTAAGAAGATCCATAGCTGGTATGACCTTGTCTTTGAATTCATTTAGACGTGAGCGTATCTTTTCTTCGGTATCGTCGGACCTTAAGATCACATCGACATCGCATATCTCACATTTACCTTCGGGAGGTGGTGCGTATATGAGATGATATACCTTACCGCACTCGGGGCATATCCTCCGGTTTACGGTCCGTTCTACGATCATCTCATCTTCGTTTTCGACCCAAAGGATGAAATCTACTTTAGAGTTTTTATCATCAAGTAATTCCATCAAAAATTTTGCCTGATCCACGGTTCGTGGATATCCGTCAATGACTTGGTTTCGATGGTCTTTCCGTGCGAAAAAGGCTTTGAAGAGTTCGTTGGTGATGTGATCAGGTACGAACAAGCCCTTGTCCACGAAGTATTTTGCCTTCATACCGAGTATGATATCCGGGTCATCGGTTTCCAGTTTTTCAGATATCTCGTGATCCGGTATGAATTTGTCTCCATTCCGGAATTTTTCTAGATCTCCATCGAACCCGTGATCGTTGAATTTACCCAGGTACGTACGGAAAATGTTCCCGGTCGAAAGCTGTTCTAGTGCAAATTCTTCGACAAGAACGTCGATCCTCGGCTGTTTGCCCGCGCCGCTCTTTCCGGTTACTATGATGTTCGTTACTTCATTTGGTATGTTATCGTACATTGGAATCGAATCCATGATAGATTACCGGTATAAATAGTTGAGGAACACTAAATGTTTAGGTTTACCGAAACCTTTATTAATATTCAATACTACTATCACACATATGAACAGAGAAACCAGAGAGGAATACTTGGAGACCATCTACAAGATCTCCGGCGGATCTACAGACTCTCCAGTTCGTACCGGAGAGATAGCCAAAGAGATGGATTTATCGCCACCGACGGTGACTGAAATACTTCCTCAGCTGGAGGAAGAGGGATACCTTAAGTACAAACCATATTACGGAGTGACTCTCACAAAAAAGGGACTCGAAATCGGTATGATTATCGTTCGTACACATCGCGTCCTAGAAGTGTTTCTACAACAATATTTCTCTCTCGAGCCGGAAGATATGCACGAAAAGGCATGTCAGATGGAACACATCTTTGACATAGATATGATAGACGAGATGTGTAAACGTTTGGGAGCACCCGCCAAGTGTCCCCATGGGAACGATATACCAGGTTGCAACAAAGATAACTGTCCTTTAGAGGGTGATTCAGATTAAGTACGCCAGGGATGCCATCGGTATAGAACGGGAACAGGAAGTCACCGTTCTTGTGGGTAACCCCAACGTTGGGAAATCTGTTGTATACGGACATCTGACCGGTAAATACAGGGATGTT
>CAYVTG010000020.1:0-27047 GCA_964454575.1 uncultured Thermoplasmata archaeon
GATTCCGCAAAATCAAAGATTTTCCTCACTTTTTCATTTTTCGCTATGCTCAAAATAAAAAAGCGCCGAGAGAAGGACGAGTGAAGCTGTGCTTCACGAGCGTTTGGAATGCGTCAGCATTCCGAACAGTTTCGAATCGCTCTCGAGGTGAGAGCGAATAAAATGAGCGAGCGCCGAGAGAGGGATTCGAACCCTCGAGGTGCAAGGCACCACGAGCTATTAGGTCCCCGTATATCGGGATCTCCAAGCTCGCGCCCTACCAGGCTAAGCTATCTCGGCATATGAACGGAAGCACTAAGTCATAAGTGATATATAATCTATTTCCAACTACGAGGGTACTCTCCGCTGGGATGAAAGACCCTTTCTGTTCTTACAACCAAGCCTTCTTCTTGAGATACTATATCCGCAGCATCCTTCAAGGCAACTCCGAATGCGATCCCCTCTCCCTTGGCGGACATGACGCTAACGCTATCTCCGACAGAGAACTCCTCCATCTCGTAAATGCCTGGTGCAGCTAGATCCGCACCTTCGAGTAGGGCGCCGGCAGCTGTATCCTTTATAACGACTTTCGGGTAAAGCTCTAGCGCTCTTTCATATGGCAACAACATCTTGGATATGAAACTGTCATCTCCGGCTTTATAACGTTCCCACGCGTCTCTTACTGTCGTAAGCGACTCAGAATCTTCCTCTAAAAAACCACCTGCCGAAGAACGCCTAAGCTCCATCATATGACCGCCTCGGCTGATACACTTACCCATATCTCTACAGAGTGTTCTTATGTACGTGCCGGACTGACACAGCACACGAAAAAGATAATCCTGTCTTTTAAAGTCCAATATCTCAAGTTCATAGATCTCTCTAACCCTTCGCTGTCTTTTTACTCCGGAACGAACCGGAGGCATCTGATATATCTCTCCGGTGAACTCCTGTACTAACTTCTCTACACTTTTTTTCTTTACAGGACCGTGAAACCTCATGGCCGCGATATACTCCTTTGGTGCGGCGTGAAGTAGATCTACAAGACGGACGGAATACCCCAGCCCAAAGGGAAGAACTCCTGTTACCCCCGGGTCCAGCGTACCGCTGTGGCCTGCCTTCATACCGAATAATAACTGTACCCATGAAGACAACTGGTGACTTGTAGGTCCCGCCGGTTTATCGACGATGATAAGAGAACGGCGTAATGCCTTTTCAACACTGCGTTCTTCTGGAATATCCCCCCAAGGTGAAAATGTGTTCGCCTTTTCCTTTACATGTTTCATCTTTCAACACCTTCGATGATCTTGTCCACTATCTCCCTAGGATCATTGCTGTTTGAATCTAATATCAAGTCATATACCGACATATCGTCCAGATATATCCCATAATATTTTTTATATCTCTGATATTCACTTTTTTCTCTTTGGATCATCTTATCGTACACCTCTTTGATCCCCTCCAACTCTCTATCGGCTATACGCATCGCACGCACCCTATCAGGCGCATGTAACCAAACTTTGAATGCGTCTATATCCTCGCGATAAAGAAGGTGGCCGGTCAACCTCCCTTCGAGTATTCTACCCTGAGCGGCTTTTAAGATAAGATTCTCATCGAGTTCTCGATCTATCCTTTCATCCTCCTCCGCTATAACACTGAACTCTTCGATGGAGACACCCTTTTTCTTTGCAAGTTCTCTGAATATTTCACCCGTAGATATCAATTCCATCCCGGTTCTCTCGGCTAGAAGTTCAGCTGCAGTGGTAGTTCCACTACCAGGAAGTCCACTTATGGTGATTATCAGATCTTTCATGCATGACCTCCTACTCATCTTCTTCGCGTAATTTACTGCGGAAATTGATCATCTGTAATATAAGCCTAAAGGCCTGTCCCGTCGGTATAGAAACCAGCATGTATATACCTATCCACTGTGGAAAAGGCAGGGGTCCTATATTGCTTAGAAGATGAGCATTCAATGCCCATGGTATGGAATACCCTTTGCTGGGTAATGCAGAAATAAAAGTCCATAACGAAGCGAAGATCGAGATAACAACCACCATTGTGATTGCCATCGATTTGATCTGCGGTTTCATGGTTTTCATGGAAAGCTTCTGTACTTCGGGCTGCATCTTTTCCATCTTTTTTACCTTCGTCGTCTGATTCGCCATCTTCGCATTCATCAGTTCCTTGTTGAAGGCACTGGTCTTCTTCTGGATCTCGGTCATCTCGACCCAATCCATGAGAATTTCTCTGACAAGGGTTGAAAAAACGATCATTATGGTACCGGTAAAAGCCAAGGTCAAGATAGGGTATTGTCCTTCAAAGCCAACCGCGGCGTATAATGGGCCGCCGATCAAATTCCCAAGTGATTCCCTGAGATCGGTGTCGAACATCACCATCAACCCCAGCATACCTAGGAATATATAGACAAATCTACTTAGATTGAATACGGGCGCTTGGGGTTTAGGTGTCTCGTCTACCTCTGTATTCTCTTCATCTTCATTCAAGGCAATCGTCCCGCTTTATCAGCCACCGAAGAAATCTCTGAGCATCGGATGCATCTCCATCATCTGTTCTTTACCCATCTGTTCATATAATTGGGTAAGGATACTGACTGCAAGGAAAAGACTGATCCCTGTAGTATTACCCACGGAGCCGAGCATATTTGAACCTGCAGCTAGAGAACCCATGAATATACCTGAGAAACTAGTTATCGTTGGAATGTACCTTTCCAGTACCTTTTTCAATCTTCTTGGATCTCTCCGGAATCCGGGTATCTGCATACCGCTTTCCTGTATCTGTTCGGCAACGGATTCTGCATCCATGTTGGTAGTTTTTACCCAAAAATTAGCAAAGAGCACACACGCAACCGTCATAAAAGTGAAATGGCCGATCACCCGGGCTATCACTTGTAATTTTGAGTAGCTCCAATCTACACCTTCGGGGCTCAGTAGATAAGAATATTTATCTGATACAAGTGGTAAAAACCATTCTTGCAGACCGTTTATATTAGATATGTACCAAGCTCCTCCGGCGATAGGTTCGGTGCTCCCCGGAAGATACATACCGATCCACCACTGGCCTCCTACAAGTGGGAAATTCTGGAAAGATGGATTCGTATAAAACAGCATGGCGAAAAGGTTGATGTTAGCCAACAATGCGGCAACAAGTATGACCGGCAGTACAGATGCGTAGATCAGCTTGATCGGATATCTGCCTCTGGCACCTCTCGCTCTGCTGTGTGATATAGGCAGCTCGATACGGGAAGCTTCTGCATATGCGACTATCAAAAATATGATGATAGTTGAAACTAATCCGATCAACGGATTGGGAGGACTCAGAAGCAAACTTTCGAAACCTCCCTGTGATAGTTCAGCCATAGAGCTGTTCTGTAATATATGTATAGTTTTTGGGATCGCTCCAACGGGAACGGGTGAATCACCGCCGGGTGCAGGCAGCCAATTGAAGGTTCCCGTGAATATACCTTGAGAAACACCGGCTACGATGAAAAGACTTACACCGCTGCCGATACCCCATTTGGATATAACTTCGTCCATAAGGAACAATATGTAGCCCCCAAGGGCGATCTGAGATACGATTATAAGTCTAGCCAGTAAGAGACCTTGTCCTGCAAGAACACCGTCTAACCCATCCACTAAGCCAGTAGCAGGTTGAAGGTATCCGAAGGTCTGTGGTACGGCCTGTACGAATATCATAATGATGACAAGGAATTTCTGAGTGTTCTGATAGAGTGCCTTGTCTTCATCGTCTTTTAGATCTAAATTGATTATGTCTGCGCCCTGAAATAGTTGAAGCATGATAGATGCGTTCACTATAGGCGATATACCAAGATGTACGAAAGAACCGGATGCGCCGGCAAATATAGCTCTAAACTGTGCAAAAAGGTCCATGGTCCTGGCTGCATCGAGCCCGTAGATCATCACGTTAGTCATGGCTAAGTAGGTGATCAGAATCAACGCAGTCCACATCAATTTACGTCTAAAGTGAACGTGCTTATCGGGCTTCTTAACGGCCGGCATGCGGTCGACCAGAGGTTTGATCTTGTAGAGTAAACTTTTATCGTCCTTCGCCATCTTGATTTCTCTCCTTTTACTCGTGTTCCTCCACGGTTATTATCTCCCCTCCACTTTCTTGAACCTTACTCACGGCTCGTTCGCTGGTGTTACTAACTTTGATCTTCATCTGTAATCTTGCCTTACCACCACTCAGCAGTTTGTCGTAACCGGCTTCATTAAGATTTACTTCATAGAAAGAACCTGACTTTTCTGCGAACCCGTTTTCGATCAACGAGTCCATACGATCCTCTACTTCATAGATGTTGATCACATTTTCTTCTTTGGTCAAACCCTTAGGTCTTGTGAAACCCTTAGGCCCGAAGTGGTTTGGATCATCTTTGACGACCTTTATCCATTTATGCTTGCCTAAGCCAGCATTTCCACGGCCTCCACGCTGTCCTGCGCCTCTGCCGCCCTTGATCCCTTTACCATGGGTCCTTCCACCGCGATATTTCTTCGTTTTCTTTTGTGCCATCATTCATCACCTTGCGTCTCGTTGGTTTTATATTCCGGTCCGACCATCCGATCTAAAAGTGCGTTGATCTCTTTGCCACAGTAACCCAAAGAGCCTCCACTTTTATAAGGTTTCTTTATGCCGCGGTGACCACCTTTGGGTGGATGCATCCTGAACAGGTTCTTCAAGCCCTTTATGGACTCTAACTCTTCTTTGCCTGAAACAACCGCTTCTGAAAACTCTTCTACCGTTTTATGATCTGTAAACTCGGAAACGATCTCGTCTGTTAGGCCGCCATCTATGTTAGATCTAGACTTTAAGATAGTGGTTAGTACCTCTGATTCTATCTCTCCCCATGTGACTATATCCTTTACCTTTTTGAGCATACCTTTGATCTCAGGTGTAGGTCTAACTATCGTGCAGTGATTGACTCTTGTAAGTCGAAGAGCTTTCAATGTGTCCTCCCGTTTTCTATCTATGTTAACAGGACTTCTCAGTCTGAGTACTACAAAGGTCATTCAGAATCCTCCTCTACTTTATTCTCGGGTTTCTTGGAGACTATCTCTCCCTCGATCACACCTACTTTCTTGCCCTGTTCTTCGCCGACACGCATCTTTGAAGTTTCCTTCAAAGCATCAAACACGGCCTTGGCGTAATTTATCGTAGTCCTGGTATGACCTTTGGAGAATGCCCAAACGTCTTGTATCCCGGCTCTTTCCAATATGGATTTTGCAGTTTCACCGGTTGCTAATCCTATCCCGCTGGGAGCTGGCTTAAGAGTTATACTCACGGAACCGGCCTTCCCAGTTACCTCAAAAGGTACGGTATGAGGGTCTCCGCAACCGCATTCCCATGAACCACATCCTCTTCGGATCTGGATCATGTTCAACTTTGCGTTATCGATGGCTTTACGTATCGTAGGCCCTACTTCTTTTCCTTTGCATATACCTATGCCTATGTAACCGTCTTTATTGCCTACCACCGTTGTAACAGTGAACTTGACCCTTCTACCTGAATCGGTCATCCTTTGAACCATATTTACGTCAAGAACTTCATCGTACAGGTCAGGTAACAGTGCATCTATTATCTCGGGTTCTCTGATAGGCAGCCTGGCCTTCAAAGCATCCTTCATGGTGGTGATCTCCCCACGCTTTACCTTTTTACCCAGTAGTGTTTTTGGATTCCAATCACGCATTACAATTCCTCCAGATTATTTTTTACTGTATCAAACTGATTTACTACATCCTCGTTTATGTGCACTCCTTTGATCTTTTCGTCATCAGGCAGTATATCGGGACTGTGAGGAATATCCAATCCTGCTTCGACCATGCCTCTCAAAGCGGCGAAATATTTACCGCATGGTTGAGGTACATTCATGCCTATGTCGAGGACGGCTTCATCTACCCCAGCTTCAAGCGCTTGCTTTCCGGCAAGGAATCCAAGGAGATAGGCTGCAGGTATATTCGAACGGCTGCCATCCCATCCGTGATCCTCAAGCTTTTGAGTGGTGACCGTCATCAGTATATGATCTCCATCCGGTTTGTATTTTACGAATTGTATCTTTACATTCTTATTCGAGCATCTAACGACTGCTCTGGTCTTTCCCGATTTTATCAAATTTAATCTTGTACGATAATCTGTCTTTCCTTCGAGACGTCTTTTTAGTGGCATCCTGTATCTAGGACCGTGACCCATATCAACGCACCTCCAATAATTTATAGTCTTTATCTATGTGTCCTTCCATCTTAAGATGTAGCACCATATCTGACCTGTCCTTGAACGTACCACCTTTTGTCCTCAGGTAAAATTTACGGTATATGGTTTTATCGATATGTCCTTCATCTCTTAGATGTTTTAATTCTCTTCTGATGGACCTCATACGTCCGATCCAAACAGCCTTCGAGGATCTTCTAGCGGTTTTCTTACCTTTACGTTTACCGTGCCCCTTCCTACGTCCCTTTCTTCTTTGTTCTTTTAGATAGCGGTACCTACCACGTGAATTCCCCTTTTTGGGTTTCTTCTTTATGGCTTCACTGCTTATCAATCTCCTGACATCTTCTCTCGTTATAGCCTCTGCAACTTCGTCAAGCATAGTGTCGTCTATCCATACACGATTTACGCCGCACTTGAGTATTTCCGCTGCCAGTTTTCTTTGATATTTTACGTCCATCTATTTCACCTCACGATGGGTTAAGTAATCGAAAATCAAGTTCATCTGCTTTATTCTCGATATCTATTCTTTTTCTCATTCCTACGCCGTGTGCTATACGTACAGCATGTCGTTCGGGATCCAATCCTTCAAGATCCTTCACTCGGTGAACAAGGATTTCTTCGAATCCCGAGGGATGTAAGCCTCTTACATCTTTCGGTCCTCGGAAGCCTATGGAAACTTTGGAAGGGCGATATTTCAAATTCTTACGAAGCTTTGAATGTACACCTCTTGGCTTTCTCCAGGTGTCTCCGTCCAGTTTAGCGTGCCTGAACCATTCCTGCCTTGCGAACTTTGGTCTTTTAGCCTTCATCTTCTCCTTCATCTTCATAGATTTCCATTCGTCTTTGGTCAATGAAGGCTTTCTTTTTGCTTTATATTCCTTTTCATCTTCTGCCATTATTCACACCTCCATTATCATCTCAAAGGCTTACCTGCCTTTTCTATTATATATATTCCATCTTGGAACACCCTAGGATCAACTTTTTTGATCTTAGTGGCAGCTTCGATGTTAGCCGCGGTCTGTCCGGCCTTCTCTATATCTGCCGAACTCACGGTCATCAAATCGCCCTGGATGTTCACCTTAGCACCTTCTAATATCCTCGCTTTTCGTGGTTTCTTTTCACCGATGAAATTCTCGATGATAACGTTGTTCTTTTCAACTCTGACTTTAACTGGAAAGTGAGAATATATTATCTTTAACTTGTATTCAAAATCATTTTGGATACCGTCGATCATATTCTGTACATGAGACCTGTAAGTTCCCAAAAGTGCTTTTTCTCCTTTGTTTGGAAGTTCAGTTGAAAGCACCATCTTGTCATCGGACAACTCGATATCCACTCTTCGATCATCTAAATTGCGGGTGACCTTACCGTTAGATCCTGACACGGTTATCACTCTTTTATCCATGGTGACGGAGATTCCGTCGGGGATGGTTATCACATCTTCCAATCTATTTGTTACAGACATCTTTATCCCTCAATATACATAGGCCAATAATTTGCCCCCGACACCTTCAACCTTTGCTTCGGTGTTTGAAAGAACGCCTCTGTTTGTCGTGATTATCAACACACCAAAATCCTGTGCGGGCAAATATCGGGATTCGTAATCTTCTATTTCGTTTCTTTTCAATGTCCATCTTGGTTTTATGACATGACATTTGTTGATGTTACCCATGAGAGTTATGTTAAATATACCTCCTCTACGGTTTTCGACATACTCGAAACTCTCTATGTATCCATTCTCTTGCATTACTTTTAACACTCTTCCGATAAGCTTTGAAGCAGGTTCTACTTCACACTTGAGTTTTCCGCTTCGTTCAGCGTTGTTGATTATCGATAGAGCATCATTCAAAGGGTCGTGTTTCATATCATATCACCTCATGAGTATTTTTGGAAACCTAGACTTTCAGCTATTTCCCTGAAGCATTGACGGCACACGTGTAGTCCGTATCTACGTATTATTCCTCGCTTACGACCACATCGCTTGCAGCCTACCTTACGTCCAAAATTTTTCTTTTGCTTCATTCGATCACCTTTACACTAAATGCTTTTTCTATGAACTCGATCCCCTCTTCGTGGGTGAGTTTATGATTCTGAGGTATCTTTTTCTTTTGCAGCTTTCTGTTCTTTATGCGTTCACCTTTACGTGACAGCTCTATGGCGATATCCATACCGAAAATACCTATCTTTGGGTCATAGCTCAGACCTTCAAAATCCGTGTGGTCTGTTATCCCAAATGAAAGATTTCCAAAGGTATCGAAACTATCTTCCCAGATAGTGTTCTGCCTTACCCAGAAAGCCCTTTTGATAAAATCATATGCCTTCTTTTTTCTGAGGGTCAATTTGCACCCTATGGTTTGACCCTTTCTTATACCTAGGTCGGCGTTTGTGGTCTTAGAGATAGTTTCTACAGGTTTTTGTTCTGTGAGTTTTTCCAACACGGTCTTCGCTCGCTGAAGTCTCTCACCGCCTTCTCCAACGCCTATGCTAACAACGCATTTGACTATATGTGCACGCCTCATGATGTTCTTTTCGTTCATATTATACCCACCTCTGGTATCTCTATGACGGGTTTGTCTTCACCCAATATGAAAACATATTCCTCCACTGTGGATATGCCTCCTTTGAGATGGACTAGATTGGGCTTGGAACTCTTCACAATATCGTAACGCTCTATATGACCGATCTCTCCGATGTGTTTTCCGCCTGTTACAAGAGCGATATTTCCCTCTTTGAACGGATATTTTTCCATAACTAGTTGTGTGGGGAGTTCGATCTTTAAAACATCCTTCGTGCTGTATATGTTCGAGTCCTCGTGTATCAAGTTCCGGCCATCGTGAAGATTATACTGTGTCAACCCGTTTTTGATGGTTGTTTTGTTCTCTACTCTGCACAGTTTCCAACCTTCGTTTCCCTCTGTAAGATGGATCATATGTATCTTTCCGGATTGATCGAACATCACCCTATGATGTTCCTTTAGATCTGGGATACTGATGACATCCATCAAACCTACCGGTGTATTCTCATCGGTCTTGATCTTACCGTCAACAAGAACTTTTCGTCCATTGATGATCTTCTTCGCTTCCCTTGCAGTTTCTGCATATCCAAGAAAATCTCGGATAACTACCAGCAAAGGCACGCTTCTATTTATCGGATGAGCACCGGATCTAGTTCTCGGTGCCCAGAAGTGCTTTTTGGATGGAAGTCCCCATTTTTTTGTCGGTGCTTGATACCTCTTTGCATGTTTCTTCATTTGCTACCCCCCTCTATTTTGCGCTTACGCCAGGGATCTGAAAGATCGAGTTTTACGATCCTTAAATTTGAAGGGTGAACTCCGTAAGGCTGCTGAGATTCGTCGGCCTTTTTGACCGTAACGTTCTCGATGTATACCTTTCTTTTACGACGGTGTACTTCTACTACTTTATTTATACCACCTGAGAAGGCACCTCTCATTATCTCCACTTCATCACCTTCTCTTACTGGTAAACTTCTTCGATTGTACTTCTTTCTAAGATTAGGTGCCAGTGTTGAAGACATGATCTTTCTTTTGATATGGTGGGGTGCGTTTTTTTGTGCTTTCCTCTGTTTTCTTGTTTGCTTGCTCTTCATTTTTTCACCTCACACAATGATGGATGCTATCGATGCGACTCTCGGCCATCTCTCTGCCGCTTCTCTCGCAACGGGACCTTTTACCTCCGAGCCCTTTGCTTCTCCCGTATCATGAGTAAGCACCACTGCATTATCTTCAAATACTACCATCGTACCGTCGGATCTCCTAAAAGGTCTCTTTTGTCTTACGATGACTGCAAGGGTGAGTTCACGTTTCATCTCAGGAGTTCCTTTGATAACAGATACGACTATCTGATCTCCGACCCCTGCTTTCGGGTATCGACGAGCAACACCTTTGTAGCCGATTACAGATACGGTTCTAACTATCTTTGCACCGGTGTTGTCGGCACACTTAAGTTTGCTACCTACAGGTAGACCTCTTGTCTGCTTTCCTGCTACACCCCTCATTTCATTTCCCCTCCTTCGATCACAACGAATGAAACGCTCTTACTGAGCGGTCGACATTCCATTATCTTGACTGGTTCTCCTATTTCAACATCTATGCATGGTGGAAGATGAACGGGATAATGATTTCTCCGTTTTTCGTATCTCTCATATTTTGGGACGTAATGCAGATAATCTCTTTTTACTACTGCACTTCCCTGCATTTTTTTTGTCTCTAAGATGCCGTTAATTATCTGCCCTCTTACGGGTAATCTACCGTGGAAGGGGCAATTGACATCATCACACGTTTTTGTGGGAGGTGTGACATCCACACCGATATCTCTTGTTTTATTATCCGCCATAATATCATCGACCTAACTTTTTGATCCTGTCTTCAGGGCGATACATAATATCTTCCCCTTTGATCGTTTTCCATGAATCGTTTAAAGCTATCTTGAATAGACAGCCCTTCTTGGGTACGATCTTATCTCGATCATTCCCAATTATGAATGTATTCTTCGTTTCGTCAACAACTTTTCCGTGAATGTTTTCGTACTTTGGATCCGAAGCACCGATTATCTTTATCGACGCTCCGATGTATTCTTCAACGAGTCTATCATCTTTCATATTATCTTACCTCCACCGGAAATCCCTTTGATTCTAGATATTTTTTTACTTTGTCTATGTGGTTGCCTTGTAGTTCGATACGACCGTTCTTTGCCGTACCACCGGCAGCACACTTTCCTTTAAGTTCACTCGCCAGTTCGTCTATATCTATCTCTCCTTCATCGATACCATCTACGATAGTCACTTTCTTTCCGTATCGCCGGGTATCCGTGTACAGCAATATCTCCTGCTGTTCCCTTGCGATATCTTCGCAGATGCATATCTCCTTAGGCAGTCCACAGGTTCGACAAACACCTTCCGGCATCAGTTGCCTCCTTCGTCTTGTTTCTTTTCATTCATGACTGTGAGTATTCTAGCGATATTCTTCCTCAATGCACGTATCCGCCCGGGACTTTCCGGAGCACCACCCATGGCGGCTTGCCCTCTTTCGTGAAGAAGATCATCTCTTAACTTCCTGAGAGTTTCCTTCCTTTCTTCATCGGGCATATTTCTGATATCTTTCGCTTTAAGCAGAGGCATCTATTCCACCTCCTCTTCGGGATCTTCAGTATCTTCTGATTTTTTCTCCGCGGCTTTCTTCGTCTTCTTCTTGGCCGCCTTTTTCTTTGTCTTTTTCGGAGTTTCCTTCGGTTTCTCCTCTTTCTCCTTAGGAGCTTTCTTTTCCGTTTTCTCTTCCTTCACTTCCGCCTTCTTAGGAGCTTCCTTCGGCTTCTCTTCCTCTTCCGCCTTTTTTGGAGTTTTCTTTGGTTTCTCTTCAACCTTTTTTGGAGTTTCTTCAGGCTTCTCCACCGGTTTTTCTTCCTTCTTCTCCTCTTTTTTCTTAGGAGCTTTCTTTTCCGGCTTTTCTTCTTTCACTTCCGCCTTCTTAGGAGTCTCCTTTGGTTTCTCTTCAACCTTTTTCGGAGTTTCTTTAGGCTTTTCCACCGGTTTTTCTTCCTTCGTCCCCTCTTTTTCCTTAGGAGCTTTCTTTTCCGGCTTTTCTTCTTTCACTTCCGCCTTCTTAGGAGCTTCCTTCGGCTTCTCTTCCTCTTCCGCCTTTTTTGGAGTTTCCTTTGGTTTCTCTTCAACCTTTTTTGGAGTTTCTTTCGGCTTCTCTACCTTCTTTTCAGCCTTTTTTGGAGTTTCCTTTGGTTTCTCAACCGGTTTATCCTCTTTTTCCTTAGGAGCTTTCTTTTCCGGCCTTTCTTCTTTCACTTCCGCCTTCTTTGGAGTTTCCTTCGGTTTCTCCTCTTTCTTCTCCTCTTTTTTCTTAGGCGCTTTCTTTTTCGGCTTCTCTTCTTTCACTTCGGCCTTCTTAGGAGTTTCCTTCGGTTTCTCTACAGGCTTCTTTTCTTCCTTCTTCTCCTCTTTTTTCTTAGGCGCTTTCTTTTCCGGTTTCTCTTCAACCTTTTTCGGAGTTTCCTTTGCATCTTTCTTCGTCTCTTCGGAAGATTTTTCAGATGCTTCTTCTTTAACTTCTTCCTTCGGCTTCTTTTCGCGGACCGTGATCTCATCGGGCAGTCTAGCATTCGGGTCCATTATCTCAACGGTTACTCCGATGACACCCAACTTCATCTTAGCAAAAGCAAAGCCCTTTTTCATCCACTTTTTCTCTTCTTCACCACAATGTTTTATGTGTCCATCTATGAATTTTTCGACTCTGTGCCGAGGACCGGTCACCTTTCCGGACATAGTGATCTGACATCCCCTCGCTCCAGAATCAAGTATCCTCCTTACTGTAGAATGCCCGGCTCTTCTAAAGTGCCAGCCTCTCTCAAGAGAATTGGCCAATTTTTCAGCCATTATCTGTGGGTTTAATTCTGGGATGTTGACTTCGGAAACCTCGATCTGAGGATTATCAAAATTGAATTTATCTTTAACCTGTTTTGTTAGATCGCGTATGGTTCTTCCCTTTCTACCGATAACAAGAGCAGGCCTTTCTATATGTAAAGTGATCCGAGTTCCCATGGGTGTTCGGGAAACGTCACATCCTCCAAAGCCGGCCCTGGAAGTTTCTCTTTTAAGGAATTCTTTAAGCATCACTCGCTGCAATTTGTCGGATATGAATTTTCTCTCTTTCGCCATGATTATCCCTCCTTCTCCTGGAGAATGACCTCCAAATTCGTCCTCTTTCTATCGAAAGGCGTGCTTCTACCATAAGCTCGAGGTCGGTGTCCTTTGACAGAGCTTGCCCTATGTGCAGCAAGGCTGATGATCTTCATATTTTCAGAATCCAAACCTTTCTCTTCTGCATTGCTTTGAGCTTGTTCGATGTATTCCTTTATCTTTGTTGCCGCTTTGACTGGGTAACCCCCGGGGCCTACGCCCTTGTTGTGGGCTACTCTCTTATTGTATCTTCGGTATGGCACCGCCCTCTTCTTATCTATGACATCATCTAATATATTAAGGGCTTTCTCTACATCTCTACCTCTTAACATCTTACAGATCTCGTAAGATTTCTTCGGAGAAATCTGTAGTTCTTTGCCATAGGCCTTGGCGGTATTTTCCGGGTCTGGATCCATGGTATATCCCATTTATCTGCACCTCATTTAAGCGGAATGTATTTTGACGAACGGGTAGCCCCTACGCCGGGACCGGAGTGCTCTACCATCTTTCTGGTAAGTGCAAATTCTCCAAGATAATGCCCGATCATCTCGGGTTCTATCTTAACCGATTTGAATTCTTTTCCATTGTGTATCGCGATCGTTTTACCAACGAACTGAGGCAGTACCAACATCTCTCTTCTGTGAGTGCGGTAAACATCTTTGTCCACTGTCTCGATGGTCTTGAGGAAGGCTTTCTCTTCTGCGTTCAACCCGCGTTTAAGCGACCTTCTGGCACGAGATGGTAAAATCTCTATGAGTTCGCTCAAGGACATGGACTGAAGATCCTCCAAAGTTTTTCCTCTGTACTTGAACTCGACCTTCCTACGTGCTTGTATTCTCTTCTTCTTGGCCATATTGCTTACCTCTTTCGCTCCTTTGCCTCTTGCTTTTTCTTCTTCTTAGTACGCTTGGAAGACAACCTTCCGACCTTTCTACCTGGTGACGCGTTCGCAGATACAGTTGAAGGCACACCTACGTGCTGATGATCTCCTCCACCGTGGGGGTGATTAACAGCGTTCATAGCTACACCTCTAACTTTCTTATGTCTCTTTGCCTTACTCCTATATGTATGGAATTTATTACCTGCTTTAGCGAAGGGTTTATCCTTGTGGCCCCCACCGGCTACCATACCTACGGTCGCTCGACAGCGTTTATCTATCCTTTTGAAACTATCAGATGGTAATCGTATAGTAGTCATATCTTTGCCGTGTGAAACCACAGTGGCGAATGTCCCGGCAGATCTTACAAGTTTTCCACCATCTAGTGGTTGCACCTCAACATTATGTATCAGAGTTCCAGCTGGTATCCGGCTCAATGGAAGGATATTTCCAGCCTTTACTTCTGCCTTAGGTCCAAGCTCTATCTCTTCTCCTTCCCAGAGACCGTGGTTGGCCAACATAAATGCTGTTTCGCCGTTATCGAACTTGATCTCTGCCAACGGTGCGGTGTGTCCGGGCGAATGATGTATCTCAACAACCTCACCGATGCTCTCCTGAGTTTTCGGGTATCTTGAAACCGCAAGATGCCGATGACTCGGTGAACGATAAGTTTGCGATCCTTTTCCTCTTCGTTGTGGTATGATCCTCTTTCCCATCTAGAACACCCCTATCCTCATTCCTATCTCTTCGGCTGAATATTCACTGGTGAATTTAACAGTAGCTCTCTTTCCGTTTGAATCTATCCGCGTATTCACAGCTTCGACCTTCACATCAAAAAGCTCTTCGATGGCTTCTGCTATCTGAATTTTATTGGCTTTAAGATCCACGATGAATTCGAGTTTATTCTCGTTCTCCATCTGACCCATGGTTTTTTCAGTAACAAACGGATGGTATACGATCTTATGCGGCGAATCGAAATTCTTCATTATGACCACCTCTTAGTTTCATTTAACGCTTTTACACTGAATACCGTCAATCGACCCATGTTACCGCCCGGGGCAAGATCTTCTACCGTCAGATTCTCGGGCGTTTTAACATCAACACCCGGTATGTTGGAAAAGGCCATGACACCTTTTGACCCTGCCGGAAGTACCACCAGGGGCCCTACTGGTCTTTTGTAGCGTCTATTTCTCATCTTCCCTCTACCCGCTCTGATGTTCCTGCCGTTGATGGCCCTTTCGACATCAGAATATATGCCGAGTTTCTTGAATATCTCAACAGCATCTTTGGTTCGCTCTACGTCTTCTATATGCTTATCGACGACCACCGGTAAACTGGTCCCGTCTTCAAACTTATGTCCCCTTTCTCTAACTAGGGATTCTACGTAAGTGCCTGCTAAAGCTGAGCGTCGAGCGATGGCCTTTTCTTTACGGTTCATCTTTTTTCCCAACCGCTTATCGGGTGTTGGAGGATGTGCTCGCCGTCCACCGACGTTGTTAGGTGATTCCGCCGCTCTGTTACCATATTGTGTGAGTCTCTGAACCCTTGATATACCTCCACCTTTACCAGGATTGTCTACCGCATGTCGCATCCCAGCCCGCTTAGATGGGCCATAAGGTTGTCTGCGATTGGCCTGCATCGAAACTACTGCTCGCTGTACCATATCTGGTCTGAGCTCTGTTGTAAACGTTTGTGGTAGATCCATATCTCCTTTCTTCTTCCCTTTTGTGTCATATATATTGATCTTCATTTAGCTCAGGCCCCCTGTTTGGACTCTGTGGAAACATATGTGAGTTTCGGTTCTTTGACTTCTACTCCGGTTCTTCGTATGGGATCCTTCATAACTACGGTACGTTTTACAGGGCCCGGTATAGAGCCGTGTATAAGAACGTAGTTGTTTTTAACTTCACCATATTTGACAAAGCCTCCTTTCGGCGTGATCTCTTCTCCCTTTTCACCGATCTTGAGCACTCTTTTATTGTACTCGGTTCTTTGATGGAAACCTGTCTGACCCGCCTGTGGTACACTCGGACGTATGTAACCGGGAATGAAAACACCGGTAGTACCGATATTTCTTCTCGATTTGCTGTTTTTGTGGTCAAGTATCTTAACGCCCCATCTTTTCACATGTCCCTGGGTACCCTTTCCCTTCGTGATAGCAGCAACATCGATCATATCTCCTTCTTCGGCGAAATCATCGTATTTAAGCTGTTTACCCAAAATCTCCTTACCTTTATCTATCCTTTCTTGGATAGTTCCTCCACCCAATCGTAACTCCATTATTTCAGGCGTTTTACTCGGAGTACCGGTAACCTTCTCAGGGTGTGTATGGACTATAGCTCTGATCTCGTCAGTTTCGTCAAGATTTATTTTCTTCCACATCTTATCTGTATCGTAGCTTTTTGGTAAAGGCAGTCTTCTTTTCAATATATTGTCCACCTTATTAGCCCATACTTCACCAGAAGCCTTCAGACCTTCGTGGGTTTCGGTATAAAATCTCAAACCGCATACCGTTACAGGCGGTACTTCTACCACTGTTATAGGCACACGAACTTCCTGTCCTGAAGTAGTGCTGGTTGGACGATAATCGATCATGAAACCATGTGTCATACCTGCTTTAAATCCAGGGAATCCCTGTATCTTGGGAGTTCCATCTATCTCTGACCATGCACGTATTTTCGGAGTCATGCTTCTTGCGCGTTTACGGGGTGAATACCCCATCGATCCTCTTCGAGGGTGATGTTTGTCTGCCATAGATATACCTCTAAATAACTCGTCATCGAAGGACGGAAACAGTTCCATCGTTCTTTCTCAAGACCGTGACGCCTTAATACAACAGGGTTCGATATCGATTGCCCTTAACGTCTGGTCTAGAGCGAGGTAACACCTCATTAAAGGGGTGTTTTATATAAAGCTAACGGTTTTGTCCCGACCAAAAAGATTAACTAAAGCCTATGCTGATTAGTCATCGATGCAAAAAAGAGTACTCTTAAATATACTATTTGCCACCTTTCTGGTGTTGCAACTTCTTCATCCGATGATACATGGCGAAGAAGAACAACAAATGGAGATACACTTCCTAAATCCCTTGGGAGGAGAGATATGGACCGGCGGTAGTCGGCAAAATATCTCTCTAGACCTTAACACAAGCTTAGACCCGGCTAACGTTACTATATATATAGAGTACGGATACCAAGGACGCGGACCATATGAGATAGTCAATCTTACAGGTGAAACGTTGAATTATACATGGGACGTCCCGGAAATGGATATCGATGGCGTTTGGATGATAGTAAGAGCTGAACACCATGATATCCTGGCATGGGACATAGTCCAGATCGATATCGATTCTACCGAACCAGAACACTTGGATCACTATCCATATGAAGGCGATACCGTATTTTCTACCGAAGTATTCACACTCGTATTCGATCAGCGTGTGAATATGGACGATATCAGCGATAATTATACTGCATTCCATGGAAACACACCGGTGCCGGGAACATTCAACTCCACGATGATAAACGACAACTTTACGATCACTTTCAAACCCGCCACAAGGTTGACCGTAGGCACCAACTATAGATGGAGCATTGAAGGAGCTATCAAAGACATCAGTGACCCCGGCAATACACTATGGATCAACCTAACAGTGAACTTCAATGTAGAAGAGAGCGCCCCACAAGTTTCTGTTACCGCCCCTACCCGGGATATGTTGATAGAGGTAGGAAATAACACCGACATCACATGGACTACTGACAATTCTCAGATGGGTCCCGATCCGATATCGATCACATACAGTACCGACGGAGGTTCCACATGGATCACCATAGCTCAAGATATAGAGAATAACGGAGTCTATAACTGGTCTGTTGAACTAGCACCTGCCACAGATTATCCTGTGTTTGACGCAATAGTTAATGTTTCATGCACTAGTATAAGTGGTTACGTAGGATACGCCCACTCATCTCCATTCAAGATATACGATAATTATCTGCCAGAAGTCGAAGTTCTACGTCCCTTTGAGGATACCTATGCGGTATTGGGGTACACTTACAGAATACAATGGTTCGCAACGGATGAAAATCCACTACCTGATAGGCCTATTACCATCTCTGTATCCACGGATAATGAAACTAGCTGGAAAGTCATAGCACAATCCATACGAAATACAGGTGAATATACATGGGAAGTCGAAGGAGTCCCGGCAGGAGAGGCAGTGATCAACGTGAGCTGCAAAGATTCTCACGACGAAGTAGCATGGGCACATTCACCTCCCTTGACCATACTCGTTGAGAATCCACTCTCTCTGAGTATAACCCCTAACAAGACTTCTTTTTATGTTCAAGAGAGAGTGAACGTAAGCTGGTCCGTACCCGAATGGGCCCAAGGCGACTATCGCCTGAGATTGATGAGAAGTATCGACGGAGTAAAAGGGGCCAATCTATATGACATGGACAGTACTTTCAACTACCGCAACTTCACAGTACCATACGAACTGACATCCAATTTCAGATTCCGTTTAGAGATGTATGATCGGGAAGGTGTGATATTTTTCGTTGAGAGCCATGAATTTGAAGTGTTCCCTGAGATAGTAGATACCACCATAGAGCAAATAGGCGAATTCACCTTCATCACTGTTAAATTCACCAATTATGTCGCAGTGGGCCATATGCAGCGCGTGTTTACCCTATATCGCAACGGTGAAAGATTGGATATCTCCAAAGATGATGTATACTCTCGCCAATCGAATATAATCGTATACATAACTCACAACCTTGGCCCGGGCGAATACCAGGTGGAATTGAATTCTGAAGGCCTTGAAGATAGGAATTTTGATCCCCGAAAAATTGGTTCTTTTACCATAGAAGAAGATGCCGGAGTGGAAATGGATTACTGGCCCCTGTTACTTTTAGCACCCCTGGCAGTTATAATGCTCTATCTATATCGTGGAAAGGAAAAGCCATCATCTAAATTACCGAACACACATGTAAACATACATCGAAAGTGATACCTCATCGGTTAGCGACAACTACCCACGTATCCGCACCTTTGAGATAGGACGGATTTTCATCATACTTTCGAATACTGTCGAATCCAGCTTTATTCAGAAAGCCGCCGATCTCATTTTCAGTAAAAAGTCGAAGCTGGATAACATATTCACCTCTGGTGATCTCATCTCCCTCTTTCACATGAAGTCTTTCTTTGATCTCAAGCATGTGGCTGTCAGAATGATAGCTGGTAGTATTTCTCTTCCACAATGTCATGTCCGAAGGAGTCTCTCTGAAGGGTCCAAACTTTTTTTCAGGTCGTTTAAAATCCTTTTCCGGCATGTTGAAAAGCTCGATAGCCAGTCCTCCACCAGGTTTCAGGTGTGCATAAGATTCGGCCAGCACAGCGAGTATGTCTTCTTTATCTTGGAAATGGTGAAAATCTCCTGTGGAGATGAAGATAAAATCAAACTTCTTCTTGAGATGAAAATTTCTGACATCTTCTTTTACGATATTCACGTTGTCCGAAACCCCTTCTTTCTCCGCACGTTCTATTGCTCGATATACCATGGATTTGGTCAGGTCCACACCAGTTACATTGTAGCCTTCTTTCGCCAGTCCCACCGCCACTTCTCCGGTACCACACATAAGATGCAGTATATCCTTGCCGTAACCTTCCGCTAGCTTCGACCAAAACTTGATCTCCTTTGTCCTATCAGGAAAGAAGTAATCTATAGTATCTGCCCGTAGAGCATAAATCTCCGTCATGTTTGCAGGTCGTCGCTGTTTCATGGACACTGAAAGAAGCTGACGTTATTTAATTGTTTTTGGTATCTTCACCACTAGCCGATACAAGACCTGTTTCACCGATCTTTAGCCTTACCGAGCTACCGGCAGGAACAGACCGATGTTTGATGAGTGTACACAACCTATGATGTGGCCCTATGGTGATCAACTCTATTATCGTCTTGGAGTTGTGATACAATATGTGCCCGCCTAATGGTTTGTCTGCCCCCTCTTTTTGACTATGATACACCTGAGTGGTTATCAATATAGGGATATCCTTTTGGCGTCCTATCTTCATCAACGCTATCATCTGTCTACCTAAACGCTTGGAAACATCCCATTCTTCATCCTGGTTGATCAATGTCCTATAAAAAATGGTAAAACTATCGATGATAACGATACCAATATCCATATCATCCGATTTTGTCAGACGATCTATCTTTTTCAGAGAACCCTCCTGTTCCTCAAAAGAATGTACCTTTAAAAAAAGTGTATTGTTCAAAACTTTATCGGAATCTTCACCTGATATCTGATGAAGTCGTTCGATGGAAACACCTTCCGTATCTATGTAAAGCACTTTCTTACCGTCAAGAGCCACATTCCTGGCCAGCTGCAGGCATATATTGGTCTTACCGGTCCCGCCTCCACCGTATAAAGTGGTGATGGCACCTGACTCGATACCTCCTTTGAGCAAGTCGTCGAGTGCTTTACATCCCGTTGGTATCCTCATGGTTGTCGAAATCTAAAGGGGGGATATTACATTTTGGGTCTCCAAACAGATTAACTTTTATATAATCGGTGTTTCTGATGTGTCCGAACACCTCATCATATCGCGAGGGTAGCCAAGCATGGCCAAAGGCGCAGGACTTAAGATCCTGTCACGTAGGTGTCCGAGGGTTCAAATCCCTTCCCTCGCACTTTTTATGTTTCTGAGTTAGCGAAGAAACTAAAAAGTAGGAGGAGCGAGCGTCAGCGAGTTCCTACACATTATTTGTTTCAGGGGCGCAGCGGATGAAACGGATAAAAAGAAGGAACGAACACGGTGAGTTCCTGCGGATTTATCGTCTTCCCAAGAAGACGTAGATAGTAGGAATCTCTGATTCCTGCCACATTATTTTGTTTTTAATGTGATAAAAGAGGGAAGGCATTGACCCCTTCGGACGAAACGTCTACTTAAAGACAAGCCTTTGGCCATGCTTTATGCTACCGTTCAGAAGACCCTGTAGATGAATATTCAGATCAAGTTCTTACATGTAATGAGATATGATGCGGCGGGCACTTGTTAGAACTCTTCATACTATTCGCTGACGTTCTTCACCTTGTTGAGAAAGTAAATAGTGCGTGGGACTTGCGCCCCTCTTTCACTTCGGGCAAAGCCCTCGTGTCTTCAGGAACACATGGTGTTCCTTCGATTTTCAATATCTTACATTTTATTCCAGATATGTGAAAATGTAGCAGGAAGCAAAGCTTCCTCCCACTTTTTCACTTTCCTCGTTACACTCGTAAAGCAAAAAAGTGCGCAGGAACTCGCTGACGCTCGCTCCTTCTATTCATTTTTCTTTTCGAAAACACAAAGAAAAAATGAATGCGGGGGGAGGGATTTGAACCCTCGGAGACCTATGTCACAGGGTCCTAAGCCCTGCCCCTTTGGCCATGCTCGGGTACCCCCGCAGTTTGGAACGAGTTTAATGGGTAAAAGCTGCAGGTCAGTTAGAAACCCTTTGCTTCTGACGATTGCCCGCAGAAATTAGCTTTTGCGAATGGAACCTACAGGCCGGTTCAAATCCAGACCCGCACATATATCATTACAGACAAACAACCAAACACATCTAGGATAAGACAGTTACGGTCAAAGTGGTACTCTTCGACCGGTCGGATCTCGCTCGAAACGACCGAATTCTTTAACCTCCCTTAACCGCTCCCCGGTGAACACCGGTCCGTCTACGCAAACCTGCAGTCCGTCTATGGAACAGGAATCGCACAGTCCCATGCCGCATTTCATGTATCTTTCCAGAGACGCTTGCACTGATATATCACGTTCCAGACACAGATCCACAGTCTTCTTCATCATCTTTTCCGGCCCACACGTAAGCACCTGCTCCACCCCGTCGAACATGCCCGTGGCGAGCTCGGTGACCATACAGTGCTTACCTACTGAGCCGTCGTCCGTACACAACTCCAGATCCGATATCTCAGATAATTCGTCGGCAAAAAGCAGTTCGTCTGCACAAGAAGCTCCAAGAGCGACTTTTACATCTACTCCACGTCTGTTCAATTCGTCGACCGCCGGAAGTAATGAAGCTCCTCCGTAGCCACCTATAACTGCCAGTGTATCCCTGTCTTCAAGTGAATAACCGTTTCCGTATGGTCCTCTGATGCCCAATATATCTCCAGTCGCCATCCTGTGCATCGCTTCTGTTCCTTTACCAATGGCTTTTACAGTGAGCGAACATTTATCGTGTATCCGAGAAAGTGCAACAGGGAATTCGTCAACACCTGGAACCCAGAGCATAACGAACTGTCCGGGTTTGGCATCCATGTCTATATCTAGATAGAACGACCTGATAGAAGGAGTTTCCCTCCGGATATCCTTGATCTTAACGGTCTCCAACTTGTTCATACAGTGAAGTAATACCTTTACTCTTTTAGAATTTTCGTTCAGGTACGCTTGAACCATTTATCCATCTCTTTCCTTGAAAATTTCACTATTGTAGGCCTGCCGTGCGGACACGTGTACGGATTTTCCGTCCTACCGAGTTCTACCAAAAGATCCCTTGCGATGCCGATGGACAGCATATCTCCTGCAGTCACCGACGAGTGACAGGCCATGTATCGGATCATCTCTTCTTTGCGTTCTTCAAGACTGCTACCCTTCACAGCCATGAGCTCATCCAGAACAGAGTTGATTATCTCTTTACCTTGGATCTCTCCCAGTACCACCGGCAGACCGATAAGCCTAAAAGTGGTCCTACCAAAGGGCTGAATATCGAAACCTAATTCCTTTAGCAATGCTTCGTTCGCTCTGAGTATGGCCGCCTCCCTTGCCCGCAGCTCTATATTGATCGGAGAAACCAATCGCTGGCTGTCCATATCACCTTCTAGTAACTTAGTTATACGTTCGTAATTGATCCTCTCGTGTGCTGCGTGCTGATCGATGATAGCCATACCCTCCGGCGTCTCCACAACTATGTAACTGTCGTGGAGTATCCCAGCAACTCTCATCTGCGAAAGTTTGGATCGTGGAACATCTTCTTTTTCCTCCATCTCCAGTCGCTGCTGCATAGTCCTTCGTCCATCGCTCTCTTTTACTTCATCTTTGGACTCATCCATTTCTACCTTTACAGTCTTCGGAGCAGGTACAAGATCCTCTTCTAGTAATGCATATTTAATCGCTTCGGAAACCTCTTTCTTCACACTATCTCTGTGGAGGAACCGTATCTTTATCTTGGTGGGATGTACGTTAACGTCTATCTCTCTTCCAGGTATCTCTATGTTCAGAACTACTATAGGATACCTCTTCTTCGGTAAGAGAGTTCCGTAACCTTCAACAACAGCATCTTTTAACAAAGGATTGTTAACATATCGTTTATTTACATACGTATAGATATGATCCCTTGTCGACCGGGTTATCTCCGGCTTTCCGAGTACACCCTTTACAGACAACAGCTCTCCCGATACATCAACATCGACCATCTTTCTCGCGGTTTCGACACCGTAAATATGTTTGATGTTGTCCTCTAACCCTCCAGTACCAGGTGTGAACAATAGTTCGTTACCGTTATGGAACAATTCGAACTTAACTTTTGGATAAGCCAAGGCATATCTCGTCACTACCTCGCTTATATGCGCGAACTCGGTACCGGTTTTCTTCAGATATTTTCTGCGGGCCGGAGTATTATAGAAAAGCTCGTGCACTTCTAATGTAGTTCCACCCGGGCATCCGATGCTTCCATGTTCGACCTGTTCTCCGCCATGAATGACCAATTTAGTACCTTCCAGCGAACCGTGTTTTTTAGTCACCACTTTTAACTTCGCAACGGCTGCGATACTCGATAATCCTTCACCTCGAAAGCCCAGTGTTCTAAGATCGTCCAGATCTTCTATGCAGCGTATCTTACTGGTGGCGTGCTTTTCGAAGGCCAACTCGACTTCCCGTTCTGCCATACCCCGACCGTTGTCCCTTACAACGATAGCTTTCCTACCTCCGTCCTTCACTTCCACACTTATCTCAGTAGCCCCGGCATCCAAAGAATTTTCTATCAATTCTTTCACAACCGAAGCAGGTCTTTCGATAACTTCTCCGGCGGATATCTTATTCACTGTTTCCTGAGACAGGATCCGTATATCCTCCATCAGGTCCCCTCCGTTTTCTTTTTCAACTTCCAAAGTGCGTTCATAGCGTCCAATGGCGTCATATTATCTATATCGAGTCCTTTCAACTCCTCTACCGCGGGATGCGACTCTTTGGTTGTTTTTCCGCCTATATCGAACACTACCTGCGTGAACTTAGGTGCGGTAAAATCCTCCATACTGACTGCATGCTCTTCTTCTATCTGTTTGAGTACTTCTCCGGCTCTTTTTACAACCGGCTCCGGTACACCCGCCAAGGCAGCCACATGTACTCCGTAGCTCTCGTCTGTATGCCCTTCTCTAACCTTTCTTAAGAATGTTACCGTACCTCCATCCTCTTTGGTGGCGACGTGCATGTTCCTTACCCCCTCTATGGCTCTTTCGAGTTCGGTCAACTCGTGGTAGTGAGTGGCAAAGAGTGTTTTAGCACCGATCTCTCTAGTGATGTACTCCGTAACGGACCATGCGATACTCAATCCGTCGAAGGTACTGGTCCCGCTTCCGATCTCATCAAGTAATATCAGGCTCTTTTCCGACGAATTATGAAGTATCTTTGCCAACTCGACCATCTCTACCATAAAGGTAGATTGCCCCCTGGTAAGTGCATCCAAAGAACCTACCCTGGTGAATATTCTATCGACGATACCCACATGTACCTTCTCACCGGGAACGAAGCTTCCCACTTGTGCCATGAGTGTTATCAATGCGATCTGCCTCATATAGGTGGATTTACCCGACATATTCGGCCCTGTGATTATGATAAAATTATTCTTACCCATATCAATATCCGTATCGTTTGAAACGAATCCGTCAACGGTCCTTTCTACCACTGGATGCCTTCCTTCTCGTATGACTATCCTATCGTCCGCGGCGATTTCAGGCTTTGTGTAATTATATCTGAGGGCGATATGGGCAAAATTTGCCAGAACATCCAGTTCACCGACAGCTTCCGCCGTTCCTTGAAACCTGGGAGTCTTTTCTCCTATGTCAGCGCAGAGCTTTGTAAATAACTCGTATTCCAATGCTTCCATCTTCTCCTCTGCAGAGAGTATCTCTTCCTCCCGCCTTTTCAGTTCTTCAGTGTAGTACCTTTCAGAGTTCTTCAACGTTTGTTTTCTTGAATACTCTTCGGGTACTTTATCGTCCTGATCCCTCGGTACTTCGATATAGTAACCGTGTACCTTGTTGTAACCGACCTTCAACTTAGATATACCGGTCTTCTTTCTCTCCTGTGACTCTATCGAGCTTATCCAGTCTTTACCCTCTCTTGTAAGACCACGCAGTTCATCCAGCTTCTCGTCGTATCCTTCTTTGATGAATCCTCCTTCTCTGACGGAAACAGGAGGCTCTTCCATTATAGCGGATCCGATGGTCTCTTTGACGTCTTCAAGGATGTCTATATTCTCATCGAGCTTTTTCAGCTTTACACTGGATACATCCTTCAATAAAACCTTCGTTTCCTCTATCCTCTCCAGCGTATTCCTTATAGTCAATAAATCTCTGGGATTAGCACTCCCGTAGATAACCCTGCTGATCAGCCGTTCAAGATCCGCCATGCCGTTCAATTTTTCCCGTATGTCGTCCCTAAGATACATATCCTTTATCAGTTCCTGGACCGCCTCGAGTCGCTGGTTTATAATTTCTATATCAAGCAGTGGTCGCTGTATCCAGTTCTTGATCTTACGAGAGCCCATGGCCGTCAAAGTATCGTCCATCATCTCCAGTAAAGTATCCCTCTTACTACCGTCCCTCATATTCTTGAAAACTTCCAGGTTCCTGAGGGTTGTTGAATCCAGTATCATATGCTCTTCGCCGGAGTAATAGCGAAGACGCTTGATGTGCTCAACAGCACGCTTCTGAGTATCTTCAAGGTAATCGTAAACCGCTCCTGCCGCCCTTACCGCATCGTCGTTTTCTTCGATACCCAGTGATTCGAGCGTATCCGCACCGAAGTGCTCCAGCAGGGTATTTCTTGCAACGACTAAATTGAAGCTCTCTTCATGATGGCTGTGCACCATCATCTGACGCTCACGTTTCAACCTTTCTATAAACTCTTCATCCTCCAGTATCTCAGGATGAACGATACATTCAGCCGGTTCGAATCGATGTATTTCAGTCATCACCTCTTCTTCCCCCCTCAATTCCGTAACGAAGAAATCTCCCGTAGATATGTCCACAAAGGCCGCACCGTAGTTATCTTCTACATCCCGGTATATACTCATAAGAAAGTTGTTCCCCTGTCCTTCGAGCAAGCCATCGTCAAGCACCGTTCCCGGAGTTACAACACGTACCACTTCTCTTTTGACCAATCCCTTCGCTTCTTTGGGATCCTCTACCTGCTCTGCGATGGCTACTTTATACCCCCTCTTTATCATCCGCTGTAGGTAGGAGTCCACAGAGTGATACGGTATGCCCGCCAAAGGCATAGGATTTTCTTTATCCCTGTCCCTAGTGGTAAGAACGATATCCAGCTCCTTTGAGGCTACCCGAGCATCCTCTCCGAACATCTCGTAAAAATCTCCCATCCTGAAGAACATGATACAGTCGGGATGCTGTCTCTTGAGTCTGTAGTATTGTTCCATCATGGGTGTGTTTTCGCTCATCTGTATTCTCCGTGTTTATGCGGTTTTTAACTTTATTTCAAAATATCCCTAAACCTTTAAATGTATCGATACCGATAACCCTATAATCAATATGTCTTTAGAAGAAGGGTGTCGAGTTGCAGTTGAAACATGTATGGGCGTCGGGCCCGATGAAAAGGTAGTAATAGTTTCAGATGGAGACAGCATGAAGATAGGCCGCGAACTCCGCAGAGCCGCACTCGAAGTAACGCCTCAGGTACGTTTTTTCAATTTAGATATATATGGTACACGGCCACTACCCGAACTACCGGATCTGGTGGTGAAAACTGCAAGAGAAGCCGACGTTACCTTCTGGACCGCCCGTTCCATAAAGGGAGAACTCGAGACGGTTAGACGTCCCTTCATGACTGCAGCAATAACCGGAGGCAGGCACGCACATATGGTTGACATAAACGAAAAGATAATGGAAACTGGTATGGCGGCCGATTACAACGAAGTATCACGCTTCACAGAAGCTCTACACGATAAGCTGAGAAAAAC
>CAYVTG010000021.1:0-6898 GCA_964454575.1 uncultured Thermoplasmata archaeon
CCCGCACTTTTTTTAGTTCTGGAGCGAAGCGGAAGAAGTGAAAAAAGTGGGAGGAAGCTCTGCTTCCTGCTACACACGAGGGCTTTGCCCGAAGTGAAGGGGGACGACGATCCTAAGCACTTTTTTGCTTTACGAGTTTAGCAAAAAAGCGAATATTTTTTATCATAGCTTGATATCGCTTTGTCCGATATGGCTACAAAACGCATCAGCGAACACCCCGTTCTAGAATTTCGACGAGATAAAGGCTTTAATTTTGAGTTCGAAGGGAAGAAGGTGCTCGCCTATCCCGGAGAGACCATAGCGGCTGCACTGTATGCCGAAGGGATCCATAAGTTTACCGAAAGCAAGTTGTTGAAAAGACCTAGGGGTTTCTTCTGTGCCATCGGTAAATGCTCTTCATGTATAATGGACGTCAACGGGGTGCCCCATGTGAGGACATGCGTTACATTGGTGGAAGAGGGTATGAAGGTAAAACGGCACGGAGCAGCACCGGATTTCCCGGAAGTAACGCTACCTTGCCCGGCTGTGAAGAGATCAGATATCGAGATAGCTGTTATAGGTGGAGGGCCCGCCGGATTATCCGCAGCCATAGTGGCCGCCAAGAACGGCGCCGATGTGCACCTATTCGATGAAAATTCCAACCTTGGCGGACAACTCGTTAAGCAGACCCACCAATTCTTCGGAAGACACGAAGAACACGCCGGTACCAGAGGGGTGGATATAGGAAAGTCTCTGGTCGAAGAAGCAAAAGAAGCCGGTGTCAAGATACACACGAGCTCCACGGTTCTGGGATACTATCCCGAAAAAACCATCACTGTGGATGCAAAGGGTTCTCTTGAGATATACCGCTGCCAGGGGATGATATACGCCACCGGGGCTATAGAGAATTTCTTGGCCTTCGAGAACAACGACTTACCGGGTATATACGGTGCCGGAGGTGTCCAGACTTTGATGAACGAATACGGAATTGCGCCCGGTAAAAAAGTCTTGATGATAGGCGCGGGAAATGTCGGTCTTATAGTCAGCTATCAATTGATACAGGCCGGTGTGGAAGTAGTGGAGGTGCTGGAGGCACAACCGACAGTGGGAGGATATCAGGTTCACGCATCAAAATTGAGACGTGTGGGAGTTCCCATAAGTACAAGACACACGATAAAAAAGGCACTGGGGAAAGATGAAGTTGAAGGTGCCGTTGTTAACGAGCTGGATGAGAACTGGAACCCAATAGATGGAACCGAAAGAACATTGGAATGCGACATAATCTGCATAGCCGTGGGACTGCAGCCGGACAATCATTTTCTGAGGTTGGCAGGGTGCGATACCAAGTTCATCCCGCAACTGGGCGGAGTGGTTCCACTGCGTACTGAGGATCTGGAAACAAGTGTACCGGATATATTCATCGCCGGGGATTCGGCCGGTATCGAGGAGGCAACCGTGGCCATACTGGAAGGCAAACTGGCAGGCGCGGCACTCACAGAGAAGATAAAGGGGAGCTCAGAAGGACTTAAAGATGTCAAGATAAAAGCAAAAGATGGTATTAAAAATATGCGAGAAGGGCCCTACGGAAAGAGATCACAAGAAGGGGTAAGGCTATGTACCTTTGAAGAGGGATGCGCATGACAGATCACAGATGCACTGGTGTGCTGGATAAGAAAGATGTGAAAAAACCTTCGGAAACCCGATTAAAAAAAGGACCGGTTGTCGTCGTGGAGTGCGTGGAGAACATACCGTGCAATCCATGCGTTAAGGTGTGCCCAATATCCGCCATCGAGATGAAAGATATCAACGACACACCGGATGTGGATCATGAAAAATGCACCGGCTGTGGACTCTGTGTGACCGAATGCCCCGGTCTGGCCATCTTCGTCGTCGACTGCAGTAAAGATGAATATTGTTTGGTCACAGTTCCCTATGAATATCTGTCTGTACCCGAAAAAGGGGACTACGTGGACGCCTTGGACAGAGAAGGAAAAAAAGTGTGCGAAGCGGAGGTAGTACGTATCAGAGAATCCGGGAAAACATATGCCGTCACTTTGAAAGTTGACCGAAAGTTGGTTTGGGACGTCCGGGGATTGAAGGTGAAAGGATGACTACCATAATATGTAGATGTGAAGATATCTCTGAAGCAGACATCTTGGCTGCCATCGAAGATGGCTACACTGAGATCGAGATACTCAAGAGGCATCTCAGGATAGGGATGGGGCCGTGCCAAGGAAAGACGTGTATCTCCATGGTAGAGCGAATCTTAAAACGAGAAGTCGGTACATCGGCAGAGAACATAGACCGTCCGACCGCAAGACCACCCTCTCGCCAGGTGCCTTTTGCCATACTGGCAGGTGATGATGATGAATAAAAGGGCAGACGCGGTGATAATAGGCGGTGGCATCAACGGTGTTGGAACTGCATACCACCTGGCTAAGAAGGGCTACACAGATGTAGTCGTTCTTGAAAAAGGATATCTGGGATGCGGCGCGTCCGGAAGGAACGGCGGGGGGATAAGACAGCAGTGGAGTACCCGTGAAAATATCGAACTGGCCGTTAAAAGTACCAAGATGTTCGAAAAACTACATGAAGAGCTTGACACGGATTTTGAATTCATCCAAGGGGGTTATCTTGTTCTTGCATTTACCGAGGACGAATTGATCCAATTTAAAAAGAACGTTAAGCTGCAGAACGAGCTTGGACTCGATTCTGTTTTTATCTCGCCGGAAGAAGCACAGGAGATCGTTCCGAAATTGAACATATCTAAGGTGAAGGGTGCTACATTTAACGATACTGATGGCATAATCTATCCATTTCCCGTGATCTATGGCTATGCAAGAGCCGCCAGAAATATGGGTGTCGACGTTAGAGAGCACACAACGGTTACGGATATCATTACCGAAGGTAGCGAGATCAAAGGGGTGAAAACAGATGGTGGTATCATCGAAACGGACACCGTTGTGAATGCCGCCGGCGGTTGGTCGTCGGAGATAGCTAAGATGGCCTGTGTGGAGTTACCCAACAGACCTTATCGTCACGAGATCATGGTCACCGAACCCTTCGCGCATTTTCTCGATCCCATGGTGATATCATTCCATCACGGGATATACTTCAACCAAGCGGCACACGGCAATATCGTCGGTGGGATCGGTAACCCGCATGAAGAACCGGGGATAAACCAAAAGTCATCTCTGTGGTTCATGAGTAAGATGGCTAAGACCCTAGTTGAATTCATACCAAATTTCAGCGCCGTCAACATGATACGGCAGTGGGCGGGATTGTACGATACAACTCCGGATGCCCAACCCGTCATAGGACCGGTCCCGGAGGTGGATAGATTCTACCAACTGAACGGATTCAGTGGTCACGGATTCATGGTATCGCCCATGGTGAGCAAGATAACTGCAGAATTGATAATCGGAGAAAAAACGTCTATAAACATAGATAAATTGAGTGTGACACGATTCGAAGGCATGGAGCTTGATAAGGAATTTTCTGTGGTCGGATGAAAGACCTTTTTACGTCTAAGTCGTAAGAAAACATAATAAACCCTGACCGTATCCACCTCTGTGGTTAAATGGTAGTCGCAGAAGTCAAGATAGAATTGAAGAAAGGAATAACAGACCCGGAAGGCATGAACACAAAGAAAGCTTTGAATCTGCTGGGCTGGGAAGTCGAGGATGTTAGATCAGGTAAGATATTCGAGATCGATCTCGGTGAGGAGATCACGGAAGAAGAAGCATCGAAGGAAGTCGAAGCGATGTGTAAGCGCCTCCTGGCCAACCCGGTCATACAGACATACGATATACGTATATTAGAGGGGTAGAGATGAAGCATTACAACAAAAGGGATGTACCCTTCGAGCTGTACGACGTAAACTTACTTGACGCTTCGGATGAAGACCTCGTTGAGATAAGTAAAGAGAGCGGCGTAGGTCTGAGTCTTGAAGAGATGAAGGATGTAAAGGAATATTTTGAGAAACTGGGAAGGAACCCCACTGACATCGAGATGGAGGCACTGGGGCAGGCATGGTCTGAACACTGCTGTTATAAATCTTCTAAGTGCATACTAAAAGACACCGTTTTCGGTATAGATGCGCCTCAGAATATATACGTGATAGAAGAAGATGCAGGAGTTGTTGAATTCGACGATGAGCACGCTTATGTAGTAGCACTCGAGAGTCATAATCATCCGTCTGCCATAGAACCATACGGAGGAGCCGCTACAGGTATAGGCGGAATAGTTCGAGACGTTGTCTGTATGGGCGCACAGCCGCTGGCTTTTGTGGACCCGCTTTTCTTCGGTCCTTTGGACATAAAGGATGAAGAATTACCCAAGGGTACAAAACACCCTAGATATCTTTTCCACGGCGTTGTTGAGGGGATAAGCGATTACGGTAATCGGTTAGGGATACCAACAGTTGCAGGTATGGTTTACTTCGATGAAAGTTATACATCAAATTGCCTGGTCAACGTAGGCTGCGTAGGTATAGCTCGCAAAGATGAATTGATAAGGAGCCGTGTAAAAGGACCCGGCGATATATTCATAATGGCCGGCGGTAGGACAGGTAGAGATGGCATCCACGGGGTAACCTTCGCATCTGAAGAGCTACACGATAAATCAGAAGAGGAAGACATAGGGGCTGTGCAGGTGGGAGATCCCATAACCAAAGAGCCGCTTATACACGTCAGCTTGGAATTGAACAGAAAGGATTTGCTGCAAGGTATGAAGGATTTCGGCGGCGGTGGACTGTCATGTGTAGCCGGTGAGATGGCACTTGCGGCAGGATACGGTGCCGAGATAGAGTTGGATAAAGTTCCTTTGAAAGAACCTGACATGGCACCATGGGAGATCTGGGTTTCGGAGAGTCAAGAAAGGATGATGTACGCCGTCAAGCCAGATAACGTAGATAGGGTCCTTGAGATCTGCAATAAATGGGATGTTACAGCTGCCGTTATCGGACACGTGATCGATGAAAAACACGTTCGGGTGAATTACAAAGATGAGAATATAATGGACATAGAACTCGAATTCCAGACCGGGGGACCCTCATACTGCCGACCAGTAGAGATGGTGGAGCGTTCAGTCGATGAAAAAAGACCGACGGAGAGAGAGGAATACTCTAAGACTCTGATTGATCTGTTGTCCAGCGATAACATAAGTAGTAAAGAATGGGTGATAAGACAGTACGATCACGAAGTAAGGGGTAATACGGTACTGAAACCCTTACAGGGAGAGATAGGTAAAGAAGGACCCGGTGACGCTGCCGTTATTAAACCACTTGAAGATTCATTCAGAGGTATCGCACTCACTACAGATGTGAACCCTAGGTTATGCCAGCTGGATCCAAAAAGAGGAGCGATGTCCACTCTTGACGAATGCTGTCGTAACTTAGTAGCCGTTGGAGCAAGGCCACATTCACTGGCAGATTGTTTGAATTATGGTAATCCGGAAAAACCCGATAGGTTGGGGGATTTCAAGATGACCGCCGATGGGTTCAACGACGTTGCACGAACACTGGGTATACCATTCGTTTCCGGCAACGTGAGCTTCTATAACGAGACAGGACGGGGACCGATCAAGCCTACGCCCTCTGTGCTGGCATGCGGTATAATCGAAGATGTCAGACAAGCAACCACCATGGACTTGAAAGGTGAAGGAAACATAGTGTTCCTGGTCGGAGAAACAAAAGACGAGATGGGTGGTTCGGAATACTATCATCTGAAAGGAGGAGAAGGCGGAGAGGTATCCACCGTGGATGTGGATGTACTCGATACATCCATGGATGAGATGCTGGCTTGCAGCGAAAAGGGGCTGATACAAAGCTGTCACGATATCTCGAACGGCGGTTTAGCAGTGGCTCTTGCTGAGATGTGCATAGCCGGAGATGTGGGCATCCGTGTTGAGATAGATACGGCCCTCCGCACCGATGTACTGCTCTTCTCTGAAAGTAATACACGTTGGCTTGTAGAAGTTAAACCGGGTGACGCAGAGAAATTCATGTCTAATTTTACCATACCCGTTCGCATGATGGGTATAGTAGGTAGAAAAAATATGCGGATATCGGTTAATGGTAAGGAAGTCATAGATCTGAATATAAGAGAAGCTCAAAAGATATGGAAAAAAGCTCTGTGGGAAAAGATGGTCTGATCATCCCCATTCCATCAAGAAGAAGCAATCCCTTTCTCCCATCCCTTCTTCACGGATCGGTTCGACCGTACCAACGGTATTTGAAGCAAGGAGAGCACCTTCGAGTGCACCTTTCCATGCATCACAGGTGTATTCGTCGATGATCACGTCTTTGAATCTAGCTGTAGCTCGGTTCTCTTCGATATCTATGGTCAGAGAGCCGTAGGAAAAACCGTCGTTGTATGATTTTGGTACTTTTTTGAGAAGCTTTTTGATGTTCATAAATTTGACTATGTAAGACAACAATCCGAGATTCTGTACACAGTAGCTGCTGGAGAGTCTCACATGTTTTTCGTCCTTTTCTGCAAACCAAAGATGCATCTTTCTAAGCAGTTCATTGTCGTACCATTGATTGTCCTTCAATCCTTTGGAATCGACATCTGCATAGGTTTCATATGAATCAACGCCTGCCTGTCCCCATGTCTTTTTTATGTAGCGTATATAGCCCTTGATCACATCTCCTCTGACCTTTTCTTCACTCATACTTAGATAATGCTTTAGATAGTATTTTTATTTTTCTGACAAACATCGTCGGACTTCTTTGCGACAAAGTATAAATAATTTTCACATATCTATCAATATAGGAACTGCAAAATACCAAAATCTTTATATCTTACCCCATTTAATTTAGTACAACGGGGATAATACGGGCTAGTCGGTTAGAGTGCATCCCATCCCACCATCCTTCCATTCTAGCCCTCCCCTATTTTTTATACCGAACAGCGTG
>CAYVTG010000021.1:6998-26209 GCA_964454575.1 uncultured Thermoplasmata archaeon
AGGTATGAAAAATAAGCGGAATCTATGATTGCGTGGCATTTTTTATTCATGAGCGGAGCGAGTGAAGAAAAAGTAAGCGGAATCTCTGATTGCACGGAATTTTTTATACCGAACAGCGTGAGGTATGAAAAATAAGCGGAATCTATGATTGCGTGGCATTTTTTATTCATGAGCGTAGCGAGTGAAGAAAAAGTAAGTGGAATCTCTGATTGCGCTTTTTTACAGCCTAACTCTAGCTAAATTTGGCTCTCATTTCCTCGATCTCTTTCTTTATGATAGAATTTATCTTTTCGATATCCTTCTTGAATTCCTCCCACTCCTCTTCTCCTACATCCTGTATGATGGAGAGTTTGTACTTTATCGAATTACGATTATCACGCAGCGCTTCGATCTCGTCAGCATACTTGATTCTAGCATCGGCCCCCGCCTTCTTCGCTTTGGCCTCCAATTTATCTATATCTGCCTTCCATTCGTCGAGCTGAGCTTTAAACTTATCCGCATATGCTTCTTTTTTGTTCATATCATTCACCTTGTTACTATTCAATACACATGACTCGGTTAAAAAGTTGTTGCCAATGAGGGAATGCACACGGATACATATGGCTGATTTTCGTGGCATAAATATATATACTACATAACATCTGTGGCATCGGTTACAATGGCAAACGAACTTTTTAACACTGTGGTCTCCGAACTGGAGATATACGTAGGAGATATACTTGCCAGGGGTATAACCAAGATGGGGGTTACCAAGGCAGGTAGTAATGTAGAATACGTAGGGGTAGATGAGATGGAAAAAGCTTTAGACACTCACATCATCATCGCCTTACAGGATTTCATGACACCCGAGAAGGCTAGAAATTGTGTACGAACTATAAAGAAAAAGGTGGACAACCATGGAAAAGCAATTTGATAGAGATATAGTGACGGTGGGAGTGGTATTCCTAACTCTCAGTTTGCTGCATCTTGCGATTCTTTTACTGAAGCCATACGACGAAAATACGCTGGAAAACATAAACTGGCTGGCGACGATAATAGCCTTCATAGTCGCCTATGTATTATGCTTCAACCTTGTGAAACTTTACGGACATAAAAGCACGGAAGGAAGATTCTGGGTAGTGGTACTGATAATGCTGTCCGTGATATTTGTAGGTTTCTTCGTAAGCGAATTATTAGTACGGTCCGATATATCCCACGATGTGTACTCCATATTCGTTGCTGCGGCATATCTGATCTTCATTTTTGGTATACTGGACAAGTTCAAGAGCGCAGGGGTAAAGCCTAAATTATCCGATATCGGCCTTGGTGTTCTCGTAGTGTTTGTTGTGGCCATCATCATATCTCTTTTCATCAATAACGTGATAAGCGGTACGTCACAAGTGGAAACCCATCGCAGCGAACACTTGTTGACCCATTCCGTTGCTATCATCGCATTTATACTGATATTTCTATCGGTATTGATGGCACGGGTGATGGGCGGTTACGTATCATACGGCTGGTACTTCATGGCCTTGGCAACATCGTTGAATTCCTTCGGTTACACGATCACGTCTGTCCTTCACGCCATCGGACGGTATTCACCGGGCCATTACATATGGTCCATAAGTCTGATGGCTTTGACTGCACTAGCGTTCAGCGCGTATTACCAGTACAAGAAACATATGGCCATCATATGTAAATACCTCTGAGATACATCCTGGACATAAATACGAAATATTTTTAACATCGACCATCGTGTAGCAGTCTGGAACTGATCCTTATGGATATGTCGAAGAAGCAGGAATACAAATTCAAAAAATCCCTTGAAAATATAAAAGAGCTCAAGGGGAGAGGAACCGAGCTCATCTCGCTCTACATACCTCCCAACAAAAAGATACACGATGTGGCCGCTTACTTAAGAGAAGAGATGTCACAGAGCTCCAACATCAAATCGAAGTCTACTAAGAAGCACGTTCAATCTGCGTTAAAATCTATATTGGCTAAACTTAAGTACCTTAAAAATCCACCCAAAAACGGGATCATATTTTTTGTGGGGCACATATCCGCCACGGGAGATCAGACGGATATGATCTCCGAATCCCTGGAACCCCCGCAGCCTGTAGAAACTTTCCTCTACCGCTGTGACTCTGAGTTCTACGTAGAGCCACTGAAGAACATGATGGGGGATAAGAAGAAATACGGACTGATAGTTGTTGACAGAAGTGAAGCGACTATAGGTTTGCTGAACGGGAGTCGTGTGGAGACACTTAAAAACATACAATCTTTAGTACCAAGTAAGCACTCCAAAGGAGGGCAATCGGCACAAAGATTCGAGCGACTCATCGAAGAGGCCGCGCACAATTATTTTAAAAAGGTAGGTGAAAAGGCTACTGACCTACTGTTACACCAAGAGCTAGAAGGTATACTTGTAGGCGGTCCGGGTAGGACCAAGGACGAATTCGTGGAAGGCGGTTTCCTACACCACGAATTGGAGAAAAAAATAATCGAACGGTTCAACACAGGATACACGGATGAATACGGGCTAAAAGAGCTAGTCAATACCGCAGAGGATACTCTTTCGGAACTCGATGTGATGAAAGAGAAGAAATTGATGAACCGTCTTATGGAAGAGATCAAAAAGCCGAATGGCGGCTTGGCCACATACGGCGAAGAACACGTGAGAAAGGCGTTGATGATGGGGGCCGTTGAAACTTTGCTCATATCTGACGGCATAGACCGGGTTAGAGCAGAGGTTGAGTGTGATGAATGCGGTCATAAGGAAGAACGTACACTCAAAGGTCCTTCAATACTTCCCAAGTGCCCCGAATGTCAAGAGCCTATGGAGATAATCGAGAAGGTAGACCTTGTGGACGAACTATATGAATCAGCCCGTTCTCTGGGATCTGAAGTAGAACTGATATCGGACGAATCTGAAGAGGGAGAATTGCTGCTCAACGCCTTTGGCGGCCTGGCGGCTATATTAAGATTCAGAGTGGGGCATGAGTGATGACGTACGCATTACTCGAATTCGAAGAGGAGATCCGGACTGAAGTTTCCAGACTTATCGATATCGAAGAAGTGAGCCTTGAGATCCCTGTTGAGGAACGGGGTGACTACGCTTTACCGTGCTTTTCATTCGCCGCACGACTAAAAAAAAGTCCCGTTGATATCGCATCTTCCCTTGCGGAAGAGATGGAACTGGAGAGAGGGACATTGGAACAGACGGGACCATATCTAAATTTTAAGATAGACGAAGAGTTCCTTGTGCGTAATACTATGGAAGCTTGTCTTGAGATGGAGGGAGATTACGGGGGCTTTGAATCTGTTGATAAGCGGATCATAGTCGAACACACCAGTGCAAACCCCAACGGTCCTCTTCATGTGGGCCGAGCCAGGAACCCCATAATAGGAGATACGGTGGCAAGGATATTCGAAAAGGTAGGATATGATGTGGAAACTCAATTCTACGTGGACGACATAGGCCGGCAGGTAGCCATACTATCTTGGGGGATCGCAAACATCCCTGAGTCCGAACTCCCCGATTGTGAGAGGGACAAGATAGACCACGAGATGGTGAGATACTATCAAAGGGCAAATAGTTTGATGGAAAAAAACGAAAAGGTCGCTGACGGGATCAAAGGGTTGATGAAATCCATCGAAGAAGGAAATGAAGATACGATAAAGTCATTCTCTGAAAATTCAGAACGGGTACTGGAAGGTATGAAGGGATCGCTTGAGAGATTGGATATTGAACATGATATTTACAAAACCGAATCTTCACTGATGATCGACGGTTCCGTAGACGATGCTTTGAATAGGTTAGAAGGGCTGGAAGTGTGTGATAGAGAGGACGATGCGTTGTACTTTGACCACAAAGGCATCAAGATATTCCTTACCCGCGGAGACGGTACAAGTCTTTACCCGTTAAGAGATATAGCATATCATATATGGAAAGCGGGAAGAGCCGACGAATTGATGGATGTTTTGGGAGAGGACCATAAAGTACACGGAGCAGTTATGCAGCAGGTACTGAAAGAACTCGGTGTGATGCCGATTCCGGATATGATATACCATTCCTTCGTTTCTTTTGATGGACAGCGCATGTCTACCCGTAAAGGAGCCTATGTGACTCTGGATGACATCATGGATATAGCCAAAGAAAGGGCCATTGAGGAAGTACTCAAACGGCGAGATGACTTGAGTGCGGAGGAGATAGATGAAATCGCTGAGATGGTCGGCATGGGTGCGGTAAGATACAATATCATACGTGTACAGCCGGAGAAACCCATGGATTTCAAATGGGAGGAGGCGTTGAACTTCCAAGGTAACAGTGCACCGTTCATACAATACGCTCACGCGAGGGCAGCCAGCATACTGCGAAAATGGGGTGGAGACCAAGATGAGTTACTTTCGAAAGTGGATTTCTCAAAGCTAACGGACGTAGGTGAGATACAGATGATAAGAAAGTTAGCGGTGTTTCCAAGGGAGATGATCCAGGCGGCGAATTCGGGTTCTCCACATCTTGTAGCAAACTATGCATATGAACTAGCGGCTCAGTTCAATCAATTTTACAGGGATCATCCGGTGCTCAACTCCGAAAATAAGATGTACGAACGCCTAGCACTAGTAAAAGCATCTAAGATAGCTATCGGAAATGTACTGTATATTCTTGGGATCAAAGCTCCGGAATATATGTGAATCTGTTTTAAAAAAAATAAAAAAGGGTTTAAAGGGTTTTGTTTATTCTTCCTTCTTCTTCAGCATAGCTTGGATCTTGTCCTTGTAGAAGTACATGCCCACTGTGACAACAATTATCACTACGGGTAGTACGATGTATCCGATGTATTTTCTCCAAGCTGGTGGGTTCACTGTTACTTCCAGCTCCAGTTCGTTATCGTACTGCCAAGCTGTAGGTTCCATATCGTCGGTGGCGTTCACAGTCAATGTTTTTGTACCGTCGCTGTCCGGAGTCCAATCGAACTTGATCAACCGGTATTCGCCCTGTGGTATCACTTCGTTGGATGCTTCTTCCTTCATTGATGTATAGAATTTTGCAGAAACTGTGCGTACATTTCCATCCACCTTGAACGATAGTGAGATATCGGTTGCGTTTGCTGTACCGTAGTTGGTCACGTTGGCTATCACTTTGACAGTCTTACCCGAAACGATATCTTCTGTTGACATCGTTATCTCGGTGACCTCTAGATTGGGTGTAGGTCCGGGTGTTACCTCTACTGTCCTTGATATGTTTTGGTAGTTGCCTGCCGTATCGGTCACATTCAAGGTTATAGTGTGGGTACCAACTGTAGTGAAGAGTGTCTGGTTTGTTATCGATACATCCTCTGAACCGAAGTCTTCTGCACCAGTGATCCACCACATTACGTTTACGTTGCCCTCTACTTCGTCTACTCCTGCGGGGTCGTAAGATTTTGACGCATCGAGTGTTATCTCCTGGTTTCTTTCTATCCTCAGTACGGATATGTTTTGACTCTCTTCTACAACATCATCGTATTTGACCACAAAGCGAGCTACAGGATCGGTTACGTCGTGAACGGTTATATCGATGGTTTCAACATTCCAGTTGCCCAGTCTATCGGTGATATTCAACGATACTTCGTACTCTCCATAGAGGCTGAATGAGTGTGAAACGTTCATGCCCATGGCGTAACTTCCATCGCTGAAGTTCCATTCATAGTCTCGTATCTCGCTATCGTCTTCGAATTCATATGCACTGAATTCTATCAACTGCCCTTCATCGACTGTTGTATTATCTGCAACTATAGCGCCTGTAGGTCCGCTGCCGTCGACCATCACTGTTGTGCTGTTGGAAACTTCCAAACCAGCGGTGTCAGTAACGGTTACGGATACTTCGAATTCTCCTTGGGTTGCGAAGCTGGTGGTGATCTCCTCACCGTACTTGTCGTTTATAGACCATGTATAGTTTTCAGCATCTTCTCCAAAGGGGTGCCAGAATTCTGCGATAAAGGTGACGTTAGCATCTTGTTTTACGATGTATGTTTCGTCGTCTGTACGATATGCATAGGCACCTTCATCCATCGTGACTACTACTTCGCCTGTTTCGATCTCACGTACATCAAAAGTAAGATGTGATTTCCCTTTGCCGAGCTCAGGATCCATCGTTATCGTTAAATATCCGGATACTGCAACTCCCGAGGGTATGACCTCTTTATTTGAGGAAACTCTCTTGTACCCTTCCGGAAGGATCATCGTGTACTCGTAATCTTGATGATTTCCAAAGATGCGGTCGTTCATAACAGTGACGTCCAGTAGATAATCTTCTTCGAATACGTGTTCTGTTGTGTAAGTCATGGTGGAAGTAACGGTGATATCCATAGACTCATCCGTTACGTCGCCCAGCAGTGTGTCTAATCCTACAAAATCAGGGTCAAAACTATCGAGTTCGTACGGTATTCCATTCACTGAGATGAGATTCTGGGTAGTTGGGATATTAGCTTCGGTGAAATTCAACCATGCCTTGAATTCGTCGAGTTCGGTTTGATCCAGAACCATATCCCAGTTTCCGAAGGCCATGTCTACCTGCATCGCTAGGTTGCCTACATACCAGTGATCAAGACCCATTATACGGCTATTGGAATGTAGTGTTCTTTCCCTTGTAACGTCTATGGTATCCCAATCGTCGAACTCTATGTTGGTGCTGATGTATTCATCCGATGAACGGTTGACATAGATTATATCGAATGGGATGTTATCATCACCGATGACGACAGTAGTGTTGATGTAAGGCATATAGCCTTGTGCACTAACAACCAGAGTATAATCTCCAGGCACGGCATCTATTTTGAACCACGGGTTGCCTTCCGGCATCGTGTTTCTCAGTATGTCACTTTTATCAGTATTGTTGATAAGTGTTACTTCTGCGGCTGTGGTGACTGCTTTCTCTTTACCGTCTTCCTCGGTCCAAAGGTAACCACTTACCATAGGCGTATGCGAGTCAAGTAGCATGATATCCATGGTCGTGTCTTCTTCGATGCCGTCGATTCGGGTTATGTAGGTGGCATATCCTTCGGCCTCTGCTTTTATGTAGAACGTCTCGTTGAAGGCTCGTATCTCGTAATCCGCCGTATCGTTGTCTGACATCCGAACATCGGTTGATGAAGTGTAATAGTCTCCGTATGAGAGAGAGATAACAGCGTCCGACACAGGGTCGCCATCTTCATCGGTAACATTACCGTTTATACGGTATTCCAATCTTCTTGTTTCGACGTTGATACTTCGGAAGATAGTTTCATCCTCAGTCACCTCAAATATACCTGTAGAAGTTGAAAAATACGCTCTCCTTGAGTGTGTCTGTGTAGGTACTATCAACTGATAATGGCCTACATCAACATTGGGAAATTGAAAGTAACCTCCTTCCTGTGTAAGGGTAGTTATGATCTCATCTTGAGAAAGCTGATCGAGTTGTACTATAAAACCTGCGGGTATTTTACTACCATCGTCGGCATTTATTATGCCCTCTATACTTCCTTCTATGCGTTCTTCCGCTCGTACATTCCAGTGCAGCACCATTGTCCCAGATAGCACGATTAGGAGTGCTATCAGGCAGGTTACTGACTTGCCTGTTGTTTTTGCTTTCATTTGTGGTTCCTCCATGGAACATAATATATTTTAGTCGTTAAATTGGGATTTGCGCCTGCCATTAGGGCCCACCTATAAATATTTTTGCAGAAGCCTACGGGAGCAAACTGGGGCAAAGTATAATATAATATTTGCACATATTGTCGATCGGGTAAATAAAATGAAGCACGAGAGAAAGAGCAAAAGAAGGAAGAAAACGTGCGATGTTAAGGGATGCAGCGAGAAGAAAAAACAATCCGTTCCTGCGGGTAAAGCAGCAAAGAAGGCTGATCTGGACATCGAAGCGGAAGGCACAAAAGCATATCTTTGTAAAAAACACTGGAAGGTTTACAAGAAGGCGACCAAAGAGGACCGGGAGCTAAAACGGGCCAGTTGGGATTGACGGACGATACTGGTAACTATATAAATAGAACAAATCTTTTAGCCCATAAGGGATTACAGTAAAAGATGAACCGGAAAAAGATACTGTTGGAGACACTTCCTGTATTGTTCCTTTGTGCTCTAGGAGGACTTCTGACCGGGCTCATACTGGGGAATATGACGGAGATGTTCAGGCTGATACCCGGCCTGATAGCTCTGATCCCGGCGATAATAGATATGCGTGGTAACATAAGCTCGACCATGGGTTCGCGCATGGGATCTGCGTATCATCTTGGTATGGTTAAGGGAGGGATAACCTCCAAAGTGACGATGGAAAATCTAAAGAGTTCATGGGCACTCAGCTTCTTCGTCGGTGCTATATTACCAGTTATATTCTGGTTCACCAGTCTATTCTTACCATTTAAAATCGGTTTTGGTACTCTTATCATTCTTTCTCTTATATCTGTCTTTACAGGTCTTACATCGGGTATATTGTTATCCTTCACCGTTTACTTCATAGTTATCCTGGCTATCAGGATGGAGATAGATCCGGATAACATCAGCGGACCGATATTGACGACCATGGGCGATGTTCTCACCCTTTTGATACTTTTCTTCTACGCTTATCTGATAGGAGTGGTGATACTTTGAGATACGAATGGAAAGAGATATTCAAAGAGAGTGCTCCTCTGCTCTCACTCATGGCATTCATAGGTATAATGGGTGGCCAGATCCTACATAATATCGAAGACACATTGTTGATATTTCCTATCTTCCTGGTCATACTGCCGATGATGAACGGATTAGGCGGTAATCTAGGAGCTATCTTGGGTGCAAGGATATCGTCCGGACTACATTCTGGTTACATAAACCCGGACATTTTTGATGTTGAGATGGGGGACAACATGCACCTCACCCTTATCGCAGGGAGCATCACTTATATAACCGTGGCAGTCGTCGTCGCTTCATCCACTATGGTGATCAACCTCCATGTTCTTGCCACAAATTTGATAATTATTATAATAGGCGCGGGGATGATCATAACGGTCTCGACCCTCCTATTAACAGTGCTTGTTTCACTATGGTCATACAAAAAAAGGATAGATCCGGATAATGTAGTGATCCCGGTGATAACCACGCTGGCTGATTTTATCAGCATACTAGCGCTATACCTAATGGTCTGGGTGGTGATACTATGATAAAAAGAAAGAGAAAAAGATTCCTTGAAAAGGATACGGATGAAGAACACGAAGAGATAGTCTATGAAGACAGATCGGTGAGAGAACTACTTACGATGATGAAGGACTACTCGGAACTGATAACAGATCTTGCCTATGCAGCTATCGTCTTCGAAAGCAAAGATCTAGCTGTGGAAGTGGGTCATATAGAGGCAGAGATGGACAAGATGATGTATCTTATACGGCTAAAAAGCATGCTGTCGGCAAGGACTATGGAAGATGCGGAACAACTGAGTGGTTTGCTTCAAGTTGCCTCTGCCGCGGAAAAGATATCCGATGCTGCCGAAGATATGGTAGAGCTGCTGGAGATGGACGTAGAAGTACGACCGCTTCTACCGTACATACTCAGTGAAGCAGATGAAAAGATCCATACTCTGAGAATAAAGGAATCTTCGGACATAGTTGGACAGATCATAGGCGAACTGAGGATCGAATCTTACACAGGTGTTCGCATCGTGGCAGTGAAAAGAAAGATGCGCTGGATATACGGACCCGACGGCCACATACGATTAAGAGCCGGAGATCTACTGATAATACGAGGTGTAGATGCCGGATTCAACGAACTGAAAAAGGTTGCCAACGGTAAGCGCAGCTGGAAAGAGGTGGTAGCATGAAAGAGACTGAAACAAAACTGTTAGAGATGAAAAATACTTCGGAATTGATGCTGGACCTGGCTTATTCCGCTCTGCTGTACAACCATAGAGACATAGCAGAAGAGGTGATGGAATTGGAAGAGCGGATCAATGAATTGTATGATGATATCCAAAAGATATCTCTGAATAGGTACAGGGAAACCGGAGATTTCGACAGGGCACTCATCTTCATGAAGATCACCGATTCCGTGGAAAGGATAGCTGATGCGGCATTGGATATAGCTGATGTGGTTTTGAGAGATATCGATGTCCATCCGGTGCTTAAGCAAAGCCTGGAGGATTCCGATACGATCTTACTAAAAAAACAGGTGGATAGTGGGTCCGCCCTGGATGGAAAGACATTAGGTAGGGTAAAACTGGCCAGCGAAACAGGGTTGTGGGTTATAGCCATCAAGCGTAGAAATACTTGGATATACGGACCAGATGAAAGTACTGAAATAAAGGCCGGAGACGTTTTATTTACCCGGGGGCCAGTGGATAGTGAAGAGATATTGGCGGCTTGGACTTCCTCTAAATGACCAACACATATAAATAGCATCTTAACCTTGTTTAGACATACATAAACCTGTATGTAACCTCAAGTAAACTTCAAGGTGAAAACTGATGGCCGAAGCCGGTGTATTGAAAACGAAGGAGAAAAGGAACGATAGTACATTAAATAAGATCACAAATAGAATCCTATCACCTTTAGGTTTTTCTAAATCTGCTCACCGAGTGATGCTCTCTAAGGATGAGGTTGAAAATAGAGAGAAGGTCGAAACAGGAGAGGAAGGTTGGATTTCACCATTTACAAAACTTCCTGAGATGGACCTTGAAAAACAGAAAGTGATCGAAATATTCCCTATACGACCGCCCTACAGCTATGCCAGGATAATCTATGATGATGATCTTAAAGAATATATATACCAATCCATAGAGCCTCATCTGACAGATAAGGAAGAAGAGTGGTTAACGCTATTGAAAGATACCTTGGATAGAACATTGTCCTATGATTGGGAGAGTATGGAGAAAAAGGACAAAGAAGAGTTCCTTGAAGAGAGCATCGAAAGTTTCATCAGAAGTAGAGGGTTGAATATAGAAGAAAAGTCGAGAAAACGTTTGATATATTATATATTACGTGATTACGTTAGATACGGTGCCCTCGATGTTTTGATGAGCGACGAAGATGTGGAGGATCTTTCTTGCGACGGTATAGACATACCCATATTCATATACCATGCAAAATACGAATCCATACGTACGGCCATCAGATTCGAGAAAGAAAAGATGTTGAATTCATTTATCATCCAGCTGGGACAGAGATGTGGAAAACAGGTTTCGGTTTCTAATCCTATCTTAGACGGTACTACTACAGAGGGACACAGAGTTCAAGCAACATACGCTAAAGAAGTATCTTCACGAGGATCTTCCATAACCATCCGACGGTTCAAAAAGGAGCCTTTTACCCCTGTTAAAATAATACGATACAACAGCTCTTCCGTGGAGATGATCGCATATATGTGGCTCATGGTGGAAAACGGTATGTCCATGGTTGTAGCAGGCGGCACTGCTTGTGGTAAAACTGCAACGCTCAATGCGGCAGCACTCTTCATCCCACCAGGACCTAAGATAGTATCTCTGGAAGATACACGGGAGATAAATCTACCACAAGATAACTGGATACCCAGCACTACTCGAACAGGTCGTTCGGCAAAAAAATCGGAAGGAAGCAGATCGCCTGGTGAGGTCACCATGTACGACCTTGTGAGGAACGCTCTCAGACAAAGGCCGGATTACATAATCGTCGGAGAAGTGAGAGGTAAAGAAGCGAACACTATGTTCCAGGCTATGGCCACCGGGCACACTACCTACAGTACGATGCACGCGGACTCGGTAGAGTCCATGGTTCACAGATTAGAAAATCCACCGATCAATTGTCCCCGAGTACTTTTGACCGCGCTCAATTTTGTCGTTATTCAGACGTTTGCAAGAGTTAATGATGAAGAAGTAAGAAGGATACAAGAGATAACTGAGCTCGTAGGATTCGAACCGGAAAGTGATGAATTGATCACAAATAAGGTGTTCGAATGGGATCGAAAAAGCGATAGTTTCGTTTTCAAAGGCCACAGTTTCAACTTTGATACGATAATGGAGATGAAAAACCTTACACAGGAGGAGATGAACGAAGAGTTCAACAACCGTGTTGAAGTGATAGAATACCTGGTAGATAAAGGAGATATCGATTACCGGGAGATATCCAAGGTGATAACCTCATACTACAAAGAACCCGAAGAGACTCTAGCAAGGATAAGAGGTGAAGTGTGATGGTAGAGATAGATGATACATTTGACAAATTGACATTTAAGAAAGATAAATTCCTATCAACCCAGCGTGCAAAACCCAGCGATAGGATAGAGACATATGGGCCGCATATAGTTAGACTTCCAAAGGAAGCCGTTCCCGAATACCTTGAACTCACCCCTTACCAACAATTCTGCTGGAGAACCATGGGTCCTATTGTGAAAGAAAAGGAAGTAGAAGATGAAGAATTGGGAAAATCGCTCCTTGAAGCGCATATGAAGATACGCGTCGACGAATATATTTCATATGTATGGATGAGTACGGTCATAGCTGCTGTTGTCGGTGTCGTATTAGCCATAGTAATAGGACCGATATTGGATATGTTCCTTAACTTAGGATGGTTGCTTTTCGTGGTTGGAGGTCTGGCTGCAGTCGCCATACCCGGGATGACCTATATGTTTCTTAAAGCTGCACCCGGGATGACTGCAAAAAGTAGGGGTAAAAAGATAGATAAGAAACTGCCCGATGCCATGAGTTTTATCGCGGCCATGTCTTCAGCGGATGTTAACATAGATCTTATATTCAAAGAATTATCGAAACAATCTATATATGGTGAGGTCAAAGAGGAGGCGGAATGGATAACAAGGGATACCGAATTATTAGGCATAGACATCCTAACCGCGATGAAAAGAGCGGTAGATAGAACTCCTTCTGAAAGATTCAGAGATTTTGTTCAGGGTGTGATCACCACGTCGAGCTCAGGTGGTGAGTTAAAACCTTACTTTACATCCAAACTAAGAGAGTATCAAGATTCACGTAAATTGATCGTTCAGCAAAAGATGGAAACACTCGGTATGATGGCAGAATCCTTCGTTACAGTCGTCGTTGCATTCCCGTTGTTCTTGGTGGTTATAATGGCCATCATGGCTCTTATGGGGGGCATGGGAGGTGGAGATCCTATACCCATGCTTTACGGCGTTGTCGGTATAATGATACCCGGTGCACAGGTAGGTTTCATAGTGGTGATCTGGATGATCAACCAGGATTAGTGATAATATGGCGGAAAAAGAGAGAACTCCCTTTGAGAAGATGATGGCCCTCGGCCGGGCTAAAGAAGTCTTGATCGTATCGACGGTCATCCTAGTAGTACTGGTATTTGTGATGATACTTAACGCCCTTGATGCGGCCCCTATACCTTTGGAGCCCATAGATTGGGCCATGATTGCAACCATGGGATTTATGGGGCCCTTCGGCATATACGTCAGCCGTAAGCAGGGTGAGATAGATAAGATCGAAAGAAAGTTACCATTTTTCCTGAGAGATGTGGCAGAGGCAGGACGTTTCGGTATGACACTCGCAGATGCGATAGTGGTATCTGCTTCCGGGCGTTACGGTAAACTGACTCCGGAGATACAGAAGATGGCCGGCCAGATCTCATGGGGCGTTCCTGCATCGCAGGCGTTAAATAACTTCGCCAGCAGGATAGATACGCCCTTGGTTAACAGGGTGGTCGCCATAATCATAAAGGCTAATGATGCCGGTGGTAACGTTGCGGACGTACTAACTCTTGTATCTCAGGATGCTAAGGAAGTTCACCTATCGGAAGATGAACAAAGGATCGCGATGACGTCTTACCTTGCGGTTATCTACATCTCTTTCGCCGTATTTATCGTTGTTATAATAATACTTAACACGCAATTCCTTGCCCAGATGGCCGAAGCTGGTGCGCATCTCGAAGGTAGTGAGGCTGCCTCTACCGGCGGTGGCGGTGCTGAGATACGTACTGAAAACATACCGGTTATAGGTTTTATCTTCACACTCGCTGTATTCGCTCATGCCATAGGGGATGGGATCGTAGCTGGTGTACTCCAAACCGGTAAAGTAGCCAGCGGGATGCAGCACAGTTTCATCCTTACATTGATGGGTTTCTTCGCTCTGCGCGTACTTTACGGAGGATTAGAGTTGATGGGGTAATAGAGGTGTATTAAGATGGCGATCAGTAATAAATTGAAGGAAAAATTGGTTTCGTTCTCGATGCAGGGCAAACCGAAAAAAATATACATGCCCTCTAAAAGCTCAGAGGGTAGATCATTCGACGAAGAGATAACCAAGATCCCGAAGATAGTTTCAGAAGGTGTTAAGGAGATAGAGATCAACGCTGTGAATGAACCTTATACATATGTGAGGATAACATATGATAACAAATCAAATGAATATACTTACGAAGTTATCGAACCCGATCTTGACGAAGACGAAGATGCTCTCTTAAAAACGGTCAAAGAATGCTTGATAGAAGAAGTGGAACTCGTTGAGATTGAGGAAGAAGATGACCGTAAAAGATATCTGGAAAACAAAGTTCGGACCATACTGAGGGGAATGGACATCCGTCTAAAACCCGTATCGGAGCAAAGGATACTGTATTATGTTATACGCGATTTCATGGGATTCGGACCCATCGATGTGATCATGAATGATGTTGACCCCGAAGATATATCATGCGATGGTGTAGGAATACCTATCTTCGTTTTCCACCGAAAATACGGATCCATGAAATCCAATGTTGTTTTTGATGACGCAGCCGAACTTGATAATTTTGTGATATGGATCGCACAAAGAAGTGGTAAACACATCTCTGTTGCAGACCCTATGCTCGATGCTACCATGCCAGACGGTTCAAGATTGCAACAAACACTGGGAAGACATGTGACTCAAAGGGGTTCATCCTTTACCATCCGTAGATTTGAAGAGGAACCCTACACTCCTATACACCTTATACATTTCAAAACATTCAACCCGGAGATGATGGCATATGCATGGATAGCCATGGAACACGGTCAATCCATGCTTATCTGCGGTGGTACTGCATCCGGTAAGACGACCACACTGAATGCTATGCTGCTGTTCATACCCCCACAGATGAAGATCGTCAGTATAGAAGATACCCGTGAATTGAACCTTCCTCATGATAACTGGGTTCCGCTACTCACCAGAAGCGGTTTTGGTGAAACGGACGATAGTGGTATAAAGGCAGGAGAGATAGATATGTTCGAACTGCTGCAAGCGGCACTCAGACAACGTCCGCAGTATCTCATGGTAGGAGAGGTAAGAGGTGCCGAGGCATATGTGGTTTTCCAGGCTATGGCCACGGGTAAAAGTGCATACACTACTTTCCACGCAGATGACGTTCAAACCATGGTGAATAGGATGGAGAACGAACCCATCAACCTGCCCAGAGCACTTGTAGCTGCTCTCGATGTAGTATTGCTCCAAGGAAAGGTCAAAGTCGGCACCAAGATGACTCGAAGGATCAAAGCGATAACTGAGATCGTCGGTGTTGAACCAGATTCCAATGAATTGATAACAAACAACGCTTACACATGGAACCCAGCCGACGATACATTCAACTACAGCGGTCACAGTTATGTTTACAGTAAAGTTGCACAGCAGAAGAACTGGACCTCAAGAGAGATGGACCGAGAAGTAAAAAGACGTAAATTGGTATTGGAGTACATGGATCGTAAAGATATCAATAATTACAAAGAGTTTGCAAAGATAACTTCATCATATTATCGTGATAAAAAATATGTTATGGATATGGTGAAAGAGGAGTTAGAATTATAGGAGATGAATAGTGTGGTAAAGAAGGATAAACATCTGTGGAAAAGAAGACGGTTGAATTCGGCCGATGACGGTGTAGCCGCTACAGTTGGTACTATAATGGCACTACTCGTATTCTTGAGCTTGCTTTCTCTTATCACCAACCAGTATGTACCCGTATGGAAGGAGGATACGGAAGCCTATCATATGGACGAGGTCATGACTCAATTCTCATACTTTAAAGGTAACATAGACAGTTTGATAATGAACGATTTTACAGATTATCCCATGTATTCTACCGTTAGATTGGGGTCCGAAGGCGTTCCCTTGTTCGCTTTTAAAACACGTGGTGAATTGGAATTGAGTCTTCGGAACAATATGTGGTTGAACTTCACCGAGGGGGGCACAGCTAGAAGTTTTGCCGCTAAAGGAAGTCTATCACTAAACGTATTCAATATGGAATACGAGCCCCAAACACATACTTACGAACACGGAGCGATAATCCTCGAACAGAGTGATAGGGCAGTAATACGAGCACCGCCGCCTATCAGGATCGAAAAGCACGGGTCAGATTACCTTATGCAGTTAACCATGGTAGATATTATCGGATCTGAAGAGAGTATTTCCGGTTCCGGTGCAGTTGGAGTGACAACGGAGTTATGGAGTACCTCAAGACGATCTGTGGATAACCCTGGAGATCTCACGATAGAATTCACAACCAGATACCCGGATGCATGGGAAACTTGGTTTAGAGAGGAAACCGAGGTTGAAAACATCACCGTCGTGCAGAACGGAGAGTTATCTAAGATAACTATCAATGTCTATAACATCAGCACTATAACGTATACGTACGCGAAAGTGAACGTAAGGATGTCGACTTGAATAAAAAAGTGACTTAGGTATAACTGCACTGTTGTTATGGGGCTATCTAAAATACCTGTTTTCGCTCTATATTTTTATGAATAACGGGATTTTCCTTATTATAGTGGCGAACGTAACTACTGATACTTATAGTTCGTTCGCCAGTAGCAGTGGAGAACCGTTGAATAGTCATATTCATTAGGTTCTCCACTATAAGTGAGTACTCCCCAAGGCTAAAGCCATTGGGGCATCCTCTATTGTTGTCAGGCAAAGTCGTTTAGAGAAGTTTGAGGAGTGCCTGAAGAAGAGTGTAATCTTTTTGATATAGCGAGTGAATTACTCGGAATATCTGTGTAGTGGTGAGATTGTGATTCGTTTATATAATGTTCCACGGCTCCAGGTGTAACCTCTCCGATTGGCCTGAAAAACTTTCCACCGGACCATAGGCGTTTTTGATGATATCCTTTCAACTCAGGGAAGACCTTTCTTAATTCTCTTGAACTAGCGCCCTTCAGATATTGGATTACCTGTGCAATAGATTGCGAAGGGCGTATTTCCACGAAGAGATGTACATGGTCTTCCTCCACACTCAATGCGTGGATATTAAACCTATGCACCTTTGAAATATCAAAGAAAATCAATTCCAATCGCTCTCGGATATCGGATCTTCGGAACATCCGAAAACGTTTATACGGGCAAAGCACTACATGGTATAAGCTTCGGCCAAAGCCGTGGCTATATTGATACAGATTTTGCATATTTTCGAGACTCCTGGCGGTTCCTAAAGCGCCCCACAGGGGCGCGCCGCCATCTCGAGAATATGGGTTAAGAAATAATAAAATTTGCTAGTGTAGGAGATGAACGCCCTGTATCCCCAAACCTAAAAGGTTGGGGAATTAGGGCTAGGAAAGTTTATTAAACTCGTGATCGAAAGGAATATCACAAATTCTTCATTATCAAAGGAGTTATACAAAGTCTGGTATTGCGATGATATATAACAGATGAACTACGGTCACCTGTTTCGCTGAGTGGGTATTTTATGGTCTATGGATAGTTATAGTGGAAGACATTACTTATTTACAATTCGTTATGTCCTCCACTGCTAGTTAAAGACGTGAATTAATTCAATAAACGTTACGTCTTTAACTATAGCTAAGAAAGGATATCGGTAAAGAGAGTAGAATAAGACTACTCTTCTTCATCCGAACTCTTAACCTTCTTTACCTTTTTCTTTACCTTTTTAGCTACTCTTTTTGGCTGCTTTTTTACCTTCTTTACTACCTTGGGAGGTGTATCTTCTGGCTTTTCTTCGGCTTCAGGTGCCTTGACCGTCTTCTTGACCACTTTTGGAGGTTCTTCTTTCGATGTCTCTGGTTCTTTGATCACTTTGCTCGGTGGAGCTTCCTTCACGGGAGGTTCTTTCTCTACCTCCTCTTCTTCAGAAGGTTGTTTTTTCTTCTCGGCCATGATCAGGGACGAACCGCACTTTTGACAGATAGCTTCGTCTACGGGGTTAAGCGAACCACACTCGGTGCACTCGATGCCACCGCGTCGGCGTTTTTCCTCTTCCTGCTCTAACCATTCGTCGAAAGATAGGTAACTCGGCTGCGCCATCCACCAGTTCATGAATTCTTCCTCGGTGAATTCTTCTCCCAGCTCTTCCTTTGCCTTGTGTCGGTGTTTGTCCACAAATTTTTCGTATTGGCGTGTCATGGTCTCCTTATATTCCTCCATGGCAACGCCGGTGGTTATGAATTCCGCACCACAGTGTGGGCAGTTATCTGACTCTACAGGTATCCATTCGCCGCATTCACTGCATTTTACGGTGTCCATCTCAAATTCTGTGTGACAGTTTGGACATTCGGTAGAATCTGCGGGTATAGTTGAGCCACAAGCACCACACTCTACCCATTCTCCTTCACCCTTGTATTTGAGGTAAAGGATCACACCTGCAACGCTGCCTGCAGCAGCTATTACAGCTATCAGTAAGATCCACCAAGGTATACCCGCTTTTTCTTCACCGGTAACCCTTATGGATCCTGCATCGATAAATCGACCATTTTCATGAACAGGTCTGAACCATAAATTGAATTCTCCAGATCTCTCTGGCGTTATTATTTGCACGTTGAATGAGCCTGTGTCTCCGCTATTGGTAACAACACTGGTAACGGTTTCATTATCCGAGTCTACAAGGTATATCTCAACATCCATGTTAGTGATGGCTTTGCCATCTGTACGCTGTAGTCTGCCGGATATAAGAACAGCTTCTCCCATCTCTTGGTCTTCAAGGGGTATCTGTATGTTCGAAAAGCTCAATTGCATACCTTCGATAGTGATAGTTCGAGATATGGATATGGACGGAACTGTGTTTTCCATCGAAGAGTTCAACGATATGGTTATGTCTCCGGTACCGCTCACTATAGCGTCCCAAACAACGGTTATGTTCATTTCCTCGTCTACGTGCATATCGATAACTTCGCTGTGAATCATCATATCTTCGAAGGTTATCTCAAGACTTACGTTGAATAAATCCGTACCACCATTATTCACGGCAACCATGTGTATTGTGAGTTCGTCTCTCTCAACGGCTGTGTCATTTTCTATTGCAACTTCATCTACCATCACT
>CAYVTG010000022.1:0-23466 GCA_964454575.1 uncultured Thermoplasmata archaeon
CATTGTAGTAGATTTCAATACGGCATAGCCAATATGGTATTTTTGTCCCAAAGCCACTCCAATGCAAAACTTATAATAGTGCCTCTATTTTCGAATCAAATGCCCCGGATAAGGGGTTAAAAAGGTGTTCAAAATGGCGAAAACTAACTTATGGGATGAAAGTGACCTGACGGAAGAGCAGAAGCTATTCAAAGAGAGCATACTCGATTGGGCGGAACGTAATCTACCGTTGGACAGAGTTATCAAGATGAACCGAGAAGGACATCCGTTCCCCGAAGATATCATAAAGGGATTGGCTGATCTCGGAGTTATAATGGGCACCGTTCCCGAAGAAAGGGGCGGTCTCGGACTCAACTGGAAAGACCAGACCCTGATCTCAGAGGTCATAGGATACATAGATCCTAGTATCGCTACGGCAGCGGGGTTCATGGCAGTCAGTACCGGCTGGGGATTTACTATCGATAGACATGCCACTGACGAGGTACGTGAAAAATATGTACAACCGGCCATCAGAGGAGAGAAGTTCGTTGGTATTGCTACCACGGAACCCGGCGGCGGCTCGGATGTATCTAACTTCAAATGTACTGGAGAAAAAGACGGTGACGAATGGGTGCTGAACGGTGAAAAGACGTTTATCAGCGGAGTTCAGGAAGCGAAAAAAATGGGCGGCGGTTACTGGGTGAACGTGCGTACCGGTCCAAAGCAGGACGATGCACCACACAAGAACATGACCGCTTTCTTCGTACCTATAGACAGTGAAGGATTGACTACTACCGAGCCTTACGATGACGCAGGAAGAAACGCCATATCAACAGGCGGTTTCATAATGGAAGATGTACGGGTACCTGAAGAATATATGCTCGGAGAGGAAGGCAAGGGATTCTACTACACGATGGAAGGCTTCGACAACGCAAGGATATTGATCGGCGGCAGCTCAGTCGGTGTAACACGAAGGCTGCTAGAGGAAGCAGCGGATTATATCAAAGAGAGAGAGACCTTCGGAAATCCTCTGGCTAAGTACGAGGGAATACAGTTCGAATTCGTAGAACGTTACATAGAGATGGAGGCCAGCAGTCTTATGGTCAATAAGGTTGCAGCCATGCAGGATGTAAGATACGAAGAAGAAGGATGGCTTGCAAGGACCGGAAAGGCGAAGACATATTCCCCCAAAGAGATAGCCAAATGGATATCGATGATCAAGTACAAAGTACCTCACCTGGCAAAAGATACCGCAGACGATGCCATGCATTGGCTCGGTGCCGCAGGCTACAGCTCGGAGTACATATTCGAAACTGCATGGCGTGGTGTCATGTCTTACTGTGTTGGAGCCGAAGGTGGCGCCAATATCCAGAAGATAGTCATAGGCAGGGAAACCTTAGGGCCGGACTACGTACCTTACAAATAAGACACTACCATAGGTGTGCGCATGAAATTCGTAGTTTGTGTTAAGCAGGTACCGGATACTACCGAAGTAGAAGTTGATCCTGAAACAGGTACCATAATCAGAGAAGGTGTGCCTTCCGTTCTAAACGCTTTTGATGAGTTCGCACTGAACGTAGCCGTACAGTTAAAAGATAGTTTGGAAGAGGAGGTAGAGATAGTCGCACTCAGCATGGGACCGCCTCAGGCAAAAGATGCTCTGACCAAATGTCTGGCCATCGGGGCGGACAAAGCTATACTGCTTACAGATAGAGTGTTCGCCGGTGCGGACACGTGGGCGACAGCCATAACGCTGTCCAGGGCCATCAAAAAGATCGGCGGCGCCGACGTGATATTCTGCGGACAGGAGGCTTCCGATGGAAACACAGCACAAGTGGGTCCTGAAGTGGCGGCACACCTCGGAATAACACAGCTAACCTTCGTCTCTGAGATAGAGGGCATCGACGTAGAGAAAAGAAAGATGATCTGTAAGAAGGAAACAGACGAAGGATTTTTGCGAACACGCAGCCCTCTACCGGTAGTGATCGCATGCATGCCTACGCCTGGTTTTCTGCCTAAGATACCCAACATGAGGGATATAATCAAAGGTAAAAGAAAGCCTTACGAAGAGTGGGATTTCAGTGATCTAGGCGGCGAAGAAAGTGACTACGGCCTGGAGGGCTCTGAGAGCGTAGTCGTACGAACATATTCTCCTCCACCAAAGGGCGAGGGGATAATCATCGATGACGAGCCGGAGATGGCCGTCAAAAAACTGATGGATTACCTCGAAGAGGAGGGGATACTCTGATCACCATAAAAGATAACTGTATCGGCTGTGAAAAGTGCATAAAAGTCTGCCCCGTGGATGCACTTAAGATGGAAGGCAAGATGGCGGTTGTAGATGAGGATCTCTGTATATCGTGCGGTGTTTGCGTCTCCGTTTGTCCCGTGGATGCCATCGAGCCTGTTCTCATGGCTAAAAAAGCGGATTTCTCTGAATATTCCGGTGTATGGGTATTCGCAGAACAGCACGGTGGAAAATTACGACCGACAGGACCCGAGCTGCTGGGTAAAGGTCGAGAACTTGCAGAAGAAGTCGGCGAAGATCTATGCGCAGTACTCATCGGAAAAGACGTAGAGTCTCTTTGTGAAGAATTGAGCGCATACGGTGCAGATAAGATATACATGGTGGAAGGTGATGAATATGAAGATTATTCAACTGAAGCCTTCACCACAGCCATGGTGACTCTGATATCCAAGTACAAACCAAGTATGGTACTTTACGGGGCTACACATATCGGACGAGACCTAGCTCCGTCGGTAGCCGGACATCTGGGATTAGGGCTAACGGCAGACTGTACCGGTTTATCCATCACAGAAGTAGAAGATAGAAAGGTGTTATTGCAGACCAGACCGGCCTTCGGCGGTAACGTCATGGCCGATATAATCTGCCCAAATACAAGGCCTCAGATGGCCACGGTAAGACCTCATGTGATGCTGCCCTTGGAAAAGGATAACAACAAAACCTCGGAGATCATCAAAGAGGCGGTGCGAGTGCCAGACGATGCCATCAAAACTGAGATCATAGAAGTACTTGAGCCTGAAGATACTGGTGAAGTTTCTGTAGACGAGGCTGATGTAGTCGTGACAGGCGGTAGAGGAGTGGGTAACGACACAGAGTCATTCGAGATACTCAACGAACTAGCCTCGGTTTTGAAGGGGACTGTAGGCTGCAGCCGACCCATAGTGGAGGCGGGTATATTATCCAAAGCTAAACAGGTCGGACAGAGCGGTAAGACCATATCGCCTGAGATATACATCGTATGCGGCGTTTCAGGAGCAGTACAGCATCGTGTGGGTATAAGAGGCTCAAAGTACATAATAGCCATAAACAAGGATGCAGATGCGCCCATATTCGATATGGCGGACTTTGGTATCGTCGGAGATCTGCGCAAGATAGTACCTCTACTCAAAGAAAAGATACAAGAGAAAAAAAATTCATAACAGAGTGAGTGTACCTGTGATCGATAACCAGATGAACACGGTTACTACAAGGGCAGCTATTGATGGTGCGGCTTTCCTATAGAACCGGTTCATGTCCGCTTTGTAATATTCTATGGTCAGTATTATGCATAGGTGTATCGGCGAGATTATGTAGCCTATCAAAACGAATATGAATATCATAGCTACCGTCTGGGTATTCACTACGGGTAAAAGAGGTAGAAGCAACGGCATACCTATGCCTACACCGGCAGGTAGGTGACCTATCATAAAGCCCATGGCGAAGGCCCCCAATATGACTACTGCTATAAGTGGGATACGGCCCTCGAGTGCGTCTATCACCGGTAAAAGTGCTCCTGAACGCTCGATGGTACCTTTGAACAGCATTATACCGATACCAGCCAGTAGCAGATTTTTAGAGAGCCCTTCTCTAAACAGAGATATTGTTTCATTGAAGCCGTACTTCTTTCTGTTTTGATAGAGTAAGATGATGACTGCAAAGATCAGAGTGACGAAAAGAGGTATCGAAAGTATGATATTCAACGAGAGTGCCACTATTATAGGAAGAAAATCATAGACCATCGCTACGAAATTTGCCGGGTGGTCACCAGTTTTTTTCTCTACTTTTATGCCGCGTAGACCAAAGTGTATCCCGATCAATAGGTGTGCTGCGAAGATAGGTAGATTGAAAAGGGCGATCATGTAAAGGTTTACACCGGAAAGAGTAGCGGCTATTATAAGGCCCAATCCAAGGGGATATATAGAGAACCAGATATGTCTGAACCACCAGTTTACATATGCCTTGTGTACACCGTTCATTCCTAATCTATCTCCCTCTTGGTCTATCATGGGGGCGGAGACAAGAGCTCCTCCGGGCATAGGCATCAGACCGAATATGGCTGGGATAGATGCTATGACCATCCTTCTATCGGGAAAGGCACTTTTCAATTCCTTTATTATACGGTTTATCTGCCCGGAATCTCGGTATATAAAGCCGATGAGCCCTATCAATAGTATCACTGAGACAAGATCGATGGTTTCGTATTCCAAAAGTATCTCGTAGATCCATATAAGAGCGTCAAAAGAGAGATTAGTAAACAAGAGAAGTACAGCTGTGGCTGCGATCAGTGATAAGCCGAATTCGATCTTTTTAGATATGAGTATCCCAAGAACTGCAAAGGCCGCTGCTATCCCCAAAACACCGTACATCGCCTATAGCGTATTATACGGCTATATAATCATTTCGATGAACCCTTCAGAAAATATCAATACTCTTCGGGATGTCGTTCTTCCTTTTAAGATAATTTACCTGTGTACGTGTATAACGATACTGGACTTCACACTTTTCGTCCTGGAACGACCATGGATTTATTATCAACAGATCTCCCTCGCGGATCCACATCCTTTTTTTGAGTTTACCCGGGATACGACCCATACGGGATTTACCGTCTTCGCTTATAACGTTGATCCTTCCCCCGCCCAGCATCTTATCGGCTATTCCGAACATCTGACCTTCTCTTCGGCGTGGGTACGGAACCCTTACAACTTCCTCTTCGTTATTTTTCTTCTTTCGTGCCAAATAATCATCTCTACATGAACTCATGTGTTAAATATCCTTCGCCTATCATCACCTTTCAGATAAGATCTATCAGGTAGGGTCTTAAGACATAGGAGATCATGGCCATTATGTTCACTAAAAGTAACAACGTGATAAATGCATGCATATCGGGATTAAAGGCAAGGAATATGACCGTACCACCAGCGGGTGGGTGTTCTATGTCCAAGGTCACCATGGCTAATATAGAGGCGCCTACTGCTAGGCTGAGGATGAGAGGTTGTGGTAAAAAATTAAAGTAAAAACTTGAAAAGGCTAGACCGATAAGACCACAGACCAAGTGGCTGCCCAATACGTTTCTAGGCCTGGCAGTCAATCGATAAGGCATGGCGAAGACGACGAAAGCCGTAGAGCCGATGGCCGCTATCAATATCTCGTCTTTTACTATCGGCAGATATAACGCTAATGATAATACGAGGGTGGCCAAACCACTCTGAAATAAATAGTGCTTGAAATTTTTCTTCGTGAGCTTCTCATCGAGTAAATGGATCATCTAACGAGTCATCCTTTAATGGTTAATAAAAATTTTCTTATCGGCCTTCGAAAAAAGGTAAAAGATTTATATCAGAGCTTTTCATGGATGCACTATGTCCTTCCAAGACGAGGTCAAAGCATTAAAAGAGCGCGAAAATATCGTTCTTGTTGCTCATAACTATCAGATCGCCTCTATCCAAGATGCAGCCGATTATAACGGAGATTCATTTGGACTGGCGAAAAAAGTGAGCGAGCTTGATTTTGAATATGTGGTTTTCTGTGGTGTCGATTTCATGGCGGAGTCCGCTGTGATACTCAATCCGGATAAAACGATAATACATCCCGAACCAAAGGCCCGGTGTCCCATGGCAGCCATGGTAGACATAAACGAGCTAAAGCAATTCAAGAAGGATAATCCGGATACGGCGATCGTGTCATACGTTAATACCAATGTGGAAACCAAAGCACTGTCTGATATATGCTGTACATCCAGCAACGCTGTCGAAGTGGTAAGGAGCCTTGAAGAAGATAGGGTTTTATTCCTACCGGATAAGAACTTGGGTAGTTACATAAAACGATTCGTAGAAGATAAAGAAATAATCTTATGGGAAGGTTACTGTGGAACACACGATAATATCACTGTAGAGGACATAATGGGATTGAAACAAAAATATCCTGATGCCGAGGTAGTGGTACATCCTGAGTGTCGCCCGGGAGTTATAGATATAGCAGATCACGTAGGCTCTACAGCGGGTATATTGAAGCGAGCTAAAGAATCCGATGCAAAAAGGATGATAGTCGGAACCGAGATAGGTATGGGCCATCGGATGAGTAAAGCAGCTCCGGACAAAGAGTTTTATTTCCCGAGAGATCCGCTGTGCCAGAACATGAAGAAGATCACAGAAGAGAAAGTACTTCGCTCTTTAAAAACACTGCAACCCGTGGTGAAAGTTGAAGCAGAGCTGATGAAAAAAGCAAAGGTCCCACTTGAAAGGATGATGGAGATAGGTAGAGGAAATTGACCGCCGTAAAGGCTGTTTTCATAGATCTGGATGGAACACTCGTACACGACGGAGTGATATCTCCCGATGACAAGAAGGCGGTTGAAGATGTACTATCCATGGACATACCTGTTATACCTACTACTACAAGGATGCGTTTTTCTGCACAGCGGTTGCTAAAGGGACTACAATTATCTAGCTGCCCGTTCGTCTGCCTGAACGGTGCAAGAGTAATGGGGCCTGGGTGGGATAAAAATGACGGTTTAGACACGTGGATGGAAGATCGACTGGATATGGAAACTGCGAGACGGGTATCCGAGTATGCAGATATGAAAGGATACGAGATAACCACGATCTTCGGTGAGAGAAAATACTGGAAGGTGCGCAGAGATCTACCAGTGATGCTTCAAGACGAGGATCCCGTCGCCTTCACCGTGGAAAAAACTGTGGAAGCACTGGAATGGGGCGCCCCTATCTGTTATATGATGCATACGGAGAAAAACGGGCTGGATGGCTTGAAAGATATCGAATATTTTGCCATCTCCAAACTCGTAGAGACTACTTGTGTACACCGACATCATCGCCTAGGTGAACTCAAAGCGTTGACCATCTATCCCAAAGGGACTTCAAAAGCCAATGGTATCGAGGTCGTATGTAAGAAAATGAACATCTCCATAAAAGACACCATGGCCATAGGTGATGATGAAGTTGATATTGACATGCTCGGATCTGTAGGGATAGGTATCGCCATGGGTAATTCTCCGGATCATGTAAAAGGATCGGCTGATCATATCACAAGTTCATGCGTGGAGAACGGTGTGTCTCATGCACTACGTAAATATGTGATCGAAAAATAGTAAACTATTTTAATCAACACAGGGATGCGCCTCTTGGTACTTATGAAAATAAAAGATGTATTACAGATGGCAATCAAGATGGGGATCGAAGCAGATCCGAGAGGGCAAGAAGGTATCAACAAATTGTTGGATAAGACAAAAGAAGATTACGATAAACTGGAAGGGCGTGATAAGGAAGTCTTCGATACCCAACGTCTTGAAAATCCATTCGGAGATTCCAGGCATCTTTACGGTGACCTTGAAAAAGATGTTAAAAAAGTGATGGTTGGAATAGACATAACCACGGGAGAGGTACTACTGGCCGACAGATTGAACGAGAGAGGAAAAAAGATCGACCTGATCATAGGCCACCATCCGAGAGGAATCGGTCTATCCGGTCTGCACGATGTTATGCATCTACAAAAAAACCTGCTGGCGGAATGGGGTATACCGATAAATGTAGCAGAATCACTCATGGATGAGCGTATACAGGAGATAGAGAGAAAGGTAAAAGGCGCAAATTTCAATCAGAGCGTGGATGCTGCACGGTTACTGGATATACCGTTGATATGCGTACATACACCGGCAGATAACCTGGTGAACGAATTCCTTACAGACAAGATAGAAGAAAACGAACTGGATACGGTCAAAGACGTAATCGATATGCTCAACGAGATACCTGAATACCACGAAGGGCGCAAGTTAGGCGACGGCCCCTGTGTCTTCGTAGGTAAAGAAGATAGAAGCGCCGGCAAGGTGGTCGTGGAGATGACGGGAGGTACACAAGGCTCCAAAAAATCCTACGAAAAATTATCCCATGTAGGTGTGGGTACACTAATAGGCATGCATCTTAGCGATGAACACCGAAAAGAAGTGGAAAAGCATCATATGAATTATGTCATAGCGGGACATATGTCCAGTGACTCACTGGGGCTCAATCTATTTCTTGATGGATTGGAAAAGGAAGGCATCGATATCATACACTGCAGTGGATTTACCAGGCATTCCAGGGTCTGATGTAAAAGATGATCGAAGTAAAAGGTCTCCGGAAGAAATACGGCGATTTTGAGGCTTTGAGAAACATAAATTTCACCGTAGGAGATGGAAATATATACTGTTTGTTAGGATCAAACGGAGCCGGGAAATCCACCATAATAAAGATAATCACGGGTTTGATCAGATCAACAAGCGGCGAGGCCTATATAGACGGTATAAAGGTGGGAACAGATATAGAATACAAACGTCGTTTTGGGTATATGCCCGAAGAGCCTCATCTTTACGACCGTATAACCGGCAGGGAATTCCTCGAATTTATGGGCACTCTCAGAGATGTCGATAAAGACACTTTGAACAAAAGGATCGATTTGATGGGAAAGCAGCTTGAGTTAGAAGGCTTTTTAGACCGAGAGATATCGGCTTACTCTAAGGGTATGAAACAAAAAGTCCTCTTTGCAAATGCCATAATCCACGGATCTACCAGCTTGATACTCGATGAGCCTACCAGTGGTCTTGATCCACGATATACAAGATATCTAAAATATCGTGTAAAGGGGCTCGCAGAAGATGGAAAGGCGGTTTTGATGTCGACCCATATAACTTCGGTGGCGGCGGACATATCCGACATGGTAGGGATAATACATAAAGGAAAACTCATCGCCGAAGGTAACGTAGAACAATTGTTAAAAGAAACCGATTCTAAGAACCTTGAGGACGCCTTTGTGGAGGTCATAGATGGGTACCAGCGGTAAGACCTTCGATATGTTCTCCGTGGAAGTACTCGGGTCCTACCGCTCCATGAGGGAACGTATCTACGATCATCCGATGATGACAGCTTGGTTTATTTTATTTTTGATAGCTGGTTTTTCCACCACACTGCTAGTTGCAGAATATGTAAAAACACTCGATATCCCTATATTGTTGTTGACAAGGGGAGATATACTGTTCGTGATCTTCTTCTTCTTTATGGGTAAATCATCCTCGGAAACCATGGACCTCGGTCTGAAGAATAACAGACTAAAGCATCTGTTTACTGCACCTGTAAGAATAAACGAGATCCGCAACACAGTGTTCATGAAGATATTCTGGAACAATCTACTCCTGCTGGCGATATCTGTTTCACTTGCAACTTCACTTAGATGGCTCTTAAGGATCGAATTATACGCGGATCGCTTCTTTTTTCTACATATGTATTTATTGGTGATCGCTGCCGTTCTGATAGGGTATAATCTGTCGATATTATCTCGCATCTCGAACAGGCTCTTGAAATACGTCTCGTTGGCGATATACGGCCAAAACATCACTTTTACATGGTTTATTTTAAGAGGTACATACAGCTCACAAACTGTATCTCTGGCTCTCGGTGGGATAATAGCATCGTCGCTGATCGTTTATCATATCACCACAGATCTGTTCCTGGATTCGTGGATATTAGAATCGTCTAGATCAGTTTCATCTGTTACACATCTTCGTGGTGAAAACTGGTTATTGAAACGATGCACCTCTAAAACTATTTGTAGTATCACTGAGAAAGAGATACTAGACCGATGGCGCCGAAGGGAAACCGCAGGCACCTTGGGGATCGTTGCAGTGATCGGTTTTGGGCTTGTGGTTTTGTATCATCAACTCGGACCGAATCCGGACTTAGGTTTTGGTTTAGAAGAAGTTTTTTATCCTATTTTCATCGGCATGAGTGTTTTTCTTGCGGTGATCTTACAATTGGTCATACCGTCTCTGACTCTATTCAGCCGAGAAGGAAGGAGGATGTGGGCGATCAAGGTACTGCCTATCATCCCGGAGGACGTCATATATGGTAAATTGTTGAGTATGTTGATATTCTCGCCCACCATAATCGTGCTTATAGCCATCCCACTGCCGATATTACTAGGTTATCCACTCAGCCGTATATTCTTCATGATCATATCTTCGATAACGTTGATATTAATATCATCCGGGATCGGGATCTGGGCTTCAGCACGCTTCCCTAATTTTGATGAAAGTGTTAACGGTTCTCCGGATGTTATGACTATGTACATCGTGATGATGTCTTGTTTGATCATCGGAGCACTTTTCATAGTTCCGCCTTTACTGATACTCCGCAGTGATGCGGTATTGGGGCTGCTGATGATGATATTATCGGCGGATATTGCCTTATTGTTCACCAGTATCCTATCGCAGCTAGCGGCATCGATATTCAACGCGATGCAGCTAGACATGTAGATCTTCCATAACAAGTTTATACTTCCTTTTACTTATCAATAGATATGAAAGTGCTACTCGCGATCACAGGCGCATCGGGTGTGACATATGGTGTCAAATTGTTAGAAGAACTCAGCAAAATAGATGATATCACCGTAAATCTTGTTATCTCCAACGCAGGAAAAAAATTGATAGATATGGAGCTAGAAAAGGATGTGGATGAAATAGTTAAATTGGCCAACCATACATTTGAACAAGACGACCTTTGCGCACCTCCGTCGTCCGGAAGCTCGCTTTATGACCATATGCTCATCGTTCCCTGTTCATTATCAACATTATCGAAGGTCTCATCCGGGATGGCAGATAATCTGATCACCAGAGCCGCGAGTGTGATGTTGAAGGAAAGAAGAGGGCTGCTTATCGTACCGCGCGAAACACCTTTATCCACTATACATCTGGAAAATATGGTTAAATTATCACGTGAAGGATGTATAGTTCTACCTGCATGCCCGGGTTTCTACAGTGAACCGAAAAACATCGATGAACTAGTCGATTTTGTAGTAGGGAAGATCCTGGATACCATCAAGATAGATAATGAGCTGTTCGAGCGCTGGACTTGATCTGTAACAGGCCTATTTGTTCTTCGAATTTGGGGTTCTAAGATCCTCTATATTGTCAAATTCTTTCTTGAGTATACTCAATTCCTGACTGGAGATGGAATTGGGATTGACGTATATCATATATGTACTAGCGTTCAATGAACATGTGTCTGTAGTCTTCTTGATGAATTTAGACATCTTTTCGAAGCCATTTTCTACCAGTAGGTATTCAAAACCGTCCAGGAAGATAACTCCGCGCTCATTTTCTTTAGAAAAATTTGCTATGGAACGAGTTATTTCAAAATCTAATCTTTTTGGATTCAGTATTCGATTTTCGCTGGTCACCTGGTCCGAAAGCCACATTATATTAGCTCGGTGTAGGCCATGTTTTTCTTCTAGCTTCGATGGCATCTTAGTCGTTATGACAAGAGCAGGCAAACCTTCTTTGATGAACCCTATAAGCAAAGAAAATGCGTTGTTACCGTCTGGATCCAAGAATAGATAGTTGTAGCCCTCTTTTAACTCACGTTGTTTTTTACTACATGATGGGCAGTCTACCGTCAATAGGTTTCTTTCTTTGTGTACTGTGAAGAATTCTCCGCACCAATCACAATACGTCCTTTTGATCTTAGTAGGTCTCTTGGTTGATCTAGTAGGGGCTACCGTCCGTCTGGTTTTTGTTCTACGAACGGTTTTTCTACGTGTTCGTGGCCCTGAGGTAGTGGTCGATTTTAGTACTTCATCCGGGATGTTTTTCTTTTTCTTCGAATAGATAAACTGTGATAATACTCCGGATAAAGCAGTAAAAACCCCACCCATGATTATAAGCAGAAGGCCGCCGAAAAAGAAACCGACCATAGCTGGAAAGAAATATATCACGAATATAAGTGCGGTTGCTATACCCGATAGTAAGTGAAGAGGTCTGCTCTTTTCAGCTTCTTGATAGTTATTCTGAGGGAACATACTCTTGTAATCCATGAAATATTTTTTCGGGAAGTGGCGTATGAAATATGCGAAAACACATACCAAGATGAATAATATCTGTGGGTTTTCAAAGATGTTAAATTCATCGAACATAATTGTGGCTTCCGGTACGTTCCCGCCTGTTACATCTAGTGAATAGTATAGTAACTCTCCAGCCGGACTCCTTATGATATAAAGAGAGCCGTCGTCATACGTCGGATCATAAAAACTGTTAGTACCGACCACGTAAGACCATTGAGTAAATTCTGTTCTGCCTTTCCATATCAGCGTGTGAGCGTATACGACAGTTATATTGTCTCCGTTTCTGATACTATCTTGATCTATTTCTATAGCTAAGTTTGTACCATCTGAGGAGATGGAATAATTTTCACTAGGTTCTCGGATGCCGTTTCGTAAAATTATACCGTATGAACCGGTAGCGTTAGTTAAGAGATCGTCTTGCTCTATATTGAAAGTGTTTTGTGGGTTCGATCCTGCTTCCGTTATCAGATCTTGTTTAACGGGGATGATGATGGAGTCCCAAACAGCGTTCAGTAATCGGAGGTCACTCATATCTACTTCTCGTGAACCACCTGGTGTTTGTTCGCGAAAACTTACCTGAAAATGTATTGTGATGGGTGTTGTATCGTCTCTCGAATAACCTAACAAACCGGTCGTGTCCCCCGCTATATCGTCAGAATTGAGTGAAGATCTTGATATGCGCGGCCCACCGAAATACTCGATGTAATCATCAGGCTCTATATCTCTTATTGGCTCAAAACCGTTTATATTCACCTTACCTCGGAATCCGTTGAGGGCTCCTCCTCTTTGAATATAGGATTCAAGCATACCGTTTACATCAAGGTATAGCTCCAGTTCATCGTTATCTAATATATCATCTCCGTTGGCTATCTCAGGAAATAATTCATCGTTGCCAACGCTGTCTAGAAGATACGCGCGCAATTGGCTGGCAGCTTCGCCTTCAAGTGTCCAGTGTATATTTCCTCCGCCTACCGTCTTTGCCTGAGGGATCAACTGTAGATTGGTAGAACATTCTAGCTTGCCACCTTGAACTGAGTCTCCTCCAGAATTCATAGTAAACAGAGGTGCGATCACCATTATCAAGAATATCATAGCGATAACTTTGTACATGGTCTTTCTCATTGTTATCAAGGTGACATATGTATTACCGATATATATGTTTGGTGTTAGTAAATGTTCAATTAGGTTTATATATTTATAACTGATTGTAGTGTTACGGAAAGATGAAATATGACAAAAGGAAGCCCACTTACGGACAATATAAAAAAAGAGATGAAGGTTCTAGAACGTACTATCAAATTACTCGGTCTTATAGAAAAAAACCAGCCTGTGAGCATTAATAAATTGAGCCAACTATCCGATCTTCCGGAACACAAAGTGCGTTATTCACTGAGAATGCTGCAAAAAGAAGGTCTGATCGAGCCGACCTCAAAAGGGGCAATCACAACAAAAAAACACGACGAATTCAAAAATCATCTGATGGATCTTTTAAACCGTCTTTCCGAGCTATCGATCAAACTTCAGAACCAAATGAATAAGTAAACCTTTTAATCTAGTTCATATTCTGCTTATTGAGTGGCTTCAAAATATGCCGCCATAATATGTAATAAGCAATTCCCGTCGTACGAATGAAAAACGCAAGTTTTTCATGAGTAAGCGGGATTTGCGAAGCAAATGCCGTCGTACGAGTGAGAAACTATAAGTTTCTCATGAGTAAAGGGAATATGCGTAGCATAGTGCATTCGTACGAGTGAGATGCGTAAGCGTCTCACGAGTCACGGGAATTTGTGGAACACAAATTGCCGTCGTACGAGTGAAAAACGAAAGTTTTTCATGAGTAGACGGGATTTGCGAAGCAAATGCCGTCGTAGCTCAGTGGTAGAGCACTCGGCTGTTAACCGAGCGGTCACCGGTTCGAATCCGGTCGACGGCGTACCTTTTCTTTTTTTTACAAGCAGCTTGATGGAGTTTTGGTTGTACTTTCACGGTTTTCACTCACCCCTCTTGTATTAAGGGCCTTATATACCCTAGACTATGTTAATACGATGAAACAAAAAGAAAACGTACCTCATTACAGTTGGAAGGAAGTATATCACAACTTAGGTTGCGATACACGCTACGAATAAAGATGATCTCGGTTAACCCCGAAGATTTCGTTTGCCCCATCCTGGAAGGTCAGGTAGAACTCTTATCTACCTCCTCTCCATATCCATTTAAACACCATAAGGTTTAATAACATGATATTTTATACACTCGGACACAGTCTATAATCCTTAGAAAGGTATATTAGTCCATCACAGATGGACCGTTTTGAGGTGGTACCCATGACTACGATGGAAGAACTAAAACAAATATCCGAATTGCTGGATCAGATAAACGATGACACGTCCATACCGAGAAATATCAGAAGAAACGCCAGCGAATGCAAAGACCTTTTGATCAAATCAGAAGATGCCGTTGACGTTAGGATAGCATCATCTATATTTAAACTAGAAGTTATGGCAGACGATCCAAACATACCTCTGCACGGCCGAACATTGATATGGAACATAATAAGCCGGTTAGAATCTATTAAAAAATAGCTCTTCGTCAGACTTAATATTCGCTGAACTCTTTTTCTCCACTTAAAAAGGAATTTAACAGATCATGTAATTCCGATATCGACACTCTTATCTGTTCCTTTGATACTATCTCACGGATAGTAACAGTATCGTCCTCTAAAGTATCGTAATCCAATGTTATACAGTAAGGCGTACCGATCTCGTCCATACGGGCATATCGTTTTCCCACGGAACCGCTCTTGTCCCAGAACGCTCTGAATTCAGACTTCAACTGTTTGTAGACTTCCAATGATTTTTCCGGCAGTCCGTCTTTTCTTACAAGCGGGAATACCGCCACATGATAGGGTGCCATCTCCGCAGGGAACGATATCCATTCTCTATCATCTTTACGATACCCTCGATCTAAAAGTGACCATATGTTTCTGTCAACGCCGAAACTCAACTCCAAAACATGTGGGATCTTCCTTTCTCCTTCTACAGGTATGGACATCTTTGTTCCGGATTCCTCTTGATGTTTGGTGAGATCGTAATCTCCTCGATAGTGAACTCCCGCAACCTCTTTCCATCCTCCGATGGATTCCATGTATATCTCAACGTCGAAATGTATACGGTTGTAGAAGGCACGTTCGTCATCAGATAGCTGCCTTAACCTCACATATTTTGTTTCGATATTCATTTTCTCAGAAAAGAATTCGTATACCTTAGCTAGATGATATCTGTAGAATATCGGTAGATCTTCGAGTTGTGAGACCTCTATAAGTTCTGCTTCTTTATCACCGTCGAGTAAGATGTTTACCTTTTCGTTGGGTGAATATCTTTCTTCGAACACCTCTTCGTGTATGCCGGGGATAAAAAATATCTGAAGTTCCGCTTGTGTAAATTCTCTAAGACGGTAGACCCCTTTCCTCGGTGATATCTCATTTCTGAAGGCACTACCTACGGTAGCCAGGCCGAGGGGCATCTTTTTTCGTAGCGCTCGAAATTCTCTGAAAAAATTCATATAGGTTCCCTGGGCCGTCTCCGGTCTAAGAAATCCCTTGTGTTCTCCCGTAGGACCTATCTGCACGGAGAACATCATGTTAAAATCATCACTTTCAGATAAGTTACCTTTACAACTGGGACATGTGATGCCATGCTTTTCTATCAACTGATCTATCTTTTCTGCGTCGAACCCCTCTACGTTCAGGCCTATATCATCTTCGATCAAATGGTCAGCTCTATAGCCGGTGCCGCATCGCATACAGTGAACCAATACGTCCGAAAACATATCGACGTGTCCTGATGCTTTGAGAACTCGGTAAGGGAGTATATTCGGCGTATATATCATATGGTAATTGTCGTCGAGTCCCAGAAAAAAATCTTTCCACGCTTGTTCCCAATTATCTTTTAACAACGCTCCAAGGTGGCCATAATCATAAAATCCGGCTTCTCCACCGTATATCTCTGAACTCTGCCATAGGAAACCCCTTCTTTTACAAACTGACTCTATGTCGTCGCTATCAACCATGTTTAAATCCTCAGATCACTGCCGCGATGAGATCTAGTTCATAAACCATCGTCTTTAATTTGTCCATCTCGTCGACTATGGGTAATTGGCCGAAGTCGTTCAGTCGCATCAACCTAGCGGCTTCGTGAACTTCTGTTTTCTCGTAGATGGAAGTTGGATCCTTTACCATGGCGTCTTTTGTCACCATATCCGGTAGTTCGATCTTGGATTCTTCATAGTACAGTTTCATCACATTTTTCAATCCTTCCCAAGACCACGCATCTTCATCGTCTCCCAGTCCCAATTCGGATACCACGATACCACCGTTTATCTTGGACAGGTGGAATAGATCTCTGTCTGAGATTATACCGACAAGAGATGTGTCTTTGTCGACCACGGGAAATGCATACAGATGGGTAAGTTTCATGGTCTGAAGCACCACATCTATAGGGGTACCTTCGTATATCGGCACACACGGACTTCTCGCCACTTCGCCCACAGGCGTAGTTATCTTCTTATCTTCTACAAACTTCAACATATCGTATGTGGTGATTATACCGATACATTTGTTCTTATTGTCTCTGACCGGAAGGTAATGCGTATTGTTATCTATCAAAAGCTTAGCTGCAGATTCGAGTGAATCGTCTCCAAGAACAGATGGAAAATCCTTTCGGTATATCATAGCCAACTGCTCTTCCTCAGGATTCTTAAAGAAATCATGTCGGCTTACGAATCCTTTGAGTTCCCCCTTTTTGACTACCGGCATACCCGTGAGTTTATGTGTGACCATAAGGTTCATGGCATCTCTTCTGTTTCCGGGTAATTCAGCGGTTATGGGGTCTTCGCTCATCAATTCTTTCACTTTTTCCATATTCATTCCTCCTTGATCCTTATAACCATCACAGGGCATTTGGCAAACCTCACAACCCTTTCGGCTGTACTGCCCATGAGTAAGCGTGATATCCCTGAGCGGCCGTGTGTTCCTATCACTATAAGATCGTGATCTTTTGATTCTTCGATTATCATCTCGTCGGGATGTCCCTGTACAAGACTTTTTTCCACTTCCACACCCTTTTCTTCTCCCATTTCGACTATCCCTTCTAGAACTTCATTTCCTTTCACTTCCATATGCCCCCTAAGGGTTGTGATCAACTCGTCGGGTGGAACGCCTTTAAAGGTAGATGTATCCACAACGAATAGGGCGGTTACACGTGCTCCAAGTAGTCGTGCTAACCCAAGTCCTTTCTCTACAACTATTTCGTTTGCTTCTGAGCCGTCCGTAGGCACTAATATCTTTTTAAATTCTTCCATTTTACCACTCTACAACTTCTAATATGTCTTTTGTCGATATCTTTGTAACCACTTCATATGCCGGTTCACGGTTTCCTTTTCCTTTCTCCAGTATAAGATAATGGTTTATAGACTGCTTGCTGATAAATGAGGAGGGATATAAAACTTTTCTAGGATTCCATGCTCCCATCATCAATATATCCAAGGGTTCTACACCGCCTTGAGATGCGGAAATACTATAGGCGGCTTCCATCTCTCTGAACATGTTAGGAGAGGCCAGCATAGCGTTATCCGTGCCTAGGCATACAGTAAGTCCCTCTTTGAGCATAGCGGGTATATCGGGGGTTTTACCAAAGAATCTATTCGCTCTAGGACAAACAACTACAGGTATATTCTCTTCTGCACAGATTTCGAAATCTTCAGAAGTTGCTTCTAACATATGTACTAGATGGTGTACATTTAGTTCCAGCACTTCTTCGATGGGTTCTCTAACATCTTCGCTGCAGTGCAGTGCAAATGGTATATCCGACTTATCGGCCGCTTCTGCAACCAGTGTCAGGTCCGTTTTGTTCCAATCACGAAAAGAACTGATACCGATACCATCCGCTATGGAGAGTATCTCATTGGATTCGGCTCTATCGTATGTTAAACCGGATGGTCGAGCGAATATATTCAGATTTAATGCATCCTCCAGCTCATCGGCTGCAGCTCGGATCATCTCTATGCCCTTAACACCACCTTCTCTGAAATCGATCATATCTCTTATACCAAAACGTACCAACTCTTCAAGGTAATTTTTCATGGCGTGCATCAATTCATCCTCAGCAGCCGATTCGAGAACACGGTGTTTGTAGCCTCCGGGTCCTACAAGTTCTGCGATGTTACCTATCGGAGGGTTTTTTACTATCGAATCTCCCGTATGAACATGTGAATTGAAAAGAGTAGGTATGATGATGGCTTCGTAACCGGAATCTCCTCCCTCTTGAAAGTCGACTATCTTTTGATCCCTTTTTTCGGTCTCATCCCCAACACTATCTACGGTTATCTCCGCTTGGATAAATCCCTCTTCCGTTAGGAATGGACCTGAATAAGTTTTCATGTTCTCCGTCCGTCTATGTTTATATCACAGTAAGCCAGCTTTTTGAAGTGCCATTATATCTTCTGTGCCAAGTTTCTCGCCTTTCTTGAATTGCTCGTAGATGTCTTCTGCTTTCTGAAGAGTATCTTCTTCGTCTTTTCTCTTCTTGGCGTTTCGTTTCTTCTTCTTCAAGCCCCATAATATCTTACTGTAGTCCTGTACATCGTGTACGGCCTGGATATGCTGGTGATGATATTCATCAGCCTTGACCTTTGAATCTATGAACTTTTCGTGAGCTTTATCGGCATCGGTCCGTATATCCTCTGCCTTGTTGAAGCTATCCAGCATCTCGTCATGTTTGATCTGTGCCATATCGGCCCTTTCGGAAACGAGATTGTGATTCTTTTCCGCTTCTTCCTTAGCATTCTCAAGTTCGGCCGACAATCGAATTATATCTTCGTTGTCGTCGATCAAGCTTTTCCTGCTGTCGATCTCCTCCTGTAACGTAGATATCTTATCGACCAGTTCTCTTTCCTTTTCAGGTTTGAGTACATTTGTCATCTGCTGATATTCCAATCTGCGTATATCCCTCTCTAACATGTCTAACTTTGGGCCGTCTTTTGGTAAAAGTTCTTTTTTCTTCTCTCTCAGCTTACGAGATATATCTTTGACCTTTTTGTTCATCTCATTTCTAAGTTTTTTCGCTTCATGTACGCCTTCATTCAACTGATTGCGTTCTTCCTTTAACTCATTACCTTTGTCTATAAGTTCACGTACTTCGGCGTTCAACTTATCCCTTTTCTGAAGCCATTTTTTAGCTTCAAGGTTTTTCCTATCTCGTAATATTTTGAACTTTTCTGCCCTTGAATTGGCACTTTCCCGTTTTTCTTCGAGTTCTTCAAGAAGTTCGGTCATGTTATTTACACTACCCAGTAATTTATTATATCGGGATATTTGGGTATCCTATAAAGGTACTCTTTATAAGCCTTTCGGGTTATTTTGTGTCAACATACTGCACAACACTTGCACGGCGACGAAAGAGTAATATAACCCTTTGATGTAATGTTACAAAGTGATTCATATGCCTGAAGATAAAAGCAAGCTAGAAGAGAAATTGATGTACTCCCTTAATTCCGTTTGGGAGGATTCCGACAAAAAATCAACTAAAAAGATATTTTCTTTTAACAAAGATTACGCACAGTTCATTAACAAATCCAAAAATGAACGTGAATTCGTAGTGAATGCAGAAGGATTGCTTTCCAAAAAAGGTTTCAAACCTATCTCGGAGATCAAAGAGCTCAAATCGGGTGACAGAGTATTCCGTATCAACAGAAACAAAAGCATGGCCATCGCGGTCATCGGTAAAGATGATATACGAGAGGGCTGCAACATGCTTGCCAGCCATATAGATTCTCCACGTATCGATCTTAAAGCGAAACCACTCTATGAAGATAAAGATGCAAACATGGCGGTTCTAAAAACACATTACTACGGCGGCATAAAAAAATATCAATGGGTCAACACACCTTTGGCTATACACGGTAAAGTTGTGACAGAAGATGGAGAATCCATCGACCTAAATATAGGTGAATCATCCGACGATCCGGTATTCGTAGTGAGTGATCTTTTACCCCACCTCTCTAAAAATGCACAGGGAGATCGTAAGATGAGAGATGTGATCAAGGGCGAAGAGCTCAACATATTGATGGGCGGCATCCCGATCGATGATGAAGATGTAAAAGACAAACTCAAACTCAACGTATTAAAGATACTAAACGATAAGTATGGGATGAAAGAGGAGGACTTCGTCAGTGCAGACATAGAACTTGTACCCGCAGGAAATTCAAGAGATGTGGGCATAGACAAAAGCATGCTGGGTGCCTACGGACATGACGACCGTGTATGCGGTTATACATCTATGATGGCCGGAGTAGATATAAAAACACCATCCAGAACAAGTGTTATAATACTGTATGATAAAGAAGAGATAGGAAGCGTTGGAAACACAGCCGCAGGGTCGACTTTCCTGGAATCATTTATGTGCGACCTTCTGTCAAAAATACATGCGGATTATTCCAACGAAGATCGGCGTAAGATGATAGAGTCATCACGTGCAATATCCGGAGACGTATCCGCAGGTGTCAACCCATCTTTCAAGGGCGTACATGAGATGAACAACGCCGCAAAGCTGGGGTATGGAATAGTAGTGACTAAATTTACCGGATCCGGTGGGAAGTACAGTGCGAACGATGCACATGCAGAGTACATGGCCTTCATCAGGAAACTTTTCAACAAAAACGAAGTAAAATGGCAGCCGTGTGAATTGGGGAAAGTTGACGAAGGCGGTGGCGGAACCGTTGCAAAATTCATCGCGAACATGAATGTAGACATAATCGACGCCGGCCCTGCTCTCCTCGGGATGCATTCACCCTTTGAGATAGCATCAAAAGCCGATATATACGAGACTTACAGGGCATATAAAGCATTCTTAGAATCCTGAATCTATATATGTCCGTATATTCGATAGCTGACAGATTTCGTGAGAATTTTTATTCTCTCGTCCAGCAGATACCCTGTGGTAGAGTAACCAATTATGGTAAACTAGCCGAAGCGCTGGGCGACTCTGTCGCTGCAAGGGCCGTGGGCAAGATGTTGAACGAGAACCCAAGACCTATCGTCGTCCCCTGCCATCGCGTCGTGATGTCGGATGGACATATAGGTGGTTTCGGCATGGGCCTAGAAAAAAAGCGTGAACTTTTAGCCGACGAAGGAGTTTTTTTCCAAGATGACTACGTCGTTGATTTTGATAGTAAATTATTCACCGATTTCGAGAGTGACCAGCCACTGAAGAAGTTGAGGAAATACCAAAAAGATTCACGGCAAAAGATCCAGTGTATCGACCAACGGGATGAATATACGATCGTGGGTGGACTGGATGTATCATATCTTGAGCATGCCGGATTCTCCTCATTATCCCTGTGGGAAGACCGTGAAGAATCTGTTACGATCACTATTATGGACAGCGTGGATTTTCCGTATATCCCTACGTATCTAAGTTTTCGTGAGATACCACCGATGTTGAATGTTTTAGATAAATTGGATAAAAAACCCCATGTACTGTTGGTTGATGGCAACGGCATATTACATCCCAGAGGCATAGGACTTGCCACACAACTGGGTATCGAAGCTGATATACCGACCATCGGGGTTGCTAAGTCTCTTTTGTGTGGTTCCTTGGAGGAAGAAGTTTCACATAAGAAACCGGTTTCAAAGGTGATCTTAGAGGGAAAAACGGTGGGATATGCATATCTGAGTAGCAAAAGAGCAAAGAACCCCATCTATATATCTCCCGGTCACCTTATCACTCTGACATCCGCCCTGGAGGTGGTGAAACGATACTGCGAGTATAAGATCCCCGCACCCATCCGAAAAGCACATATCTCAGCAACCGAATTAAGAGATAAAATGAAGGAAAGAATATGAAGACCCCTATGTTCTACCACAAAAATTACGGCAACTACGGTTTCGGTAGTTTCCATCCCTTCGATCCGGGACGATTTTCCAAGTTCGTTGAGATGATACGATCGGATGAAGTGATGAACCATGCCATCGATATACGAGAAGCGCCTGCGGCTACGGACGACGAATTGCTGTTAGTCCACTCCAAACGTTACCTTAAACACGTGGAAGAGTCGGAGAGAACCGGGGCCAGATTGTCTCCGGATACTCCCATGAAACCCGGTATCTCGGAAGCTGCTAGACGCATAGTGGGAGGAAGTTTGGAAGCCGCTAAAGCTTTGGATTCCACAGATATCGCTTTGAATATGGGTGGACTCCACCATGCCGGCAGGGATTTTGGAGAAGGATTCTGTGTTTTCAACGATGTTGCAGTGGCTGCAGAATATCTAAAACAAAAGGGAAAACGAGTCTGTATACTCGATACCGATGCACATCAGGGCAACGGGACCCAGGATATATTCTGGACATCTTCGAATGTTCTTTTCATCTCCATACATCAACATCCCTCTACGCTCTATCCCGGCAAAGGATACGTCAACGAGATAGGAGAGTGCGACGGCGAAGGCTTTACTGTAAACATACCACTTCCGCGGGATGCAAACATAGCGGACTATCATCACTCCTTTGAAGAGGTGATACGACCGGTAGTATCTCAATTCAAACCGGATGTGTTCATAAGAAACGGAGGCTCGGATCCGCATCATTCCGATTCTCTGACGGATCTAGCTCTAGACATGAGAGGATTCGTATATCTCGGACGTACTTCGAGACAGATAGCCGAAGAAAACGGTGCGGGATACCTGGACTTGATGCTCTCCGGCTACGGACTACGGGTTTTGGAAGGCTGGCAGGCCATGATAAAAGGCGTTCTCGACCTACAGATAAAGACGCCCACGGATCAGCTCATCGGTGACCCGGGACAGGCAGCCAGAAACTCATTGCTCAAGGAGATAAAGGAACTGAAAACGATCCTAGAGCCTTACTGGGAGATATGAATCATAGATAGAATCCACCGTTTATTCGGATGACTTCTCCAGTTACATACGAAGCATCTTCGGATGCAAGGAACACTATCACCCGTGCTACCTCTTTCGGTATCCCGAAACGACCCATAGGTATTTGGGAAGTTATCTTCTCCTTCACTTCATCGGGGATTCCCTCTATCATCTCCGTACCGATAAAACCCGGTGCCACAGCGTTCACCGTTACATCATACCTTACCATCTCTCGTGCCAGTGCCTTGGTAAAACCGATCACACCCGCTTTTGAAGATGCGTAGTTCACCTGTCCAAGGTTACCCGTTTCTCCCACAACGGATGATATGTTGATTATACGTCCCCGTTCCGATTCCTTTATATCTTCGATGAAGGCCCGTGTGCAGTTGAAT
>CAYVTG010000023.1:0-22908 GCA_964454575.1 uncultured Thermoplasmata archaeon
TCGGGAACGGCATGCTTCTGATGTCTGTTGCATTTACCTGGGTGTTACCGTTCAGAGATCTAAAAAAGTTATCAGCTATGGTTGAGTTCAATATCGTTGCGACGCCTAAAGCTTCGTGGATGGATAATTCACTGTTAGGACGATGTATATAATTTACATGATTCTCGATACCGACCAGATCATGGGGAAATGCAGAATCCAATAGTACCGATGCATACAGCCTTCGCTCCTGTTCTTTTGAACTGAATCGTTTAAGCAAAACGTAATTTTTTACGGGTAACAGAAGGGGCATCGTTTCTTTACAAACACGTATTGCTTGAGCTTTATCGTTTTTATTAAGTGGCCAAACGACACCCATCTTTTTCATGTTATGGCACCACAACAAGGGAGCGGATGACTCCGGGTCTGTCATCTCGGTTAATAGAAATCGTTTTGCACGAAAAGCTATCACCGGGCCGGTTGATATCTCCAATCCGAGTTCCTTTAAGATGGTGGGCCATTTATCAACGGTTTTTAAAACGTTGACATCTAAGTGTGATATCTTTGATCCAAATAGAGAGATGGGCGATGTCGGAGAGAGGAGGAGAAAAATTCTTTCCCGGCATCGCCCAGTAGCGGTGATACACCATTCTATTTAAACGTAACGAGATAATTACTAATCCCTCCCTAAAGCATAAATATCAGAGAGGAGTTATTACATATAATTCTATGTCAACCTCTGCCGTCAACAAACTAAAAAACGTACTCTGGCCAACCAGAGGGCCATCGGGCCAACCTGTTTATTTACAGGAAAACGGTGAGCTGCTGGGCTACGTCACCAATTTAGTTAAGAACAAAGGAGGGGACATCACTGGATATCTGGTAGATTCCGACGGCGTTGAGATGCGTTTTCCGAAGGAAAATATCACTAAAATCGAAGGTGGGTTCATATACCAACCGATCTGGTACACGGATTCTAAGGAATTATTGGAACGCTTAAAGGCAGAGGAAACATTGAACCCAGGCCTGAAGCTCGACGGCGTACCCGAAGCCAAAGCAAAAAGACTGATAAAAGATGCCGGTGGAGATCTACACAAGACGGTAGAGGAAGCAAAGAACACAGTGAAGATACTGATCGAAAAGGAAAGCTCACTAAAAGAACAAAGAGATTCTTTAAGAGAAAAGATAAACGATATCGCGGGAACCAGGATGCTGGGTGGGAGTAATAGGCGAGAATTCGCCCTGACGATAATAGACCTTAAAAGAAAAACTCAGATAATCGAATCAAATCTCAATAAGGTACAGGAACTACTGGAGGGATTTCGAAAATCACCCTTCATAGACACAGATAAAATAAAAAAGGTAAACAGATCGGATGAAAAAAAGGAGATGATACCGATAGAAGAAAAAACTACTCCCTCACGTAGAAGTGAGGCTGGTGAAAGGATAAAAAAGATCCGTATACTCAAACTCGAGAAAAACCTGGCAGATAAGCAAAAACAGGTAGCTGAAATGTACATCAAGGAACGGTTGAAGGCTATAAACAAGGAAACAAACGAGTTAAAGGAGATGGCTAAGGAAAATCAGGAAAACAAAAAGATATTGAAATTCCTTAAAAATAAGATCGACAGCTTAGAGGAAGAAAAAAAAGAACTAAACGATAAGCTCGTCAACGTTAAAGCCGTTACACCTGAGAGTCTAGCTACAACAGAAGATCTACCTGAAAGGATAGAGACAGATGAAGTGATCGAAGATATACCCGAATCAAGAGGTATCGACGCCGCGCTAATATCAAGGATAGGTTCTTTGATACTGATAGGCGGTCTCCTGGTAATATTGATACTATCTTTGTTAGGTATGCTCTAGGTCCAGTTCTTTTAAAAACCGCTTTCCGGATTCGACGACATCCCCGCTCTCCCCTTTACTCAGGGTTTCCAAAAATCCAGACGCCGCCGATACCCTATCACTCAGCAGCGGTGGTTTGTAATATCTAGCATCAGAACGTAATGATATTTCTTTTATCAGATGTTCATCATCGTCGGTTATCGAATATATCATCGAGCGTACATGGGATCGAGATATCATCTTGGCCAGATCCATCAATTCTCTGCGTACGAATCCACCGGGATATAAAGGAACATTTGCCTTTCCACGAGTTATCAATACCATCATGAGTATCATATCTGTTCGGTCACCACGGACCTTCTCCAACATCTCAAGTCCGGCCTTCATACCGGATGCCAGGGGGGACAATCCACCCCATTCGAACCTTTTTATCACCTCATAACCTTTGTCCACATCGGTTGTAAATGGAAGATCAACTGTTGCGGAGTTTCCAGAGTAGGAAACTATCCCGACGTGGTAACGTTTTTCGTAGGCGATCGTCAATATAGTGCGTATGAGCATTTGAACAGTGTTTATCTCCTTTCGACTGTCGGCATAGAAACTTCTATCGACGACAAGACATATATGTGTCCGCGTCCGAGAACGATATATTTTTTCCTGAAGATGATGGCTTTTGATCCTTACACCTGTTATATCATCGAAGCTGCCGGTCTGTATCGCACGTCTGATAGACGGGACTAGAGCTATATCCCCAAATGATGTATCCTTTCTTGCAGGTCTGTATCCGACAACACGACCACGGCCTCCGAGAGTATAACTCTCTTTGACCTTACCCTGTCCGCTTCCCCCGCCTTTTACAACTTTTTTAGACACTTTCTTGGAGGCTTCATCTATAAGCTTGCGAACGCGTCGGTCTATCATGGATTGTTTCTGAGATTCTTTGGAAATAACCGTATCGTGTATCGGTTTCGCTACCCCCTCTTCCACCGCTTCGATAAAAGTATCTACCTCCATCTCAAGATAATCTTTATCTCCGATCAAATAAACCGTAACGGTCTTTTCTTTGATCTCTTCTACCCCTGTGATCTCTAAAGATTCTCTGGCTAATTCGATGTGTTCATCATCCAGATATTTCACCGATTTGATAGGAAAACGCATAGCCAGATTAAAATCTCTATCGTATATCTTACAACCATACAAACGGTCGACTTGACGTCGTATCCTGCTGACTTTGGGATCTTCTTTCGGGGTCATATTTCTATATCATATCTGATAAAGAACTTTAATAAACTTTCTACCTCTCCTCATTTATAGAATCTGCAACGCGATGTATCATAGCAAGGTCGATAGCTTCCTGTATATCCTCGTCCATCACCTCGTCTCGACCGTCATAGGCGGTTACCGTACGTGCTATCTCCTCAAGGATTATGTCGGTCCCGGAGGGCAGGTCGTTATGTATGCACACATTCGATATAGTGCTCCTTTGTTTTGGACTTACCGTTACAGAAGGAAGAAGCTGCCTTGTTTGGATTATCCGATCTCTCAGCGATTCTATCTCGTCCAAATAAGACGAATGGAATGCTTCCGGATCCTGTTTGAATAATTTGTGCCTACGTATGATCTCTATCCTTTTATCTACATCGTCCGGATTTTCGATCCGAACGTGAAGTGTCAGCGAATCAAGGTACGAGAGTAAGGTTTGATCCGAGATACTTATCCGATCTGCAACTATCAAAGGTTTGCTGCCGATGGAGAGATCTGATATCATCCTGGTACTCAACACACCATTTCGTAGCACCGTATCTACCAGATATGAAGCACTTGCACTTGTTGTAGAAACCGAGCCGAAGATATATCTACTAGGATCTTCCCAGATCTTGATCTCTTCTAGGTCTACCTGTTCTATATCAGATAACACTTCTGCCAAGCCGATCAATGCGGTAGTTTTACCACTGCCCCGAGGTCCCCATAATAAAACTCCTTTTATTTCAGGATTGATGGCATTGAGAAGCAGGCTGCGTTTCATCCTCTCCTGCCCGACGATTGCGGGAAAAGGGAAAACAACGGAACTTAGTTTTTCTTCCAGATCCATATTGATACTTTCCATGATCTCCGGAGATATCCCACTATCCTGCTCGACCAAAGCTCTTTTTCTCTCCGTATCAAGACGCTCCCTCAAACTCTCCAGTTCCTCTTCATGACGTTCTTTCATAGCTTCTTTTTCATGTTGAACAAATTCTTGGAACTCTTTTCTGTCTTCTTTCTCCCGCTGGATCTCCTCCATCAATCGGTTTATCGCTGCTTCTTTTTCTCGCTGCAGTGTTTCCTGAAGTTCCTTCTTTTCATCCATCACACGTTCTACGGCATCTTCTTTTTCCTTCTCCAATTTCTGCCGCAAACTCTCCTTTTCAGCGTCGTGCATCTTGCGCATTTCTTCACGACGTTCTTCGGCCTGTCTTTCGATGTCTTTTATCTCCTTTCTCAACTCCTCGATCCTACCTTCGAGTTCCCTTTTATCCTCTTCGAGTTTATCGCGTAAATCCTCTTTTTCACTCTCGTAATGCGTACGCAGCTCGTCACGCTCTTTACCGTGCTTTTCCTTCAACATCTCCAGTTCGTTCATGTACGAATCGATATTGTTACGTAGCTCCTTTTTATCCTGCTCTAACTCGTCTCTCAATGACTCTTTCTCTGCCCGGAGTGCATCGAGTTGTTCCATGAGCATGGTCCGTTCTTGCTCGTGTTTATCTCGTAGATCGTCCATCTTTTTTTCTGCACGCTCTCTCCAGAGTCTTTCTTTTTCACGAACGCTCCGTTTCATGGACTCTCGAAGTTTTTCCTCGCGATCTCGGAGTGTATTGAGTATCTTTTTCTCTATCATATCTCCCAAAGAACCGAGACCACCCATCTGATCGTTAACAGCCTTTACAGATTCCGTCACTTTTTGCCGAGATGGCTCTTCGACCTCCTCCTCTTCGTAAAATTCATCCTCATCTAAAGATTCTTCAGTATCTTCCTCAGGAACTGCAAAATCCAAAATTAGTTCTCCACAATCGGGGCATTCTATGTCGTCTTCATCGACCGGATTTCCGCATGACGGACATTTCAGATCTGAACTATCGTTTTCTTCTTTGGCCAAAAATATCAACTCCGTGATTATATGGATGTTTTAAAGCATACTCATTAAAAGTATTTTTGGTGCTGAGATCTTCAAACGGTGTAACCACGGATCAATCTTTTCAATCTTTCGACGCTGAATTCTGCCTCTTCCAGTGGACCCTTTCGCATACGGTGCGGTAGAGCCATCTCAGCGGCCAGCATTATATCTTCAGTGGTCACTTCGGTTCTACCTTCATAGGCTGCATTTGTCATGGAGGTCCTTTTTATTATTATATCTGCTCTGTGACCGTCGACTTCAAAATCAACCGCTAGTTTCGCTATCACATTATCCATCTCAGATGATATCATCACATCGTTGACTCGCTCTCTAGCTTCTACGATCCGACCCCCTAAATCCTCTATCTTATCCTTATAACTATCTCTGAAAGCATGGGGATCTTTAAGGAATTCTTCATTCCGATGTATGATCTTGATCCTTTCTTTCGCATCTGGGATGCCTGTTACTTTGATGTTGAGAGCCAACCTGTCAAGAAGCTGCGGTCTCAAAGCGCCCTCCTCGGGGTTCATGCTTCCCACGATGATGAATTTTGAAGGATATGATAAACTTATCTCTTCACGCTCGACGGTTACAACCCCCATGGCCGCGGCATCTAATAATACATCGACGATATAATCATCTAAAAGGTTTATCTCATCTACGTAAAGGATACCCCGATTAACATCTGCGAGTATACCTTCGTCGAATGATTTTATACCTTCGGACAATATTTTTTCCACGTCTAGTGTGCCCACGACCCGATCCTCCGTGGCGTTCAATGGTAGATCGACTACATTGACCGGTCTTGTTTTGACTGGGATCTCTCCACCCTCTCCGTATTTCTCACGACATTCCCAGCACCATTTGTCAGGCTCGTGAGGGTCACATGAAAATCGGCAGTCGCTAACTACCTCTATCGGTGGAAGTACCTCTGCTAGACCCCTGACTGCGATCGATTTGGCCGTGCCCCGTTGCCCCTCTATCAGTAAACCGCCTATATCAGGGTTTACTGCATTGAGTATAAGTGCCCTTTTCATACGTTTTTGATTTACGATAGCAGGGAAAGGAAATAGTATCCTTTGAGCCTTAGCCTTATTTCTTGAAGAACCCAATCCTGTGGATTTTCCTCCACCCCTCAAGCCGGGTGTTACTTGAAGCTGTATGCTGCCCACATCTACTTGAGTACTTTCAGATGAAACCTTCATGGGACCACCGCGTGTAGAAATAACCTCTTCTATGATCTTCTCCCTCAATATGGTTTCACAGTGTGGACAGACAACTGCATCTATGGGTACAGTTCCTTTGCATTCGCTGCAGCGAACTCTGTCTTCGTGAAATTCTACACCACAAAAAGGACATATCATCTCTGATGCATAAACTATGCTGTTGCAAATGGGACATACGGTTTTTTCATCGACTAGAGCCATACCGCAATCAGGGCATTTCATCTGTTCGGCGTCAAAGATCGCGTCACAATAACCACATTTTACATCAGATGGAGCAAATTCCACACCGCATGTATCACATCTCTCTTCGTATATCGAAACTACATCTCCACAGACTGGACAAACGGATTCTTCACCTATATGCTCCCCGATACCGGCTTTTTCTTCCAGCCATTTATCTATTTCGCGGGCGGTTTCCATATCGGGCATCACTTCATCTTCATCTTCTATGGTGTGCAGTATGTTTTCCAGATCTGATTCTATATCCTTCTCTACGTAAACAGTTTCTTCGGATACTTCCATCGCTTCCGTGTCCTCAGTCTCTTCTTCGAAACCTCCCAAACTTTTTTCTAACTCTTCGATATCCATATCTAACTCATCTTCGATATCTTCATCCAGCTCATCTTCGACGTCCTCGTCTAGTTCCTCTTCGATATCCTCATCTGTTTCATCTTCTCCTAGTAAATGTTCTAATTCTTCAAGGTCAAAATCATCTTCTTCAGATTCACTTTCAGTGGATATATCGTCGATCTCTTCTTCATCTAATAAGCTCTCGATATCGTCTTCCAGCCCTAACTCGCTGTCCAGTTCGTCGTCGGGTATGTATTCTGTTTCTCCTTCTACTTCTATCTTATCTTCGACAGCATCTCTAGCATCACTGAGTATTTTTTTTGCTGTTGAAAAACCTATCTGCGGTATCCCAGCCAGTCCACTAAGACCCATCTCTACTATATCTTCTACCGAATTTATACCTGAGCCGTACAGCATTTCCGCTCTCTTTTCTCCCACACCGGGTAATTCGGATAATACCTTCAATATCTCTTCTTTATCTGCCATCTGATCACCTCCTTCCCACTACATTTTCCGCCCACTTAACCAGTTCTTCGGACGACGACGAGGTCAAGGACGGTCGTTCTCTTCGGATAGGCCACATTACGATTATATACGCGATCACTATTAAAACCATTATCAACACGATCGATATACTTATACCCAACGGGCTGTTGAACATGAAATCCCTGAAGGAAAATACTTCTTCTTCGCCGTCTACGGTTATCGTTGTTTTCTCTTGGGCACTCATGTCCATGTATTCATCTACGACAGTAACCACAAGCGTATATCTTCCGGGAAGATGCGGTGCACGTATCTCCAGATCAAAATCACCATCGGCATCTGTTGTTGTCTCCCAAGTTAAATTTTTAAAATTACCTATGTGAATTTGTACCGTTACATTGTCTACATCAAGATCTGCACCTTCATAATAAGCCACACCGGTTATCCGGAAGCTTTCGTTTCGGCCATATATTCTATCAGGAACATCCACTTCGAGGACCAAGCTGTAAGGGAAATGTTGCGTGAATTTAACTATAGTTTCCACGTTTTTATCCACGGCCACCATCGTTTCTAGGCTTTCAAATTCATCGCTTCCTCCGTTCTTCATGGCCTTTACCATGTAATTACCGACGAATCTAGCCCCCTCGGAGGATATCACCTCACTCAAGACTGTAAAGGTAGTCCTACCGTCGGGCACGTATCTTGTTTCTAATAATTCGTTACTGTCTCCCGATGTGCGATATAGATAAACGTCTGTACCGGGGACGAGTAGATTATGGGTGTTCGTTATCTGCAAAGAAAGGTATCTGTACGAATGAACGGTGAGGTTATCCAAAACTACGATCTCCGGTGCCGTTACATCCACAAGACGTACTTCGTTTGAAGGACTGCTGAGATATAACGATGTGTCAAAGTCAGATCCCACGATATCCATAGTGGGTGAATAAATAGATACTTTTTCAGCCTGGATCGTAGACTTATTGATATTGAGTGTGTTCGCTTTGATATCCAAAGGACCACCCTTTAAGGATGAATCCTGTATATTCAATGTATCGCCTTGGAAGTACAATCTGTCTATGTCCAAATCTCCCGAATTTACTCTGATCGATGAAGAATCCATGGCTACGACCATACCTGCTTTAAGAGTGCCTCCATCTATGACCAAGTTGCTGGAATCATATAGATATATGTTCAGTGGTTTGTCACTAGCCATCTGCGCGTCTTTGTCTATGGATAATGTAGCCGCACCGGTGAGTTCTATACGGTAATTTTTATCACGTTGAACAACTTTAAATTCGCTCCCTTCGGAGATGATGAGCGATGAACTATCTTTAACGTAGATGTTCCCTTCATGTATATACGTTGTAACACCTGAACTGGGATATGTATTTATGTTGAATTCAGCTGCCTCTGACAAACGGATATCATCCGGGTTTTCATCGTAATAGTGTGTAGGTGGTAAAACATCGTCGAAACTTAGGACTATATCCTGTGATCCTGTGTATTCTTCTATCGGGGGTAATGATATGTATTTTGAAATTTCATAGCTGTCCAGACTGCATGTGATCCTGTAATTACCGTTATACGTAGAGCCATCCGGATTAACAACTTCCGAAAGTAGATATTCCGACCAGCTACCCGTAGTATCGGTATGCGATTCAACGGATGGTTTCAACATATCAAAACGTGTTGCAGTTACTGCGGCTCCCGCTGTAGGTACCCCGGCTGCGTCGGTAAGATCGAGGTTTACTTCTTGATATATCTTTACAGAAGAATCCTGAAGAACGGTGATATTTTCAGCCCTACTTCCGCGGAATATGATATCACCATCAACTACCGTTATCGGCGAATAGAGATGGGTTTTTTCTATCACAGCATCAGGGGATGAAATGGTCCATATATCAGAATATACAGTGCTCGTTTTCATGTCTATATTATCTGCATAGATCTCGGCTGAATCAACGTTCACGTTACTATCGTGAGCTCGAAGTAGATATGGCGAACCATATAGTTTTCCGGGTATCTGAACTTCTGAACCCTCGATTATCATCTGTGATCCATCCCCCAAACTGATATCCAGCGCTTTACTCGTAGTGATCACGGAATCAACAAGATTGATAGTTCCCTCATCCTCCACATTCAATTCGAATTGTCTATCGTGGTCTTGATAGATAGTCAACAACGTATTTTCTATATTTAGTGTACCACCGGATAAAATAGTGATAGAACCTTTAACACCAAACTCGGGGCCGGTGATATTGATCACGTCTCCCGAGGAAACTATCAGATCAGATGTGGATGTTTGAGCAGTGGATATAGGCAAAAATTGCATAGCTACGATTAATACCGTCACTATGAAGACTAAACCGCCTTTAAAATTTGGAGCGGCGCCGTGTGTACGTTTATTCTCATACATCATATCTTTTTACATATAGATGGGTTCTCCGATTCATGCATTTGTAAAAGCTTCTTTTCCTTTTCAGATACACATATATACAATCTATTACTTAACCTTTACCTAAAAACATCAACTAACTTTTACCTTCTTAAGGATACGTTTGGATTCTAGAAGTCCTTCCTCTATTTTACCCATCTCCATCATCTCTTTTGCTTTTACAAGTGCCTTCAGATAATATTTATAGTTACCACCCTGTTCTTTGATATCTTTTAGATATTTCTTTGCCTCTTGGATGGTTTCGATAAAAATTTCTATCCTATTTGATATCTCTATGGCTTCACTTGCACGATCGATGGCTTTTTTGTAATTTCCTTCATTTTTGGCTAGTACGGACTGTTTTACAAGGTCTTTGACCATACTCTCGGATACAGGACTGTTTCTCAATACACTCAATTTAACTCTAGCCTCAGAGAACACTTCTTCGAATCGGTCTTCAGGTGATGCTTCGTTTTCATCTTCATCGTATTCTTCATCATCTTCTTCGAATATGGCACCGCATCCCGGGCACTTACTTTCTTGTTCTCCGACCTCAGCACCACAAAGAGGACATTCGAACACTACTACCTCTGCTACAGGTTCTTCGATCGCTGTATCACCGTTTGAAGCCGCCCCGAACCTCCTCATCACGTCAAATATTTCGTCTTCCTCCATCTCCAATAAGTCATGTTCGAGGTCTTTAGCGACACTTTCTATCTCTTCATGTATGTAGTTTTCCATCGAATCTTCCAGTTCGATTATACTCTGTGTTATACCGCATTTAGGACAACTACCATCTTCTAAGTTTACATCGCATATCGGGCAGACCAGTATCAGTTTTTCGGGCAACTTGTTACACCTCTGAGGGTGGTTTCAACGTAATACAGGCTAACATATAAACTCTTTGACACATACATCAAACAAACTCATCTTTTGAAATAAGTATCAGTACTATAGCGATGATGGAAAATGCGGATGATGCAAACAGAATGCCTACTGAGAATATACCAAAAAACGCTGTAAGCAGTATCGCAAATCTGTTTCTACGTTTATATGCAAGATATGCTCCTATCGATTCCAATATCGCTATTGAAACGATGGCGATGGTACATATATTCAACACCATTTCAAAGATGCTTTCAGGGACTTCACCGTTCATCATGGAAGAGCCCTGTTCCATCATCATACCTGGATCTCCTAAAAAAAGTGTTATGCCGAACATGATGGCCATGACTGCGGAGATGGCCATAAATATGGCCGCAAGTGTTGGCTTGTAAGTATCTGCACCTGACAGTTGGTCTTCGCTAAATCCACATGTCGGACATCGCTCTAGCTCAACTGTTGATATCCTACCGCATCTTGGACATTGATCCATAGTTAGTTAACAAAAGACCATGAATAATAATGTTATGTAGTAGGGTAATGTTTTAATACTTTACCTCGTAATGAACGATTTATCATGAAGAAACCAAGGAAGATAAAGGATTACTGTCCGAACTGCGACACGCATACGCTGATGGACGTAAAAAAGGGAAAGAATCGGAAAGTTTCTGAACTGCGCAAAGGTCAGAGACGTTTCAGACGTGTTACTTCAGGGTACGGGGGTTTCCCCTGGCCAAAGCCAAGCGGTGCAGGTAAGCCCGTTAAGAGATTATATCTTAAATATACGTGCACCGAATGTGGTAAAACTTGGCAGAAAAAGGGTAAACGCGCGAGACAATTAGATTTAACGGAGTGAGAAATATGGCTGAAGAAAAAGCATCCTTTGTAAAAGTTAAATGTGCCGACTGCGGCAACGAACAAACTACCTTTAGGAAATCATCTTGTCAGGTTTCGTGCCTTGTTTGCGGCTCCATACTTGTGGAACCGACCGGTGGTATCGCAAGATTCAAGGGCGAGATCATAGAAGAGGTCGCCTGATGGAAGAAACTGAGGATTTTGAATGGCCCAGTGAGGGCGAACTGGTTTTATGTAACGTTATAAACGTAAGAGATTTTGGAGCTTTTGCGGATCTGGAGGAATATGAAGGAAAAGAAGGTTTCATACATATCTCAGAAATATCCTCCGGTTGGGTAAAACGCATAAGAAATCATATACAAGAAGGTCAAAAGCGCGTTTGCAAAGTCCTCAGAGTAAACAAATACAAGGGACATATCGATCTTTCGTTAAAACAGGTAAACGACCATCAGAAAAGAGAAAAGATCCAGGCCTGGAAGAATCATAAAAAGGCAGAGAAACTTTTAGCACTGGTAGGCGAAGAAATTAGTTTGACTGTTGACCAATGTTATGAAAAGTTCGGATATGACCTATTAGAAGAATACGGTAGTCTTTACGAAGCTTTTGAAGAATGCACCATGGATCCCAATACATTAAAAAAACATGGATTCGAAGGCGAATGGTGTGAGAACTTTGTACAGATCGCACAGGACAATATCTCTCCACCCTATGTACATATAGTCGGCATCATCGAATTGAGCTCTAACGGTCCCAAAGGGGTTGAAGATATCAAAGAAAGTTTATCGGTTGTCGAAGATACGGAGGAATCTAAGATAGAAGTGAGCTACCTTGCTGCACCGAGATATAGGATCGAAGTACAGTCACCCGATTACAAAACAGCCGAAGAAGATATGGAACATATCTCAAAAAAGATCATCGAAGACACCTTAAAAAGGGGAGGAGACGGTAAGTTCTACAGAGATGAATAATAATATCATCTCTTGTATCTCTCCATCTCACTGAATATACATCCACAGTAACCCTGTAGGTATAATTCCATATCCCGTGCCATCTGATGACTTTTTCTGAAACCATCCCTAAGATCCTTGTAAATAAATTCTACACCGTATTTATCGCCCATGGCTTTTCCTACCTGAGAGATCAGTTCATGGTTCTGGTACGGAGAAATAGTGAGGGTTGTTGTGAATGCATCGAAACCTTTTTTTGCTGTGATCTTAGCGGTCTCTTCGAGTCTGAGCGAATAACAGAATTCGCAGCGATCCTTAGAACTTAAGGCACCCTGCAAAAAATCATCTAACGTATATTCGTCCGTGATGATATACTCGACACCGATTTTTTCTACAAATTCTTTAAAGGAATTCAACCTTTTTTTGTATTCTTGATACGGATGGATATTCGGATCGTACCAGAACAACGTTACCTTGTTTTCTTTACTGAGTTCTTCATAAGAATAGGTAGAACAAGGTGCACAGCAGGCATGAAGTAGTAAATTCATGGTCGCTACCTCATATCTTTAGTGCGACACGTTTAGAAGCCTTTTTCTCCTTCTTTTTCTCGAATACAGTGCCGCATTCTTTACAGGCCTTCTCCCGTTCACCACATGTTTTATGATACGTAGCTCCGCACTCGCATTTGATCATATCCAAGCCTTTTTGTACCTTACCCTTACATAATACACATTTTTGGTCGCCATCCGACTTAGTTATCTCAAAATCTCCCGTGCTTGGTTTTACACCTATGGATGCCTCGATCTGCTTCTCATCGAAGATCCGTGTGCCGGTAGCCTTTATCACTACCATTTCATCAGTAGGTGTTATCTCTATTTCTTTGGTGATCTCTTCTCCCGCTTTGAGCATATTAGGTAATTCAACATCTACGGATTCACAGCCTTGAAATTCCAGTTCTGGAGATTTTGCTACTCCGGCACCGGTATTCTTTATCCCCACGGTTATCGTACTGGATTTACCCGGTAATAAACGTCCTTTAACCCATAGATCGAGTTCAGGACTGTATGGTTTCAACTCTTCCTCTACCGTATCTAGGGCTTCTTGTGCTTTTTCCTTTGCAAGAGAAATATCTTCATCTTCTAGTTTCTTTGCTTCAGTTATGAGCGTTTCAACCTTACTTACATCTGCACCGAATTTTTTCGCTTTTTTTACCAAAGATGTTGCTTCGTCGATATAATTTCTGTATTCGTCGAATACCTCCCCTCCGAATTCATCTTTTGCCTCGCTCAAGAATGTTATGGCTGCTGTAATATCCCCGATGCCGAGGGAAATCTTAGATTGTTTGATCAATTCATCTCCACGGCCGGTGTCTTTACCCTTCTCTTTCAATGAATTCAAGTTCGATCCGATCTCTTCTATGATATCGGGTAACTCAGATTCAAATCCTAATAATTTAGATTCTGCATTTTTGGCATTTGAAAGAGCTTTTCCATACCTGCCATTTTCAAAAGCGATCTTACCCTCTTCTATTTGGTCCTTTACTTCAGTTATGTCTAACCCTAACGATGCTGCTGTTTCTTGTGCCTTGTCTATAGAATCTAAAAGTTTTTTTGATTCTCTGTACGATCTTACGGTGGTATTCAGTTTATCAACGCTTTTTATTGCATTATCGAAGGCTTTGACATAGAATCCGCTCCTATATGCCTGTTTGGCCTGGTTAAGAAGCTTTTCTGCATCATCGACCTTTATATTCTCTTCCTTGGCATTTTCGAGTTTGTCGTTGGTTGAAGTGATGGATCTTTTTGATATGTCTTGCTGCAGTTCTATGCGTTCTAGTTCCCCTTCACTCTGCATCGCGAGATTTATAGATTCTCTGTAATTGCCTGCGTCCATCTCTTTGTATGCCCGGCGTATCAGATTATCCGCTAAAGCTGTGTTGATCCCTTGTTTTCTTGTTTCATCTATCTTTTCTTTAAAGGTTGTCAACAATCCTTTTACTCGGTTTTTCTCGGATTTTATTATCTGCTTCTCTGCTTTTTTTGCTTCATCGATAGCTTGATCGTACTTATCTTTTTTAAGAGCATCAAGTGCCTTGAGAAGTATCTTCTCAGATTCTGCTACATCAGCATGTATGTCTTTCGCTTCTTCCATACGTTCTTTAACACGTTTTACTTCACTGGCAGCCTTCCTACTTTTGTTTCGGATGTCATCGATCTTCTTTTGGCATTCTTCTACCTTTTCCAATGCCTTTCTGAATTCTGCGTCCTTCCATAATCTTTCAGCTTCAGAAAGTATTTTTTCTGGCTCTGATACATCTATATCTATCTCTTTAGCCGAGCTTATGATATCCTTGGTCTTATCTATCTTGGGTTTTACCTGTCGTTTGAGAGCACTATTTAGTGTTTCTGTGGCATCACTTAAATTTTTGATAGCACCTTCGTAATCGCCTCTGCGTGCCTCACTTGAACAGGTCATGAGTATGCTTTCCGCTTCTGACGTATCAGCTCCGATCTTACCCCCCATCTCGATGGAATCCTTTAGTTTTTGTAGTTCCTTCTCGAATAGTTCTTCCTGTTTTAGATCTTCGAGTGTTATCCTGGCCTGTTCTGCCAGTTTTTCTGCCTGTGTGTAATCTCTATTTTGAAAACTTTCTTTGGCTTCGAGGAGTATCTTTTTTGCGGGTCCGGCGTCTTTGATAACCCCTTTCCGCTTCATATCGGTAAGCTGCCCGGATAACTCTGATATCAATTCATAACTGGATTTACGTTTTTTTCTTAGTTTTACCGCGATGTCGATGATCTCTATAGAAAGTTTGATGGCTTTTGCATAAGATTCGTCGCGTATATCCTTCTTACATTCTATCAATTTTTTCCTGAGATCTTCGATGGTGACACCGGCTTTTTTTGCCTTTACAACTTCCATCTTTGCGTCAGCAAATTGAGATTCTGCGGTCTTTCTTAAATTGCTATTGATCTCTTTTATAAGATCGTTTGAAACATGTATAACCGTGGAAAAGTCATCCTTTGCCAGTGCTTCTTCTGCTTCAGTTACTTTATTTTTGTAACCTTCAATATCGATATCCTTTAGCTCCATATCCTCTAGTAAAAATACGATCTCTTTAGCTTTATTTAGGGACTCTTCCGCCTCTCCAACATGCCATTTTTTTAGTTTTTCGGAGATATCTTGTAATGCACGGTTTGCCTCCCGGTATCGTCCTTCATCTATGGTCTCGGTTATACCCTCTATCTTAGATTCCAATCTTTCCAGTTCGGATATGTCCTCGTCATCTCCCAGGTCACTCTTTATACGTTCGATGATACTTTTGAAATTTTCTACTTTTGTGTTCATCTCTGTTAAAATAGATTCTTTTAAAGCTTGTGTGTTCTCGATGGAAGTTCTGCCCGCCCTTCCATATTGTGCGGACTTAGTTAAGGCGATCACATCTTCAAGAGTTTCTGTATATTCATTAACATCCAGGCTCATATCTTCTGCGGTAGCGATGGCCATCTCGTAGTCTTCTATCAATTCCATGATAGTTCCGTAGACCAGTTTATCGGTATACTCATCGAATTCATCCAATGCTTTCATGGCGGAATCGTAGTCATTATCCCTGAGGTGAGATTCTGCCTTAGAGATCATATCGGGGGCTTCGGGTAGATCTATACCCAATTCCTGCATCTCATCAACTGTATTCAAAGCCTTTTCGATCCTGGCTTCAGTTTCATCGTGCTCTTTGACCAGATCTTGGACCTTGCTTTTACCTGCATTCGCCCACTCCAATGCCGCTTTATGATTTCCGTTCTTTAGTTCATCTCTAGCTTTGCCGAGTAGGTTCATGGGTTCGCTTATATCTATACCTATATCCTTGGCTTTTATGAAGTTATCACGGGACTCGGCGATGGTTCGGAGAACACGATGGAATTTTGCTTCTTCCAGTTTTTCGAATGCTTCCTCTGCAACGTTGTAGGCTTCACTGAATTGTTCTTCACGCTGTAGTTCTACTATCTGTTTACGCAAGGCATTTACCATGTCGAGTTCGGCATCGATCTCTTTTGCTTCTTCCATCTCAGATCCGAGTTCGTCGATCTTGCTTTCCACCACATCCTCGAGAGATTCATCCAATTCATCCTGTGCATCTTTTAATAGTTTCATCCCACCTTCAAAATCGCCTTCTTTTGCCCTCACTTTAGCCTTACTGATATATTCTTCGACTTTTGTGGTGCTTTTTCCCGTATGACCGACTATCTCTTTTTGCTTTTCTATCCGCTCGATACGTTCACTTAGATATTCATCTATCTCAGTCCCCAGTTTTTCTTTACACCCTTCTATGAGGCTGAAGGCTGTTTCGAAATCACCTTCGTCGATAAATTTATTGGCCTGGGAGAGAAGATCATCAACTTCCGACGTATCTTTACCCTTTCCCTCAAGTATCACTATCAATGAGTCTATAGAAGATATATCTTCCGTCAGTTTTTCTTGTATCTCTAGCTGAGATAGTTCCAATGATTCTTTAGCGGATTCCAGGGCCTCCTTGAATTTATCTTCTTCGATAAACTCTTGGGTATTATCAAGCAATTCCTTCGATCCACTGTATCTCTCTTCGTCGCCTATGAGTTGGTGCAATTCTTTAGTGCCTTCTATCAATTCTTCTATACGTTTAGTATTGGATACCCTCAGTATTTCAAGAGCCTTTTCGACCTTTACCAAACTTTCGTCGATCTCCCTTTCTTCGATGAGTTCCCTGGCTTCTTCTATCAGTCCCTTCGCTTCTCCCACATCAACCCCGGATTTTTCGGATTCCTCAAGTATCGCCTCGGCTTTAACCAAACTTTCAGTTATCTTCTTCTTTTCCTCGGCAGTTTTTTTTGCTTTTTCTTCCATCTCTTTGGCCAGTTGCCTTGCCTTGAGAAATTTACCCGACAATCTTACATCTCCATGTTCTTTAACACCGTATATCGTATTAAATAATTAAGGTTTCCTACGTGTCTGTATGTCATATGAGTTTAAAATGGAATTTAAACAATCGATTTATAGTTTTCGGGCATATAGTACATATACCGTTGTTAATAATATAGTGCTTATAAACCAAACAGTTTTATTACTCACCCTATTTCGATATCCATGGTCCTTCGATTAGAAGTCGTTAACGAAGAAGAAGACGAGCGAATAGACATCAATGTAGATCCCACAGCGGATATGAGTGAAACAATAGAAACGCTAAAATCATACTGGGGGGTCGAAGAAGAATTCCAGTTTTTTCAGGGATCAAAACCACTACCTTTAGGTTTGAAATGGTCTGAAAGTGAGATAGATAATGGAGATCGGCTTTTTCTCAGGAAGATATCTACGGTCAGAGAACTTCCTCACGATATCTGGGATCAGCGGATAAATAATGAAATAGCGGCCTTGGAGGATCAAGGCTATACTATGGATGTACAAAAAGGCGATGAGGTAAACATCGATGTAAAACTAGAAGATGTACCGGGACCCGTACTGATCGGAAAGTCGTTAGGCACTGCTTTCGAACATGGATTCAGGTTGCATCTGAGCAGAGAGTACCCTTTTACCCGACCTGTTGTGACATGGAACACCAGTATATTTCATCCCAATATACTTCCACCGGAAAAAGGAGGTAACATAAAGATGAACTATCTTGAAAGATGGGATATCTCAGATAACCTATCGATGTTGTTATCTTCCATAGAAAAGCTACTCACTGAGCCCGAGTTGGATAACCGTTTGGACGATCAAACTTGCAGAGCTGCTGCGGAAAGATATATAGACTAAATATCTCTTGATTTAAGCGCTTCGTCGCTTTCTTTTCGACGTTTCGATTCCACGTTTTCAAGGAATGAAAACCAGTCGTCCATATCCTCTCTGAACACTTTATCTTCAGCAGTATGTCCTGTGAACATCCACCTATCGCCGAGAACTAAGCCTATGAAGATCCCTGCAAAGCTAGTCGGAGCGAGAGGCAGTATAACAAAGAGCATCACATCCTGTGCGAATATGGCGAGTCCTCCGACGAAAGCCACATTGCCGATGATCTGGGGGATCAGTAATAAGAAAGCGAATACCAGTATTATCGATTCCAATATGATGGCGAGTCCTCCCACAAAAGTGTTCATGAATTCATGTTCCGCAAGGATAGCACACACGATCATCGCACTTAAAAGAGGTACTATAACTAAAAGGAAGCGGAAATTAGCCATGGCAGATAATTCACTCCCAAGCAAGGACGGGGGAGGGATAAAACCTTTAGTAGCTAATATGTAGGTGACTCCCACAGATGTATTGACAAGAGCGGCCATCAAAGGCAATATTATCATCTTTAAGAGGACCGTTTGTTTTTCAGTCAGATCCATCATATATCACCATCCGATATATCTGCGTTGAATACATGCGGTTGAAAATGCAAGCGTGTATGATACGACCATCTATCATGGTCCATCTCGGGCATATACAGATTTGCAGCAAAATTGATCACGATCCAGTTCCATACCGGATCTTCTTGTTGGCTGTTTTTTAGGACCGGTGAACCGGTGAACCGTGAAACGTTGTGTTCAAAAGGTGTCATACGGTAGGTGATGGATTCCCCGGGCTCCAGGCGGATATTTTCACCATCTCTATAAAGAAAACCTCCTTTACTTCCTACCCAAGAATCTCCCAAACGTGAAATCTCATTAAGGTGAACTTCGTAATGTATCTGATATATTATGACGGGTGTGCTCCCGTTGTTCCATATACGCACTGTTGACGTCAGATAGATGATGTCTTCCGGGTCTCCTTGGACCTCCATGTCAACCATCTTCATCGATAGGTTGGCTTCTGTTTCGATCAACTTGGTGTAATGCACCGTGTTAGCTACAAGTACATAGGATGCGTATCCGGTAACGAGGGTAAGTGCGACCAATAGTATGATGACTTTTTGTTTCGTTGCTGAGAATTCCATCACTGATAATCAGCAACATCATACTGTTTAAGCCTTTCCATGAGTTCCTGTCAAATTTTAGTAGTTGACACAAAAATATATTAGGTCAATAGTAAATCCTATATATACACATGGTTGACGAAATAGAACTGAGCGTTGTTTCAAGCCCGATCAAATTTGGCGGACGAGCCCGGGTGAACGAAAAAACCCTTGATGAAACCCGTATAGATGAAGGTTCGCTTGTGGTGATCAGTTCGGACAAGAGAGATATTTTGCTGACCATATATTCGGATCTTTTGATAGACGAGGGATTGGTCAAGTTAAGAGAGGATGATATGCGTAAACTAGGTGTTAAGGAAGGGGCTGTGATCAAAATGAAGAAACACAGCAGTCTTCTAAAAAACAAGCCTTTGGATAACTTATTATAGCATATCTTTATACCGTTAATATAAACTCACGGTGGTATGAGAAATGCACGTTATAATCATAGGTGCCGGTGAAGTTGGATACGAACTGGCAGAATCCATACGACGCAAAGGTCACGACATAGTCATAGTCGACCGAGATGAGCATGCATGCCAGAGGGTAAGGGATCTGGATATCAAGGTCATCAAAGGTAACGGTGCTAGACCTGAACTTCTTAACTCGTTGGATATAAGATCGTGTGATTTCTTTTTTGCAGTAACAGATGATAACGAAACAAATCTGGTCACATGCGCTCTTGCAAAATCTTCAAGAACCACGACCATCGCCCGCATAAACGGTTTAGAGTATATCAATAATCCAGTCTCGAAACGTTTTTCCAAGATAGGCGTCGATTATGCCGTATCAACAGAGATGATAATCGCGCAAGAGATATCGAATATAATCAGTGTACCTTCAGCGATCAATATGAACATCGCTCTATCCGGAAAGATAAATGTACTTGAATTCAAGATACTTGAACATTCAAAGGTAGAAGGTAAAAAATTAAAGAATATACGCTTGCCTCCGAAGGTTAACCTCGGTGGTATAATCCGCGATAAAAACGTTCTGATACCACACGGCAACACCGTGCTTAAAGAGGGAGACACGCTGATAGTGATGACCGGCGGGAAGTCCGAGATACGCCAGATGATGAAGTTGATAGGTAAAAGGCGTAGGAAGATAAACAGCGTTATGATCGTCGGCGCTACGGACATAGGGATCAACATCGCAAAGATACTCGAGCGTAGAAAAATACGTGTCATCCTTCTTGAGGTGTCAAGAAATAGAGCTAGAACCGCTGCTGAAGTACTAAAGGAAACCGAGGTCATCGTCGGCGATGCACGTGACAAAAGGATCTTGATAGAAGAGGGGATCCTACGTGTAGATGCCTTTGCTTCCTGTACCCCCTCGGAGGAATTCAATGTACTGGTTTCACTACTTGCTAAGATATATGGTGTGGAGAAAACCATCGCGGTGGTTAGGGAGTTAGGATTGAAATCACTCATCGAAACCGTAGGTATAGACATGGCAGCATCTCCGCAGCTTCAGACCGCCAGGATGATGCTGAGATTGACGCGTGAATTGAATCCACTCAAGGCCATCTCATTCCATGGTGGAGACCTATATCTACTCGAAACCATGGTCGACGAATATTCCAGCGTACTCGGAGATAGGCTGGAAGATGTGGATTTACCGGAAGGTACGCTGGTCGGTGCTATAATCAGAGATGATCATACCATAATACCCCACGGTAAGACCATTTTGAAAAAGGGTGATCAAGTGATGATATTCGTACTCAAAGAAGATATCGAAAAAGTGGAGGAGATATTTTAGATGCGGTGGAAGGTAGTCATAGGTAACCTCGGTTCTATACTGAAACTATTCGGTTTTGCCTTCTATCTACCGGTGATACCTGCGCTATATTACTTAGAAGCTCCTCTTTTTTACGGTATCATCCCCTTCAACGCATTAGTATTCCTTTTCATGGCGAATTTCACCATCGCACTGGGTTATCCCATGGAAGCCTTCGGTCGAGCGGAAGATTTTCACCGGAACGAGGCTGTTATTATAGTAAGTAGTACGTGGATCGTGCTTGCCTTGCTCTCTTCCATCCCATTCTTGATCATCGGTGTTTTTACATCTCCCGTCGATGCCTTCTTTGAAGCCATGTCCGGTATGACGACTACTGGAGCTACGGTGATGGTGTATCCTTTAGAGCAATATCCTAAAAGCATACATATGTGGAGAGGATTTCTTCAGTGGCTCGGAGGTATGGGCGTCATCGTTCTTTCCGTTGCAGTTTTGTCAAAACTTAGCCGAGGTGGTTTGACATTACTGGAAGCCGAAGCTCCCGGTCCATCCATAACTCGCCTGAAACCTAAGATAATGGAGACCGCTAAGATACTGTGGTATATCTATGGGCTACTCACGCTCTGCATGATCATCTTATTACTCGGAGCCGGCACCACATTTTACGATGCTGTTTTGCATGCTTTTACAACCATGTCCACCGGTGGTTTTTCATCTCATACATCCAGTGTGGGTTATTTTCCCTCCGGAGTACAATGGATAATCATCTTCTTTATGCTTATGGGCGGTATCAATTTTTCACTTCACTATCAATTATTCAAAGGTAATGTGAAAAAAGCTCTGGCAAACACCGAACTACAAGTGTTCTTAGGGATCGTTGTTTCCGGTACGGTGATCGTTACCTATCTTCTTCTTGGAACGGGTTTATCCAATATGGAAGCATTTAGGACTGCGATGTTCCAGATAGTTGCCTTTTCATCGAACACCGGTTATTTCGTTGAAAACTATGATGCTTGGCCCGAATTTTCCCGCCTGATACTTCTGATGTTGATGTTCGTCGGTGCATCCGCGGGGTCGACCGGTGGTGGTATGAAGGTACTTCGAGTTACGTTACTTTTCAAGATGGTACTTCGAAGTTTCAGAGAGTTCATCAATCCACGCCGTATGCTGGTCGTCCGCATGGGAGGTCGTGTGATCAATGAGAATACATTGAAGATGGTCTCTATGTTCTTCCTTGCCTACATATTCATATTCATCATCGGCACCATGTTATTGGTAGCCCTTGGTATGGACATGATATCAAGCGTATCTGCGAGTGTTTCCGCTCTCAGCAACGTAGGACCAGGATTGGGTTTGGTCGGACCCGTTCACAATTATCGAGCAGTCCCACTCGCCGGCAGATTTTTACTCTCTGTATTGATGTGGATCGGCAGGCTCGAGATCTTCACCGCTGTTGTGTTGTTCAATCCAAATCTCTACAAAGAGAGGCGGCTGTCAACGGTGCTCAGACTGCGCCGGTGATGTTGGGTGTCTCATCAAAATAGATACATATCTGCTACATTTAAGATGGGAGGATAATTCCGCTTTCTGTAATCTATGCGGTTATGCAGCCATGGATTGTAACTCAAATCCTCCCGAATGAAGGTTCATCATCGCATTGCCATATGAAAGGGTCTTTGTGACCGCTTTGGACGGCGTTTGGTAACTGAAGTTCCGTTTAGTGAATTCCGTATAACATTATCGGTCGCATTCAGTGTATTCTAAAATGTATTCATACGTCATCGGTTAAGGATACTGGCTGCATATATAGATGATTTTTATTT
>CAYVTG010000024.1:0-22566 GCA_964454575.1 uncultured Thermoplasmata archaeon
TGCCTATGTTATAATTGTCAAGGATGAGTAACCAGGAATTCTGTCCCACACCCGCATCTCATCCAAAAAACAATATATGCCGTCCGATATCGTATAAGCATGCCCAAGCGGTATGTATGCGATAGCTGTAAGACGGTGTACAGCAGGGATATCCCCTGCAGGATATGTTCGGAGGATACCACTGTTTTGAAATATCCGGCAACACCACGGACGATTTTTCCGTACTTGATGGCGCTGGTGGCCGGCGGGATATTAGTTATCGCGCAACTATCCGGATACTATCCTCTTATATGGCTTACATTTCCACTTATCATCATCGGTTTGATAGTGGATCATCTCAATCAACAAAAGCTGGATGTTATGGCGATGAAAAGATTCAAAGAAAAATGATATCTCCAGATGTAAAAAATCACCGTGGCCAGACAACCATTTTTTATGGTCTTTGGAGGAAAGATTAATATAGTGTAACATTTTAAGGATTTTGTGCAATTAGACAAGGATTATTCCACACTTTCGGGATGCATATGTCATACACAATTACGGTGGTAAAAAGATGGAAGAAGATTCGGTATTAGATAAGGCAAACCTTTACGATTCTGATAAGATCAAAGTCCTCGAAGGACTGAGTGCTGTTCGAAAACGTCCGAGTATGTACATCGGCAGTACCGACGAGAGAGGGCTTCATCATTTGGTTTACGAAGTGGTCGACAACAGTATAGACGAAGCCATGGAAGGATACTGTCATAAAATAGATGTGACCATAAATACGGACGGCAGCGTAACCGTTAGAGACGACGGTAGGGGTATCCCGGTAAGTATACACCCCAAATACCAGCGATCAGGTGTAGAGATCGTGATGACCAAACTCCACGCCGGTGGTAAGTTCGATCGTAAGAGTTACAAAGTATCCGGTGGCCTTCACGGTGTCGGTGTATCTGTCGTAAACGCACTTTCAGAGTGGCTTGTGGTCAAGGTAAGAAGAGGCGGCAAGATATACAGTCAGAGATACGAAAGAGGCGCAGTGAAGACCGAGCTCGAGGAAGAGGGAGAGTATGAAGGAAAAGGGGGAACGGAAACCACCTTTATGCCGGATTCCGAGATATTCGAAACACTGGACTTCGAGTATCGTCGACTCAAAGAACGTATGCGAGAGCTGGCTTTCCTCAACAAAGGCTTATGCATATCCATAACCGATAAACGCAGCGATGTATCCGATGATTTCCATTACGAAGGCGGTATCATCGAGTACGTGGAATATATCAACGAAGGCAAGGAACCCCTCCATCCGGATCCTATCTATATCAAAGACCGGTTGGACGGAGTCCACGTAGAAGTCGCAATGCAGTTCTTAGCACATTCATATTCCACTAACAACGTTTACCCGTTCGCTAACAATATACATACCGTAGAGGGCGGTACACACCTCACAGGATTCCGTGCCGGGCTAACTACCACTTTAAAGAAGTACGCAGATGATAACGACTACGCAAAAGACATCAATTTTTCAGCAGATGATTTCAGAGAGGGTCTGACGGCCATAGTCAACGTAAAGTTGCCGGAACCACAGTTCGAAGGACAGACAAAGATGAAACTGGGCAACAGTGAGATCCGTGGTATCGTACAATCTGTAGTGGGTAACAAGTTACGTACTTTCCTTGAAGAGAACCCGAAAACTGCAGATTTGATAATGGAGAAGGCCGTAATGGCGGCAAAGGCCCGAGCGGCAGCACGTAAGGCAAAGGAACTCACCCGTAGAAAAGGTATCCTCGGCAGCATCGATCTTCCGGGAAAATTAGCGGATTGTTCCAACCCCGACCCAAAGGTTTCAGAGCTGTATATAGTCGAGGGTGATTCTGCAGGCGGCTCCGCCAAGCAAGGACGCGACAGGAACTTCCAGGCGATCTTGCCTCTCAGAGGTAAGATAATCAACGTTGAAAAGGCAAGGATAGATAAGATGCTGGACAATAAAGAGATCCGGGCCATGATATCAGCACTGGGGACCGGATTCGATGAGGAGTTCAAACCGGAGGAATCCAGATATCATAAGATAATCATCATGACTGATGCCGATGTCGACGGAGCTCACATACGCACACTGCTGTTCACATTCTTCTACAGGTACATGAAAGAATTGATAGATTTAGGGTATCTGTACATGGCACAACCGCCTCTCTTCAAGCTTAAGAGGGGAAGAAAGGAAGAGTACGTGTACAACGAGCGTGAAAAGCGTGAGGTACTGGAAGAATGGGGCAACAGAGGAGTTAGTATCCAACGTTACAAAGGTCTCGGTGAGATGAACCCTACGGAGTTGTGGGAAACCACCATGAACCCGGAACACAGATTACTCGCTAGAGTGACCATCGAAGATGCGGAGGAAGCAGATAGATTGTTCGATATATTGATGGGGAAGGACGTAGAGCCCAGACGCAAGTTTATCGAGGAAAACACACATCGAGCTACGGATATAGATATTTAAATGAGGTATTACGATGACAGAAGTTGAAATAAAAGAAAAGGTGTTGGAAAAGCATATCGAGGACGAGATGCAGGATTCCTACATAAATTACGCCATGAGCGTTATCATAGGACGTGCACTTCCGGATGTAAGGGACGGATTGAAACCCGTACACAGAAGGATACTTTATTCCATGTTCCAGGAAGGTTTATCTTCCAGCAAACCGCATAAAAAATCTGCACGTGTTGTCGGTGACGTCTTGGGTAAGTATCACCCTCACGGAGATCAGGCAGTTTACGATACAATGGTCCGTATGGCTCAAGAATTTTCTCTGCGATACCCACTCATAGATGGTCAGGGGAATTTTGGCTCTATAGACGGCGACTCGCCGGCGGCCATGCGTTATACAGAAGCAAGGTTATACTCCATCGCAGAGGAGATGCTGGAGGATATAAACAAAGATACAGTTGAATTTAGAGATAATTACGACGGCTCTTTACAGGAACCGGTTCTAATACCGGCTAAATTACCTAACCTACTGCTCAACGGTTCAAGCGGTATCGCCGTGGGTATGTCGACCAACATACCACCTCACAATTTAAACGAACTCGTAGATGCTATAATAGCCAAGATAGAAGACCCTCAGATAGAGCTCCTAGAGCTTATGGAGCATCTGCCTGCACCGGATTTCCCTACCGGCGGTATAATCTACGGTTACGACGGTGTTTATCAGGCCTACAAGACCGGGCGCGGAAAGATCACTCTGAGGGCCAAGGCACACATCGAAGACGAACGTAAAGGTAAGAAAGGAAGGATAATCGTCGACGAGATACCGTACCAGGTGAACAAGTCTACACTGGTCGAGTCTATAGCTAACCTGGTGAAGAATGATGTGATCAACGAGATATCTGATCTCAGGGATGAATCCGACAGAGACGGTATAAGGATAGTAGTGGAGCTAAAAAGAGGAGTCATCCCGGAAGTGGTTCTTAACAAGCTGTTCAAACATACCCAGATGCAGGTCACTTTCGGTGTGATCAATCTAGCATTGGTAGATAAAGAACCCCTAGTGCTCACACTGAAAGAAACGATACAGCATTACATAGATTACAGGATCGACATAGTAAGAAAGAGAACTCAGTACGACCTTACCAAAGCCGAAGACCGCGCGCACATACTGGACGGATTGTTGATCGCGCTTAGCAATCTGGACGATATAATCCGGATCATACGTGGTTCCGAGAGCACCGAAGAGGCCAAGGGGAAATTGATATCTCAGTTCCTTCTGAGCGACAAGCAGTCCCAAGCCATCCTGGAGATGCAGTTAAGGCGTCTAACCGGTTTGGAACGCGGTAAGATACAGGACGAATACGAGGAGTTAGAGGTCAAGATCAAAGAATACCGTGAGATACTCGGCGATGAACAGATGATCCTGGATATCATCAAGAATGAACTCAGATATATGGCCTCTAAATACGGCGACGAAAGACGTACCGAGATAGACAAGGACGCAGTACAGATAGATAATGAAGATCTGATACCCGAAGAAGAGTACGTGGTCACTCTAACTCAGAGTGGTTACATAAAGCGATTACCAGTGGACACATACAGGATGCAGAGAAGAGGTGGAGTCGGTCTCATAGGTATGGATACTAAAGATGAAGACCATGTGGTGGATCTATTCGTCACCCATTCGCACGATTATCTACTGTTCTTTACCAATAAAGGCAGAGTATACTGGCTTAAAGCTTACATGCTGCCAAAAGGCGGCAGAAGGGCTCGTGGCCGACCGATAGTCAACCTACTACCACGTCTCGAAGATGGAGAGAAGGTGGAGGACCTGATACCGGTCAGTGAATTCTCAGAAGACGATTATCTGCTTTTCTCCACTAAGAAGGGCAAGATAAAGAAGACATCTCTGTCCGCATACAGTCATCCCCGGGTGACCGGTATATGGGCCATCCGACTTCGAGATGATGACGAACTCGTAGATACCAAACTATCTGATGGTGAGAGCGAAGTACTTCTGGCAACGAAGAAAGGCCAGGCCGTCCGATTCAATGAGACGGACGTAAGATCTACCGGTCGGTACACCATGGGTGTTAAGGGCGCTACCCTCCGCAAGGGAGATGAAGTGGTCAGTATGACGCTGGTCAATCCCGAGGACGTGCTGCTCAGCTTAACTGAGAACGGCTACGGTAAACGTACTGCTGTAGATAATTACAGAAAGACAAAGCGGGGCGCCAAAGGAGTGATCACCATAAAGACAAACGAGCGAAACGGCGAAGTCGTCTGCGCAAGAGTGGTAGAAGACGATGAAGAGGTAATCATGATGAGCAAACACGGCATGGTGATCCGGACCAGAGCAGATGAGATATCCCTACAGAGCAGGAACACCATGGGCGTACGTGTGATGCGTCTCAAAAAGGACGACAATCTACTCACTATGACCAAGGTCATCAGCGAGGAAGAGGAAGAAGAGATCGTCAAGGACGACGGCACCGAGATCTCCGCAGAGGACGCCATGGACGATGCCGAAACCGAGATATTCGAGGATGAAGAATACGAGGAGCAAGAGGATTTCGAATAGGTCTTCCAACGAATGTATCCTTTTACTAGGTGAACATTTATATCAGTCCATACTTTAGCCGTATTAATTGGTATGCTACAATATGGGCGCGTGGCCTCACGGGGAATAGCAAGTATTCCCCGCACATTAGAGACCATCAAGTGCTCTCTAATACAGCCTGGAAATGGCATGGGCCTTCAACCTCCTTCCTACCAAACTGCTTTCAATCACATGGGCGCGTGGCCAAGCCTGGATATGGCGCTGGCCTTCTAAGCCAGATATCGCGGGTTCGAATCCCGCCGCGTCCGTTTTTCTATGAAAAACGGGCTATTGGAAAGCGATAGCTTTCCGATTGGTCCGTCCGTAAATTTCAATTTACGGGCAACGAAAAATCCATTAGGATTTTTGGTTAAGTCCGTTTATTTTCAGCAAGGGATGAGAACCTTTAGGTTCTTAAGGAATCAGAATTCCTTATCTCACTCGCCAGGTGTGGCTCGTAATCGTGAGTGAAACCACGTTTCACGAGCGGTTAGAATTGCGATTTTAATAAGCAATTCTGAGCAGAATCCCGCCGCGTCCGCTTAGTCATCTTTGATGATTAGAGGGCAGCGAAAAGTTCGTCTGAACTTTTGGTTAAGTCCGCTTATTTTCAGCAAGGGATGATCCACCCCATCCGTAATTAAATTATTAACATACTCCCACCGAAAACCGATAAAAAGGAAAACTTTATTATCGATTAATATCATCATGAGATAATCAGTGATAAAATGCCGACTTCATACAGTATTCCAAAAATATATGAGGATGAAATCGAAGCCATAGTCAAAGCGGGATATTATTCCAGTAAATCAGATGTAGTTAGAGATGCCATACGCCATCTTTTTGACACTAAAAACAATCTGAAACTTTCAGCAGCAATAGAGATGTACAAAAACGGTAAAGCAACTTTGAGCAAGGCCGCAGAACTAGCAGATTTGGATACAATTTCTTTTAAAGAGATACTAAAAGACAGAGGGATCAAAGTTGAGATACTAGTAGATACCAAAGAGAAACTGGAAGATCGATCAAAATTGCTTGACGATTGATGTGAAAGGATGAAAAAGACGAAAGTAATGGTCGACACAAATATACTCTCTACTTTTGCTAAAATTAGGAGATTAGAGATATTGTTCAAGATAATGGGTAGAGACCAATTGTACGTTTCCAATTCGGTTTTACATGAACTGGATATGGCGAAAAGTTTAGGTTATGACTTCGTTCAAAACATTTTTGGTTACATAGACATCAAAAAGATTTCTATCCTCTCGATGAATGACGAAGAGAAAGATTTCTATCTCGAACTGCCCAATTCTTTCGGAGAGGGAGAAAGAGAATCAGTAGCAATATCAAAATACCGAAGTCATATCTTCGTGAGCAATGAAAAAAGAGTTAAAAATTACTGCGATAGAAATAATATCTATATCGTGGATTTACCAACGCTATTAAGAAGGGCATGGAAAACTGGGCTGATAGAGAAAGAAATAGTTAGAAAAATGGTCGAAATGATAGAGGAAAAAGATAACATAATCTTCAAAAACAAATCTATTATATTTGAAGAGTAAGAAAAGGTCTACATCGGATAATCAGTTAAGTTGCATCCTTTGATCAGACCTGGATGTCCGCCTACAGATCGTATGGTGGTCACTCATCGTCCAGGTCGATCCCTTCGATCTCTCGCCCTTCTTTACGTAGATAATCTTTGATGGCTTCTCTGAGGGCATCGGATGCCAGATTGGAGCAGTGCATCTTTATGGGAGGAAGCCCTTCTAATTCATAGGCGACGTCGTCTCTTGTGATGTCGTAGGCCTCTTTCAGTGTCTTTCCCTCGGCCATCTCGGTGATCATGGATGAAGTCGCTATAGCGGCGGCGCAACCGAAAGTTTTGAAGCGGATATCTGTGATGACATCGTCCTCTACCTTGAGGTATATCTTCATGAGGTCTCCGCACACTGGGTTACCCGCTTCTCCGACGGCATCGGCGTCTTCGATCTCGCCCATGTTGCGTGGATTCTGGAAGTGTTCCATAACTACCTTACTATACAGGTCTTTTGCCATTTTGATCACACGTTATTAAAAGTTACATGGTAATATATGTTACCCTTGCACCGTGCAAGTTAAATAATCAAAGTCCCTTGAACTATCAGGTGTTAACTTGAAAGAAGATCTTGTACTCTCAATAGGCGGCTCGATACTGCTTCCGGAAGACGAAGATGTGTCCAACATAAAATATATCGCAGAAGTTTTGTTGGAAGCTTCCAAAAGCAAAAAACTGTATCTGGTGATAGGCGGTGGCAGGACCGCACGTCGATACATCAATTGGGGTCGCGCACTGGGTGCCAACGAAGCCACCCTGGACGATCTCGGTATCGAGACATCTCGATTGAACGCGAGGCTGCTTATAATCGCCCTGGGCAGATCGGCTTATTCCGTCCCGGCAAAAAATTTCGACGAAGCGATCTCAGCAGGAAATCATTATCCTATCGTGACTATGGGAGGCACCCACCCTGGCCACACCACTGACGCCGTCGCAGCCATGTTGGCCGAGCGATTACACGTAAAACGGATGCTGAATGTAACATCGGTAGACGGTGTTTATACGGCGGATCCCCGAAAAGATCCCGATGCGGAACACATAGAAAAGATGGGCTACGACCGACTCATCGAAATCGTCTCCAAGGGTGAAAGGGGGGCAGGCCCGAACATCGTTTTCGATCCCCTGGCAGCCAAGATAATCAAGAGGGCGAGGATCACCACTCAGATCATCTCGGGCTACGACCTGGATAATATGCGTAAGGCCATAGAGGACGACGAATTCACCGGAACTACCGTATCATCTATACAGACTAAATAGACTATATAAGACATATTTATATACATACTTAATTTCATCACAAAATAAGATGTTCGGCTTAAGTCCAACAGAGGCAATATTCCTGACGGCGGCCGGTATTTATATGGCTTGGAACATAGGTGCTAATGATGTAGCTAATTCTATGTCCACTGCAGTGGGTGCTAAAGCCATCACCTATAAACAGGCCATCATCATCGCATCCATACTAACGGTGGCAGGCGCAGTTCTCGTTGGGGAGCACGTAACGGCGACGGTCAAGGGGGGCATATTCGATCCCTCAGAAATAGACTCCATGCATCTCGCGTTGGGTGGCCTTGCGGCGGTACTTGCCGCAGGTATGTGGGTGACCATCGCCACATGGAAGTCACTCCCTATCTCAACATCTCATTCCATAATCGGCGGTATGTTCGGCTTCGGTTTAGTGGCCGGCGGGCCCTCCATCATCTCGTGGAATACCATGGGAAAAGTGCTGCTCAGCTGGGTAACATCCCCTATCACCGGAGCGATACTCGCCTTCATCATATTCAATATAATCATCAAACTCATCTTCAATGCAGACGAACCATACCGTAGGGCAAGGAAATTGACACCGTTCTTCCTATTTGCCACCTTCTTTATCATCTCGATGTCTCTTTTTTTCGATACCGCACTGGCACGTAAGCTATTCGGTAGGGATCTTCTAAACTTAGAGGTGATATTATTCGCATCTCTGATCGGTGCGGTGATCGGATCTGTCGGTAAATATTTCATATTGAAAGGGGTGGAGGACGGCGACGATTACGAAGGGGTGGAAAGCATATTCAAGAATCTACAGGTCATCACATCGTGTTTCGTTGCATTCTCTCACGGGGCAAACGATGTGGCGAATGCGATCGGACCACTTCTCTTAGTCGTGGAAAATGTCATCCCCAAAGAAAGATTTCCATTCTTCTTGGGTGGAGACTATCTATTGTTCATAGGCGGTATGGGTATAGCAGTCGGATTATCCACATGGGGCTACAAGGTGATCAAAACCGTAGGATTCAGCGTAACGAAGCTGACCAATACACGCGGATTCTCAGTGGACTTCGGAGCGGCTACCACCATCCTGGTGGCGAGCAAGATGGGCATGCCCATATCCACCAGCCACGTTGTTGTCGGATCTGTGTTCGGTGTGGGATTAGCCAGAGGTCTCGAAGCCATCAATCTTTCTGTCTTGAGGAACATAGTCATATCTTGGATCATCACGGTCCCCATCGCGGCGGGGACAAGCGTATTACTTTACATATCATTCTTACAGTTAATTTAAAATAAAAAGAAACATATATGGTGTTTAATATGGGCGCAAAATACAGACGGGCGAGTTTGGAAGGGATGTTCTTTAAGTCCCCATTCGACGGGTTACGCAAACACTCCCAGTTGATCAAAGATGCAACCGGGGAATTGAAAAAAGGCATACAGCTTTACATCGAAGGAGATTACGATGACGCACAGCAGTCATTCGACGAAGTATCCAAGTTGGAACATCAAGCAGATAAGGTAAAGATGTCCGTACGTGAGAATCTTCCCAGCTTCATCTTCATGCCTATTCGACGGGACGATTTTTTACATCTACTCAAAGAAGCCGATTCCATACTAGACTACGCAAAAGACGTCGGCGTATTGCTGCATATGCGCGAAGAACCCATACCCGATTTTGTCAAGGAAGACTTCAAGATATTCTCCGAAAAGGTTTTTTCAGCAGTCGAGAAATTCGAAGAGCTCATGGATGCTTTTTCTCAGCTTTTAGAATCCTCCTTCGGCAAAAAATCCAAAGAAGATATCCGAAGGCTCCAGCATGACATAGGAAAACTGGAGTACGAGGCGGATAAGGTGGAAAAATCGATATCTCGTGCGCTCTTTAACTACGACGATTCGCCTCTGACGGCAGTACATCTTCTCAAGGTCGTTGACCGTATGGACGCCATCGCGGATCATGCCGAGAATGTAGGCGATATGATAGATTCTATACTTGAATCTCGGTGAGTATATATTCCTCTCAAAAACTAAATACTCGTAAAAAATTCTAAATAGAAGTACCTTATTTTATCTTTTATGGTCGAAACAAGGAAAGTGCAGATAACCGGTGGAGCTACATACATAATCTCGTTACCTAAATCATGGGCTATGGAGAAGAACCTGAGCCCCGGAGATAGTTTGACGCTAGCCCCCAGAAGTGATGGGACCATCGTCATAAGCTCCGAACGGGACTTCGAGAAAAAGGTGAACACAAAACAACTCGATCTTAACGGATATGACCCAAATACACTCATACGGTCACTCATAGGTACATACATGGCCGGTTACACCATGGTGGAATTGACGGATAAGAAAGGTATAAAGCCGGATATAAGGAGTGCCATAATGCGTTTCACCCGTATGGTCATCGGTCCTGAGATAATCGAGGAATCCGAAACCAGGATAATATTGAAGGATTTGATAGATCCTTCGGAATTTTCACAGCGAAAAGGTCTGAAGAGGATGTACCTGATGGTGAAGAAGATGCACGAGGACGCCATACTTTCCTTCGAAGAAGGCGATAACGCCCTTGCCAAGGACGTTATCGAGCGAGACAGCGACGTCGACAGACTATACTGGATGATAACCAAGCACTACAATATGCTCATGGCGAATTCGAGATTGATAGATAATCTTGAGATCACCAGGGAGAGAAGTTTAGGCTATATGCTGGTGTCCAGGGCCATGGAGCGGATCGGCGACCACGCCGTCAGGATCGCCAGAAACACCATGATACTCTCCGACGGCTTCAAAGAAGGTTTACTCCAGGATATAAAAAAGGAGAGTAAATTGGCAATGGATATACTGGGTGGAGCTTCCGATTCATTCTTTAACGAAGACCTGAAGAAAGCCAATGCATCCATCGATATGCGAGAGAAGCTGGAGGCAATGAACGATAAGCTCATGAAGGTTGTAAAGGAGGAACGAAAGGTGGATGTTACGGGACTTTCGTACATATTAGAGAGCATTTCAAGGACCGGCTCCTATGCAACGGATATCTCGGAGATCAGTATCAACTATATCATGTCGGAATGACACCATGATCTAAATCATCTACCGAATATCTTATCGAAAACAGTCCCTTCTGATCGTATTTTCTCAAGTCTGGATCCGAGTGCGTCTTTCTCAGCTCTATGATCTCGGTTCAACTTATTTAACCTGTTAAGCACATCTTTTTTATCTATACCCCCCCTGGAATCGATGTGATATTCTAATTGGTCAAAATCATCTAAAAGTTCCTTATACTTGATCGCCCACCCTATGACTAAAGCAGGCACTGTGTTTTTGTAAGCGTGGATGATAGAATGATACCGTGATCCGACGATAAAATCGAATTGAGATATCAGATCCTCCAATTCTACCGCATCAAGTTCTTCATATATCAGTTCCACATCAACATCGTCGGGGTAGAATTCCTTTATCCTCCTGCAGATATCGAAGTCCTCCGGAGAATGCCTGAAAATGTATACTTTTTTTCCATATCTCAACAATTCTTTGATCATCATTCTATAGACGGAATAGATCTTATTTTGGTCACTTCTTTTCATTATCTGAGAATTGGGTACGATACCTACGGAATTATCCGGAATATCGAAACTTCTTGATCTGCTTTCGTTTGAAAAGATATTTCCTCGTTCATATCCTTTGTTCATCAAAACTATATCCCTGGCGTGCTCTACATTTTTCCTTGTAAACCCTTTGATGGACTCAACTCCCGCCATTTCTCTGGAAAATATCTTCTCGGGATAACCGAGATATTTTTTCATCGCAGGATATAACATGATCTTTTCCATCATCGAATATTCGAAGGGTCCTAGGGACTGTGGTAAAATGTAGAAAGGTACATTGAATCTTTTAGCGATCATTATGTTCATAAGATAATCATATTCTTTGATAGGTAGCCTCGTCTCCTGGTCGCCCATCTGTGAAGATAGTGCATACCCGCTTATATCTATGAAGATACAGGCACCCTTTATTATCTTCTCGATCTCATCATAATTTCTGAGATACGGTGATTCGTGCCGACCGAACGTCTGCCCGGAGCTCAATAAGTTCACTCTGGTGAGTACGTCCCAGGGTTTGATTTTAAAATTATAAGTTCGCTTATCCAGTTCATCTCTTTCGAAATCCCTTGTTTTGAAAAGGTACACCTCTTTTTCAGGGAACCTTCTTTTCACCTGATCCACGACCGTAAATGTCATGGCCTGAGCACCCTTATTGAATAGATTACCACCGATTATTACCACATTATCCCCATCATTTGATCTCCCAGCTCTATCTGCTATCAAATCTTTGAGTACAGTTTTCCCGACTACTATACCCGACCTGAACATCAGCTTGTACATGTTTATATCAGGGGATGAAACCGCACGCTTTATCTTTTTAAATTTAGATTCTCTACCCCATCCGATGTGTCTTTTCTTTTTCGATAGTTCCCTCCTGACACTTTTTTCAATATCGCTGTCACCTTTCAACGCTCTTCGAAACTCAAGGTTCTTTTTTTTATGGGATATACTCTGAGAACGGATCACGGATTTCATACTCACCCTTTCCCGATCGAAATGGTCTTTGTAAGAATCCCACATATCTTTTCCTTTCTCCGTCCTTACGATGATGTTTGACCTTCCCGGCGTATTTTTACCTTCGATATAACAGTCTCCGAAAGATATATCGGCTTCTCTAGCTAATTTGTCTAGACAGTAAATGCATCGTTCTAACTGAAAGAACTTTTTTACTTTCGTTCTTTCACTCTTATCTAATATCATCTCCCTACCCGAATCGAAGTGTAGTTTAACGTCACCAGGCCAACCGTTCTTTTCTTTGTTCCTATAATCGAACTTGATAAGTTTCTCCTGTTTTTTAGCGAACTGATATCCGAAATATTTTAGGAGGTTGAAATTCAAAGTTTTGTCACAAAAAAGTCCGAAGAACAGAAGGTTCTTATCGTCGATGTCATATCTTCGGATGTAATTTTTTATACCGGTGATCTGGCATGGGGTCCCCACGATAATATATTTCGACAGCGGTTCTTTTTTTAAGGTTTTGATTATATTGTATACCGATGCCGGAACGTATTTTGACTTGGATGCAGCCCTGATATCTTCTTTATTTTTAGCCAATTTTAGTCTAGCGGGTTCTTCATTGAAAGTATCGAATTCGAGTACAAAAGCTCCGTCATGATCCCCTTCATCCACCGATTTTATGAGCAATTGTGTGATGACTCCTCCGCTGGTAGATGCCTGTAAAATATCCCAATCGCGGGTAAATACTGAATACGTTTCAAGGTATTCTCCTGTGATTTCATCTTCAAAATCCGTGCTGAATCGTTTCGAACCGGGAACTTTTCCCGGGCACAGACTCAAACACGCTCCACAATCGATACAACGTACCGAGTCTATCTTTGGTAAAAACTGACCCGAACAGTATTCCATCTCGATGGCATCAGTGGGGCATACTGCACTGCAGATTTCGCAGGATAGACAGAGATTTGCTTCTCGAATATCTTCGACATACATCATATCTCACCGAGTATGAAAAGCTCGACTTTTCTTTTACCCAACTTTGACCGTAAGAGATAAAAGATACTCTTAGTGCAGCTTGTTTACGCAAACCAAACTCATCTCACTAAGAGCAGTATGCATAAAACGGGCAACAATATATCTTTTCCCATGGGATATGCACAATTTTTACTTTGATAGTAACCCTACAAAAATATATCCTTTACATACGTTTTCAGTTCACCGTACCATCTAGGGGCAGTATATTGTAAAACCATCAATAGGATCAAGGTGAATACGATCGCAGTAGTGATAAAAGATACCATCTCCGGTAGGTAACGTTTCAGTAAGATACCCGAGGATATCATACCTATCGTTAAAAAGAGGACAGCCTTTAAATCCGATCTTAACAAGTTGGTCTTATGATCTCTTTTAGAGAGCGCGAGTATAAAAAAGAACAATATCAAGAACGATAAAACAGTGGCGAGGGCGGCGCCCTCGATACCCCATACGGGAATAAATATGATATTCATGGATATATTGGATACGGCTGCGATCCCCATGCCTAAAGCGTATTTAGTTGTCCTCTCCGAAGCTACTACCGATGCTCCGAGAAGTCTTATCCCACCGAATAAAAATATCTCGACTGAAGTTAGAGATAAAACCACGGCACCCAATATGTATTCTTCTCCGAAAACTATCTGCAGGATATTTCGGCTGAAAAGTATTATAAAGATTATCAAAGGGATTGAAACAAAAAGCAGGAAGGAAAATACTTCCTTCAATAGAAGTTCTGAGCTTTCACCCTTGGATCTTCTTTCTGAGAATGTCGGTAAAAGGACGATGCTGATGGGGGCGAACATACCACCGATCATCAATGGCATACCGGCCGCAACGGAGTAGATACCCACATTAGATGTTTCTAGAAAATATCCTATCATCACTCTATCCATGGATTTCATGATGGTCATGAAGGTCATCGTGAATATCAGAGGTACCCCGAATTTTAGCAAAACAGATGTCTCTTTACGGCGCGGCATCTTAAAGATAGAAAGGTTTTTCGCATGTCGTTTTATGTATATCAAAACGACTACACAAGCAACAGATAAAACAGTCAACCTTGCCGCTGCCAGGTATATCGCTCTGAAGGAGAAAAAGTAGAGCAATACCATAGAGATAACAAATATGGACGCAACCGGTAGTACCTCGAGTAGATTGTATATACGAAAATTCTTGAAACCTCTGAAAAAATCGCGGTTGATTATGTTCAACTGCTCGAAAAATATTATGGCCGCACCCAACAAGAACAGAGTTTTCAACCTTCCGTCCTGAAAGACGGATCCTGCCAGATAGCCGCTGAGCAGTATCAATGCTACGGAAACCACAAAGCTCAATAAAACCGCCACGAAATATGCGGAGTTAACGAAGTAGGATATTTTTTCATTATCATGCCTGTGTTTTGAGATGTAGGTGACCAGCGTAGTACTCATGGCAACCTGGGCGAAGGGCCCCAAGATGCCGATAACGCCCAACATGATGGACCACAAACCCCATTCGTCGGGTCCCAATAACCTTGGAAAAAGTATGCCTGCCGCTATCGCTATGATACTAGCCGCAAAGTACGCAGCACCCGTATTTACAATATCCCTCTGCAATTTTTTAGACATGGTCGTTTATCTCTATTTATTATTACCTAAATACCGAGGATCAGCTTGGAAAGAGTCATGCGAATTATATGTTTTACCCCTGCAGGATAAAGTAAAAACGCCTTTTTGAAATGTTGTCCGGATAGTTTTCGGTCACCATCCATGTACTCCATGAAGCTCAGTTCGTAATGATGCTTTGCATGCAATTTGCGGTTAGATGCAAAGTATGTTTTGTATCTCTCGTAAATATACTTCTTGGAAGCGATCTTCTTTGAATAATCACTGGTGATCTGTTTATTTTCATGTATGCTGTACTTGACCAGTGGTTCTGGTATGGATTTGAACTTGTATTTTAGCGATAGTCTGAGATAAAGCTCCAGTTCCTGGGATGCGGGCAACCCCTCTTTGAATCCACCCACTTCTTTGACACATTCTTTCCTCAGTAATACGCAGGATGTACTACCGATGATATTTTCCCAAAGCAATTCATCGAATAGATCTCCTTCTGCACGGTTTACTTTTTTGGATATGGCCGTACCATCGCGTATCTTCACTAGACCGGTATATACACCACAGTGATCGTCGGAAGCACATTCTAACACCGCCACCTGTTTTTCCAACTTCGTCGGAAGCCACATATCATCATCGTCCAAGAATGCGATCAAACCGTATTTGCTCAAGCCGATACCCACATTTCTGGAACCGCTACCCCCTCTGTTGGTTTCGTTACGGTGATATCGTATCCTGGGGTCATCGATCTCTCTAACCGTCTTCGGTGTATCGTCTATCGAATCATCGTCAACGATGATCAGTTCGAAGTGTTTATAAGTCTGCTCAAGAACACTTTCTATCGCACGCTCCAGCATCTTCGAACGATTGTGTGTGGGGATGATAACGCTGACCATATTCATGTTTGATCTACCACCTTCTGTATCAGTTTCAATTTTTTGGATAGGACCTTTTCCTGTTCATATTTTTTTATCTTTTTCCTGTTGTATTCCCCCATCTTCTTTCTTAAAAGCTCGTCGGAGCACAATCTTTCCATCGCCGAACACAACTCCTTTGTATCCCGGGGTTCGACGACGGATCCACCCGAGCCGTCCTTTATCAACTCGCTGTTACCCCCTACATCGGTGGCTATGACCGGTAGGCCGCTCGCCATGGCTTCCATCACAACGTTTGACAGTCCTTCGGAAAGACTTGGCAAAACAAAGATATCTGCCTTACCATAGTATGTTGGTAGTTTACGGTGATCGATTTCTCCAACGAATTTTACATCATCCGAGAACCCGGCTGTTTTTACCCTTTCTATTAATTCATCCTTCAGATCCCCCTTTCCAACGATGGTCAATCGGGTATCATGATGCTTTTTGTGTAGATCTAAAAACGCGTCTATCAGATACGTCAAACCCTTTATCTCGTGCAAACGACCGACGTAAAGTATATTCACAAGATCACTTGGAATTTTATCTGATTTTGGTTCAAAATGATCTATATCTACGCCCTTACTCGGCGAGATGATGATCTCACTCCGCGAGCTAAGTTGGAGTGCGAAATTTTTCATCTGATCCGAGCGAACTATGTTTACAGTCGAATTTTTAAGTATAGTTTTCTTTGATATCCGCCTGCAAGCATTATTTTTCAGTAAAAGCTCCGAGCCGCGCCATTCGCTTATCATGGGGATGTTAGTCAACTTGGATAAAAGCAGGCCGGTGGAAAAATTACATAGATATTGCCCTCCCCCGACGCACAGGATCAAGTCGGGAGATATTTTTTTGATCTTCTTTAGCATAGCTAAAAAAAATGTTAGATTGCGTGTGATGAAAGAATCGATACTGTCCTTGTGTTTATCTGAAGTTTTACTCAGTGGCAGATGATGGAATTTTCCCTGGTTTATATGTTTCCTACCGTGTGATGCCAAGTAGACTTCATGGCCTTTTTTAGAAAAATAATTTGCATTCACCAACAGGTCTACGTTGAAGTTGAGAATATCTTCGGGAAGCTCATCCGTGAGGATCAATATCTTCATCTTTTTCAACGACAGATAAAGGTGTAATCATATTAATCTATCGTAATATGCATCTAAGATGCTCTGAACGATATTTTCTTCAGAGAGGTTTTTCCGATAAAATTCCTTCATATTACTGCACATCGAGTTTCTCAGTTCTTCATCACTTATCATCCTTTCAAGAGCGATCTTTAGCTCTTTCTCCTCGGGTTCAACAAGCATCCCGTTGTACCCATCTTTAACTACTTCCGGGCTGCCGCCGACTTTAGTAGCTATTATCGGTTTATCGAAATACGCGGCTTCCAAAAGTACGCGGGACAGCGGCTCGGGCCACAGAGACGGAACTACAACTACATCTGCCTGTCGGTAAACCGAGTGTACGGTCTCGTGTGGAATGCGACCCAAGAATTTTATCTTATGGCCGGCCATCTTTTGCAATCTCTCTCTTTCAGGGCCGTCTCCGACGATGGCCAGTGTTGCATCAACATCAAGACGGTTGAATGCACGTATCAGCATATCTACGCCCTTGATCTTGTCGAGACTTCCGATATACACGATGGTAACTCCCCTGCTTGCGATGTCGACTTTGCGGTGGGATATGCTTATATCCGGCATGTTGACCACCTTGGTTATCCGTTCTCTGCTTATACCGTTCCCTACGAGCATCCTGTTTATGAACTCACTCAGACTGAAGAAATGGTCCACCTTTTTCAAGTCTTTTTTACGCTTTTGATAGTCTCGATATAGAGCGAGCCAGAAAGCAGGATTGAATTTGAGAAAACCTTTCAACCGGTACCCCCCCACGTAATCAGAATGGGTTAGGCACCCTATGAATTTCATGGGTCCACAGCCTTCACACACGCTCTCTTCTCTGTAGAACAGATTTCCTTTGGGGCAGAAATTTATGTAGGAATTGATGGTGGCGAAGGAAGGCTTTTTTGTATATGCTATACTGGTGATATTGAAAAAATGGACGATGTCGTACCTTTCGGCGATATTTTTGAGTTCTTTTTTAACGCTTTTTTTGAAGAGCATCTTGCGTTTTATATTGTTTGTGAGAGAACTTCGACCGCCGCCGGTTTTCAACCTTCTCAATACTGTCACGCCCTTCCTCTTTTCCATTTCTTTAAGGTCCGTTGAACCGGATGTCAAAACAGTGACGTCTATATCTTTGCGTTTTGCCAACCCTACGGCCAGCAGTTCGCACGATATCTCACCGCCGCCGTAGCTTACCGGAGGATAGTCCTCGGAAACGAACAGGACTTTCAATCGTTTATCATCTTTATCATGCTTCATCTAATCCAGTATCTCCGGGTTGACGATATATTTCGGTCTTTTACCTTCTAACATGGCGACGATATTCTCAGCGGCCATCACCGCCATACCTTCCCTTGCCCTGAAGGTGGCACTGCCTAGATGCGGTGCTAATACCACGTTATCCAGGTCGTAATAATCTGGGTTCGCTCCGTAGGGTTCGTCCGCGTAAACATCGATTCCGGCACCGGCTATCTTCTTGGATCGTAAGGCTTCTATGAGCGCTTCTTCGTTGACCACGTCACCCCTTGCGGCGTTGATCAGATACGCAGACTTCTTCATCGTCTTTAATTCTTTCCAGCTTATCATCTCTTTAGTTTCCTCTGTTAGAGGGACGTGCAGCGAGACAAAGTCCGAGCTCTGTAGAAGTTCTTCCAGTTCTACCCTTTTCGCACAGTATTTTTTCTCGGCCTCCTCGTTTTTCGAGCGATTGTAGTACAATATATCCATATTAAAACCGGTACTCAATCCGGCCACTGCGGTGCCGATGCTGCCCATACCGATTATCCCCAGGGTTTTTCCGGATAGTTCATGACCCACCATCAATCCCGGGTCCCAGCCGGAGAATCGGTCCTTTCTGACGAATCTATCCCCTTTGACGATGTGTCTGGACACAGCCATCATAAGCGCCCAGGTTATCTCTGCCGTTGCATCTGTCAGAACGCCGGGCGTGTTGGTCACAGCTATACCTCGCTCGGTGGCCGCTTTCACATCTATATTGTCGTATCCAACGGCGTAATTTGAGATTATCTTCAGGTCTTTACCGGCGTTTATTATCTCTACGTCTATCTCGTCGTGGAGTAAACACAACAGTGCGTCGGCATCTTCGACACCCTTGACGATCTCCGCGTGCTCGAGAGGTCTATCCTTATCACTGACAACGACTTCGTACTGCTCTCGTATCATCTTCAGCCCGGCTTCCGGTATCTTTCTTGTAACGAAGACCTTCATCTTATGCACCTATATGGAATAGAGCCTTGCATATTATATTGTTTCTCCCGTCAAACGCGAAAGAGTTAAGTAGATTCCTTGTATGGATGCTCTCTAAAAACAGGTGAAAAAAATGATGTTCAAAATGGCGTTCATAGGCTTTGGCGTCGTCGGTCAAGGACTGGCGGAGATACTGGAAGATAAAAAAGAATGGCTGCGTAAGGAGCACGACTTCGAGTACGAAGTAGTGGCGATCTCAGATATGAAAAAAGGATCGGTGCATCTTTCCGATGGGCTGGATATGAAAAAGATATTGGAGCTGGTGGATAACGGTAAATTGTTGGAGGAATATCCTGACGGCGACAAGGGCTGGGACCCTATCAAAACCATAAAGGATAGCAGTGCCGATGTGATAATAGAGGTCACCTATACGGATATGAAAACAGGCGGTCCGGCACTGGAACACGTAAGGGAGGCCCTGAAGTCGGGAAAACACGTGGTCAGTACCAACAAGGGCCCGGTAGCAACCCACGGCAGAGAGCTGGTTGAACTCGCCCGTAAGAACGGAGTACGATATCTCTACGAAGGTACCGTGGTCAGCGGCACGCCGGTGATCAACCTGGCACGCACCACACTGGCCGGCTGTGATATCAAAGAGATCAAAGGCATAGTCAACGGTACCACCAACTACATCTTATCTCAGATGGAGGACGGTATGGAGTACGAAGACGCCTTGGCACAAGCACAGGAACTTGGTTACGCGGAAGCTGACCCCACCGGGGATGTAGAAGGTATAGATGCTCAGGGCAAGATACAGATACTCTCGAATATGGTCATGGGCGGCGCACTAGATCTGGATGATGTAGAGCGAGAAGGTATAACCGGGATATCCCTGGATGATGTGAACAGTGCCAAGGAAGAAAACAAGCGCTGGAAGCTGGTGGGCAGCACCAAGAAAACCGACACCGGTATAAAGGCAAAGGTCGGGCCTGAAAAATTACCGCTCACACACCCGTTGGCAAATGTGATGGGTCCAGTGAATGCACTGACCTTCTCGACTGATCTATTAGGCGATGTGACCATCATCGGTCCCGGAGCAGGTAAAAAGGAAACCGGCTTTTCACTGCTGGTGGACCTTCTGGAATTGAACTGCGGTATGGAGGGATAAAGATGACAGATGCAGTAGCGGGAAAGATACTACATATAGACTTAAGTACGGGTAAATCAGAGGTAAAAGACCTGGATAAAAACGATATCAAGATGTACATCGGCGGAAAAGGTCTCGGCGCCAAGCTATTGTGGGATAATACGGACAAGGACACTCATCCCCTGGGCCCCGACAATCCCCTGATGTTCGTCAACGGTCCTCTTAACGGCTTAACGGTGCCCACATCCGGACGGTACTGCGTAGTGACTAAATCACCTCTTACGGGTATATTCAACGACAGCCACTGCGGTGGATTCTTCGGTCCGGAGATAAAACGAGCGGGTTACGATGTGATAATGATCTCCGGGAAGGCTGAAAAACCGATCTATATCTATGTTCAGGATGACGGGGTGAAGATCGAAGATGCTTCGGACATATGGGGTAAGACCACCTTCGAGACCGTGGCTGAACTAAGGGATAAATACGATAACGATTCCCTGCGTATGGCCACCATCGGCCCTGCCGGTGAGAACCTGGTGAAGTACGCTATGATCAATATCGATACCTACGACCAGAAGGCCCGTGGCGGTCAAGCGGGAAGAGGAGGAGCCGGTGCCGTTATGGGTTCAAAGAATCTGAAGGCGCTGATCGTCAAGGGAACCGGTAAGGTTGAACCAGCGAAGCCGGAAGAATTCAAAGAAGCCTCTAAAGAGGCATTTCAGATTACCAAAGACGACGATTTCGTACAAAATCGTACGCGTTACGGAACTCCCATATGGATCAACCCCATGAGCGAGTACGGTATATTGCCGACAAAAAACTTCCAGCACGCTACCTTCGTCGATGCAGATAAGATAAGCGGCGAGACCATGCGCGAAGAGATAGTGGAGAGGGACGTCAGCTGCTACAGCTGCCCTATACGCTGTGGTAAGCACAGCATAGTTAAAAAAGGCGAACACAAGGGTACCGAGCTGGAGGGTCCCGAGTACGAGTTGCTCGTACTATTGGGCTCCAACTGTATGATGGGTGACCTGGGAGCGGTTTCCAAGGCCAGCTATCTTGTTGACGAGCTGGGTTTGGACGGTATCTCCACCGGTAACGTATTGGGCTGGGCCATGGAGTGCTTCGAACGAGGTCTGATAACAAAGGAGATGATGGACGGTCTGGAGCCAAGATTCGGAGAGCCGGAACCGTATATCGAGTTGATAAAAAAGATAGCCCACAGGGACGGCATCGGCGATCTGTTGGCAGAGGGTGTCAAGCGCGCCTCGGCGGATATAGGTAAAGGTTCGTCGGATTTCGCCATACACTCCAAGGGGATGGAGTTCCCGGGATACGAACCAAGAGGCTCACCCGGTATGGGTCTGGCATACGCCACCAGCGACAGAGGCGCGTGCCATCAGCGTGCGTGGACGGTGAGAGCGGAACTGGAGATGGACGAAAGGTTCGCTACCGACGGTCGTGCCAAGCTGGTCAAGGAGACTCAGGACGAAAGGGCGGCCGCTTACTCTCTAGTGATGTGCGACTTCGTACCCTTCGGAGTCGATTCATTCGTTAAACTCTTCAACGCTGCAACGGGATTCGACCTGACTGAAGAAGAATATCTCAAGGCCGGAGAGCGTGTCTGGAACCTCATACGGATGTACAACGTCCGAGAGGGTATCACACGTGAAGACGATTCTCTACCACAAAGGATGTACGAACCGCTCCCGGACGGCCCCACCGAAGGGAACGCCTTCACTATCGAGATGTTCGACACCATGCTGGACGAGTACTACGAGCTCAGAGGATGGGACAAGAACGGCAAACCCACGGCAGGAAAGCTGGAAGAACTGGACCTGAGCTTCACACTCCAATAAGATTGCGCGGAGAGTTCGGTGGGCAAGGGAACACTTGCACGTTTGTACAAACATACAAGCGTTTTATTTAAAAATATTTATATATGGGGGGGGGGGTTATACTTTTCATGGTGCAAAAAAGCAAAATTTTAGTGTTCACTGTAGCGACATTATTGTTTTTAACCGTTTTTATACCTGCGATCGGTGCTGCTGTCGGTGAAGCTAGACAAAGGGA
>CAYVTG010000025.1:0-22198 GCA_964454575.1 uncultured Thermoplasmata archaeon
TTGGGTGCAATTCCGATTAAACAAAGGGGTGACATATGTTTATGGTTTACACATTACGCAGGGAAAATACACATCAAAACATCGATGGATACCATATCCGAGATAGTACCCGAGGTCGTGGAGACGATCATTCAACGACACGGCCTTCCTTGAGTATCCGGATAGCTCTATCCGGTAGTCCGGCCTTCTTCATCTTATCAACGGTCTTATCGATATCGTAGTCCACTCTTTCGAAGTGCAGTTCACCGTTCTCCATAAAGGCGTACGAACCTTTCCAGTCACCATCCCTGGGCTGCCCCAAGCGCCGGGATTGATATACCGCTTACCGTTTACCGTCCGGTCCATGGGTATGTGGGAATGCCCCAGCAAGATGATGTTCTCTTCTACGTCGGTGAATGCCTCGAACTCGCTTTTCGGAGTATCCGGTTTTATGTAAGCGAACATATCTCCAGGGGTAGTCGAGCCGTATGATCAATACTGTCTTTGCTCATCTGTTCTATGGTATATTTTCTCACTTCCTGTGACAGTTCCTTGATCTCGCATTCAAGTATTTCTTCTTTAGAGACTTTGTAAAAATTCTTTTTACCACGCCTTTCTTTTTCAACCAGACCGCACTGATAGAGTTCCTTAAGATGATGACTCACCAGCGATTGTTCCTTCACCGATACAGTATAGGATCCTTCTGCGGTTAGTATCTACCAAACATTTAAACAAACGGTCGTTCATATGTACGGTTATTCATATGTTATATTTATAGTTTGTTCCGAAGTAGAAAAAAAGAAGGGTATTTGATACCCTATTTTGTTTTCTTTCTATCCAACTTGAGGATCTCATCAAGGCTGTCGTCGTCTTCTTCTACGATCTCCTTGATCACATCCTTGGCCTTCTTGGCAGCCTCTTTTTCTACATCGGTTCTGTCATCACTTATTCCGGATTTGATCTTACCCATATCATCAAGCGTCTTTTTCATCTCTTCACGACCGGGTATGACACCTAGGATCTCCTCTGCTTTGCCTACGATCTTCTCTAGTTCACCGATATCGGATGGTTCTCTGGCAGATACTTCTCTACCAGCACCTAGGTATTGGGAAGCTCCTTCCACGAGTCTTGTCAATTCGAATGGGAAGATTATCTTAGTGGCTTCGCCGTTGGACATGGCCTTCAAGGTATCCAGTGATAGATAGGTAAGTGCTTTTTCGTCTAATGTACCGGCACCAAGTGAGAGTATGCGCAGGCGTTGTGCTTGACCTTGTGCTTCCAATATCTCGGCCATCCGTGTACCTTCTGCAGTCAGTATCTTACTCTGCCTGATACCTTCTGCGTTGAGTATCCGTGCCTGCCTGTTACCTTCTGCATCAAGTATAGCCGAGCGCTTGCTGCCGTCGGCTTTCAATATGGCTGCACGTCTCTGTCTCTCGGCTGCCGTCTGTTCCTCCATGGCCGCCTTGACCGTCCCTTTTGGATCCACTTCACGTATCTCGACTGCTTCGACTCTTACACCCCAGCCGTCGGTGGCCTCGTCTAATACCTGCCTAAGGTGAGTGTTGATACGCTCTCTGTTGTATAGTATCTCGTCCAGTTCCATATCACCTATCACAGACCTGAGTGTGGTCTGTGCCAGATTGATGGTAGCTGCTTTGTAATTTGTAACTTCGAAGAATGCCTTCGTTATATCCACTATTTTGATGTAGATTATCGCATCTACGTTGGTGGGAGAGTTATCCTTTGTGATGACTTCCTGCCTGGGAACGTCCAGTACCTGGGTTCTCAGGTCCATCTTGATCACCTGAGATATGAACGGTGCAACTATGTTAACACCCGGATTCAAGATCTTCTGGTAATTACCCAATTTTATGTATATTCCCTGTTCGTATGGCTGCACGATCCAGAAGGCGGTTCTGCCCGCTACGACTGCAACCAATATTATCACTATAGCCAAAAACACTATTATTTCTAACATCATATTTCCTCCTATATTTTTTCTTTCACTTCTCTAACCGCGACATGTACGCCCCTGGCTTCGACGACGACCACTTTTTTACCTACGGGGATCTCGCTATCTGCAGTAGCGCTCCATATCTGGTTATTTATCTTAACTTTACCTCTGATCTCATCCGGTTCGATAGTGACGAGTACTCTACCTGTCTCACCAACCAACGATGTTGACATGGTTGTTGTCGGTTTCGACGGCGGCGAGATCTTCTGGTATAACTTCATGGACAGGAACATCAACGGTACCACAACTGCCGCTAGTATCAGCGGAGTCCATATTGTGAGCAGTATGTCCGGATACAAAACTGCTATCACGCCAAGGGTGATCATCACACCCCCGGGGATCGCGATAAAGAATCCAGGCTCGCTCGCTTCGAATATTATCAGCACGATGCCGATGATTATCAATATCAACCCGAGTGTCATGTTGATGGTAAATAGGACATAGGTTATTTTTAATTTTCCCTTCGACACCGTCAGAAACGTTCAAATAGCCCCCCCTTTTATGATAGTATAGGTGTATTTAAGATGCCTTTGAATTTGGATATAACAAAATTGCGATTTGGTTCGGAACTGGTCAAGAGAGGCTTTGCTAAGATGCAGAAGGGCGGCGTCATCATGGACGTTACCAATGCACAAGAAGCCTTGATAGCCGAAGAAGCCGGTGCGGTAGCCGTTATGGCGCTGGAGAGAGTCCCTGCAGATATACGTTCTGACGGCGGTGTAGCCAGGATGTCCGATCCTAGAAAGGTCAAAGAGATATTGGAATCCGTTGATATTCCAGTTATGGCAAAATGCCGTATAGGTCATTTCGTGGAAGCCCAGGTACTGGAATCATTGGGTGTAGATATGGTGGATGAATCAGAAGTTCTGACTCCGGCAGATCCATTTTATCATGTAGATAAATCAAAATTTACCGTTCCCTTCGTATGCGGCTGTAGAAATCTAGGGGAGGCCCTTAGGAGGATCGAAGAAGGTGCCGCGATGATGCGTACTAAAGGTGAAGCCGGTACGGGTAACATCATCGAGGCCGTTAGACATCAGAGAACGGTCCTCAAAGCTATCCACGAATTGAAGGAGAAGGATTATCACGAACTAAAAGATGCTGCCAAGGAATACGGTGTCAGCGTTGAACTAGTAAGAGAAGTCGGTGAGATCCAACGTTTACCCGTGGTCAACTTTGCAGCAGGTGGGATAGCCACTCCAGCCGACGCGGCATTGATGATGCAGATGGGCAGCGATGGTGTCTTCGTAGGAAGTGGGATCTTTAAATCTCAAAATCCCGAGCTCATGGGCAAAGCTATAGTAGAATCCGTTACCTACTTTGATAATCCTGAAAAACTTGCTGAGATATCAGAAGGTCTTGGAGAAGCCATGCCAGGCCGTAATATAGAGGACCTGGAAACCAGACTTCAGGAAAGAGGCTGGTAACTACAGATTGCTCCTGCTCGAACCACCGTCTATAGGCAGTGAAATTCCATTTAGATAGGACGCCTTCTGTGAACACAGGAAGGCGACTACGTTACCCAATTCGATAGGCTGGCCGATCCTACCCAAAGGTACGTCTTCAGACCACCCGGCCAGTCCTTCTTTGTAGTTTGTTACATCTCCTCGTTTTATAGCATCTTCTACCAGGTTTCTTATCCTGGATGTTTCATGGGCACCGGGCAAAACAGCATTGACCCTGACTTCGGGGCCTAATTCTTTTGATAACGTTTTGACCAGACCGATAACAGCCATCCTGACCGAATTGGACAGAACCAGGTTCTCGATGGCTTCTTTCACACTTATGGACGTGATACAAACGAGATTGCCGTTATGTTTTTTTAATTCCTCGGCAGAAAGGCGTGCAAGCCTTACTACACTCATGACCAGCATATCGAAGGATGCATACCACTCTTCATCTGTTGTATCTAAGAAAGGCTTGCTGGGAGGACCACCGGCGCATGTGACCAGATGGTCGAGTCTACCGAATGCATCTATGGTAGAATCCACCATGCCTTCAAGGTCATCGGGATTACTGATATCTCCTGGTATGCCGATAACCTCTCCTACGGCAGTTTCCCTAAGCTCTTCAACTGTTATTTGCAACCGGTCTTTATCCCTTCCGTTTATCACTACATCAACACCTTCTCTGGCCAGTGCCTCCGCCGATGCTTTGCCTAAACCGCTGCTCGATGCCGTGATCAGTGCTGCGTTTCCCTTTATTCCTAGATCCATTTTAACTACCTCTTTACAGGAATAACAAGCTATACATATAAATAACTAAGCCAATGAAAAGATTGAAGTATCACCATTTACATCTGGTTTAAAAGTGAGGACACATGACTTATGAAATAATAAAGGAAAAAGATATCCCAGAAACAGACGTTCTGGTAGCTGGATTCCCGGCCATGGGGTTGATAGGTGGAATAGCATCCGAACAGTTGATAAACTCGATGGAACTGGAGCAAGTAGCTTCTGTAAAGTGCGATGAATTCCCGCCCACGGCGGTCATATTCGACGGTATCCCGCGAAGACCCGTGAGATTCTTCGGAGGTAAGGGATTTTTACTCGTTAAATCAGATATGGTGATCCCTGCAGATCTTTCGGACGGACTGTCTGAGGCTATAATCGATTGGGCTATAGAACAGGGTATCAAGGAAGTTATCATATTCGATGCGATACCTGAACGTGATGATAACCCGGATGAAAAGAAGATATGGGGCGTTCTAAGCACCTATGCGGCTACAGACAAAGCGGAGAAATTGGACATCGACCTGATCAAAAGAGGTGCTATAACGGGTATGTCCAGCTCGATGCTGCTCTACGCACGAGAGAAGGAACTCAAAGCCGTGGGTATGCTGGCCGAAGGTTCTACGAATTTACCAGACCCAAGGGCTGCGGCGAAACTCCTGGAAAAATTTGCCGAGTATAGAGATCTGGATATAGACACAGAATCGCTTGTCGAAAGTGCAGAAGAGCTCGAACATCAGTACGCTAAACTGGTCAACCAGGCAAAACGCGCCCAAGACGATATGGACGACAAATCCGCGGCACCGCCACTCTACGGCTGATAAACAAACCAAAACCCTTTTACCTTCTATTATTTATCATATGGTGATAGCATGCTCAAAGTAGATCTTGAAGAGGTAGCACGAAAAGTTGTCGATAAATGCATGGATGTAAAAGAAGACGAAGTTATTATGGTCAGAGGGGGCACTCATAATTTTGAGTTAGTCGAGAATATAGCTGTGCATGTAAGAAAAAACGGAGCTTTTCCAGTGGTCATGGCCGATACAGACCGGCTGCAGAAACGGATAATCGAAGAAACGGATATAGAATACCTTGAAAAAACTCCGGCGTACTATCTCAATTGGCTGGAAGATATCGACGGGATGATAGGTATCGATTCTCAGAGAGACCCCAGACTGCTAGCTCAGCTGCCCGAGGATAAGATCGGCGCCTCCAGAAGGGGGAGACGTGAGGTCAACAACAGATTCCAAGAAGAAAAGGTAAGATGGACCGGCATCGGTTATCCAACAGAGGAAAAGGCACAGATGTACGGTATCGAATTCGAAGAGTTCTGGAACATGTTCTGGAAGGCTCTGAATACGGATTACGATGAATTAAAGGATAACGGTGAGAAACTCGCTGATAGATTACGTGGTGGAGAAAAGGTCCATGTTACTTCAGATAAAGGTACAGACCTTGAGTTCTCCATCAAGAACAGACATATACTCGTGGACGACGGCGTGATCTCCCAGGGAGATATAGAACGCGGAGATATCGGAAACAATCTGCCCTGTGGCGAAGTGTTCTGTGCTCCGGTGGAAACGTCCGCCAACGGTAGGGCTTACTTCGACCTGGCCTTCTACCGTGGTAACAAGATCAAAGGTATCGACGCCGTCTTCAAAGACGGTAGATTGGTCAAAGCCGATGCCGAAGAGAACGGAGAATTGTTCAATCAGGTTCTGGAGAATTCACAGGGAGATAAAGATATGATAGGAGAGTTCGGTATCGGCATAAATCCTGAAGTGAAGAAAGCCATCGGATACACCATCACCGACGAAAAGATAATAGGCAGCATCCACATAGCCGTTGGTGAGAACCGTATGTTCGGCGGTGAGAACGAATCCACACTCCATTGGGATCTTGTCATGCTCGGACCATCCTTTGAAGTAGATGGAAAGGTAGTGATGAATAAAGGAGAACATGTCATATGAACAAATGGGAAACTGAAAGGATACGTAGTTACATAGTTCGTCTGGATGAACAGATGAGCGGAGGTATACCGAAGGGGCACGTTGTGCTCATATCGGGTAATCCGGGAACCTACAAATCATCCATTGCATACAATATACTTTATCACAACGCTGTAAACAACGATATGAAAGGTCTTTATGTGTCCTTCCAGCAGAGCCGTGAAAGTTTACAGGATCAGTTCGACAGCCTTGGTATGAATTACGATGAAGTAGACGACAAGATAACCATCGTTGACGTGGGCTATCTTCGACAGACCATGAAGACCCGGCCACAGGACTGGATCGACGTATTCAAACGATACGTAGATAACATCCGGGCAACTACCCATTATGATATGCTGGTAGTTGATTCGCTCACCACTCTGGAGATAATCTCAAACGTAGAGAATAAAAGAGAATCGATATTCCAACTCTTCGAGTGGCTGCGAAGTTTCCGTGGGCTCACCTCACTGATGATAGTTGAACGCCCGACGAAAGACGACGAGATGAAAGAAGAAGAATTCCTAGCAGACGGCATAATATATCTCTCTAAGGAGAGACTTGGCCATATGGAGACCCGCAGATTCCTGACCATCGACAAGATGCGTGCTACAAAACACAATACTTCTTATTTTGCACTACTCTACGATGGTGGAAGATTCCAAGTCACCAGGGTCATCAGCGAATGATATGTTGTAAGAGAGATCTCATGGCCTTTCCGCGATGGCTGACTTTATTTTTTTCTTCAGTTGTCATCTGAGCGAATGTTTTTCTTTGTCCTTTAGAAACGAATATGGGATCGTAACCGAACCCTGCGGTGCCCTGCATCTCGGTCGATATAGCCCCGTCGGTGATCCCTTTGAACATCTCTATATCACCTTTTTCTGACATATATCCGATGACACATTCGAACCTAGCCTTTCTGTTTTCCTCGGAATCCATCAATTTCAGTATCCCCTCACAACCCAGAGTTTGCATCACATAGGATGAATATACTCCCGGAAAGCCGCCGTATGCATCTATGAATAAACCGCTGTCGTCTATCATCGATGGTGCGTGCTCTTCGAGATGCTTCAAGGCGTGCTCAACTACTTCCTCCAATGTGTCCGCCTGTATCTCGTCATATCCTATATTCTGCATCTTAGCTTCGGGGAATATCTTTTTGTATTCTTTGAACTTTCCTTCGTTGGACGTGATTATATTCACAGATATCTACCTCTGGATTCTATATCTTTTACCTTTGAGATGGTCAGTTCGGCATCTTGGAATACCTCTCGGTAGCCCACCAGTATCTGTTCGTATTTTTTTATCGGCTCTTCGTGTACGCTGATCAATGCCTCTCTCATCAGATGTAAGTCAACTCCTTTGTCTTCGATGCTGGTGGTTTTTTCTCCTAAACTGAAGTCGATGAAACAGTATGAATCGCTTTTCTGGTGGTACATGATGTTGGAAGTCGTCAAGTCGCCGTGGGTTATATCCGCAGCGTGCAGTTTGCCGATGTACCGGCCGATCAACGGTAGATCTAAGTCGATCCCGGTCTCCAAACAGTCCATCACCCGATCTCCGGGGAAGAACTGCATCGTCATGGATGTTTCTTCTTCCCGCACGTCATATATCAAAGGAACCGGGACTCCGGCCTTCCTGGCTTCCCTCATCAACCTAACCTCTTTTCGGGTCCGCTCCTTACGGATATTCATGTCTATGATAGGATGCCTGTAGCCCTTGACCGATCTCCGCTTTATAACTGCGTCTCTACCCCACCACTCGGCTCTTCGTATCTCCGCCTCGGCTCCCAGGGCGATCACTTCTTTCTCTACCGGCGAGAACATATTCCGTTCTAACACTGAATCGTTAATAATGTTTTCGAGGATCAAGTTGATCGATTTAAGACTCATTTATAACTCTTAGGTCTTTTTTTAAGCTGGCTGAGATAGATCATCGCTATGTTGATGATAATGAAAATTGGTATGAATGAGATTAAAACTATCACGGTTGCATATGGATTTGCAAAATATGTCCAATTTTGAGGGTGGCCAAAACAGCTCCTACCGATTCGTAGTTCATAACTTGTCCAAGTAAAGCTTCCCTCTCTTATTATGGTTTGAAGTGAAACCTTAGTTTCATAGCTAGCAGTTGAACTGATAACTTTAGCTGGGATGATCTTCAAAAAAGAGACGTACAGCCAAATAAATAATGAAACTATACCCGTGATCATCGATATGAATTTACTAGATGATTTTAAATCCTTGATCAGATCCCATTGAATCATGTGTTTCTGCCATAATCATCATGTTCCCTATATAAATAATTGTTCTGTGTTTTCTACAGAATATCACTAGCCAAATTATATATCTGATTGATAACTACGTGTGGAAAAAGGTGTTCATTTGACCAGAGAAAACAGAGGCGATAAAGAAGTAAGAAGAACCGAGATCATCCCCGATTATCTGAAGAATCCATTGGGTTCAGTGCTCATCTCCTGCGGAGATACAAAGGTGATATGTACTGCGATGATACAAGATAGTGTTCCACCCTGGATGGCTAACGACGAAGATAACAACGAAGGATGGTTGACTTCCAGATACGGTATGCTGCCGGGTAGCGGTGACAGTCGTATACAACGTGAAACCAGGGGAGTCCGAGGGCGTACCAAAGAGATACAGCGGATAATCGGTAGGAGTCTTCGTGCCGCGCTGGACATGGAGAAACTAGGACCGAGAACTGTCTGGATAGACTGCGACGTTATACAGGCCGACGGCGGTACTCGGACTGCATCCGTGACCGGTGCTTGGGTCGCGCTGAAACTTGCTTTGGATAGATTGATCGAAGACGGTGATCTGGAAGAGGACCCTATAATAAAACAGGTAGCCGCTGTCAGCGTCGGTCTCGTAGACGGTAAAGTGCTCACAGATCTGTGTTACAAGGAGGACAGTTCCGCCGAAGTGGACATGAACGTCGCTTCGGATGCCGGCGGTAATTACATCGAAGTACAGGCCACCGGAGAAGCGGGAGTCTTCAATCGTGAACAGTTGGACGAAATGCTGGACGCCGCTTCAGATGGAATATCTCAACTCTTGGAAGTTCAGAGATCCGCCTTGGAATTCAGTAAAGATTAAATCCCTTGAAGTAGCTGTATAAACAAGATGGGATTGGAACTAGCCAACGACAGCCTTTTTGTCAAAAGGGACTCACTCTGTACTCTATGTAGAGGAACCAAGAATCTATGCCATAGAGAACGATGTCCCGTTATGGTGAAGTACTATTCTCGTATGAGATCACGATCGTTGACCGATCGTACCGATATATCCGGCTCGTCACCTCCTGGAGTATTCGTGGGGCGGTTCGGGTATCCTAAAGTGGATATCGGACCTTTGGTTCCTCCGTTTCATGGTGAGACCAGCGAGATGGATCTGCCTGAATTATGGCTCGGTAAAAGTATAGACGAAATAGTGGATTTCCGAACACAGTTGATCAGGGGTAAGTATGCTGTAAAAGTTGACCAGGCAAATTCTTCGGATAGGATCATCGATCATACCAGGGACATGGCACTCAGTCGAGAACCGGCTGAAGTTGAGATTTTATTCACCAAACGTCCTTCCGGCAAGATCGCATTGTCAGATTCCGTGCAGCCCTACGGCCCTTCGGCACCCTTGAAGAAATTGGATCTGGGTACTTTAAAGATAGATAGACGGATGGACAGGGCATATTCGGATACCGACTTGAAGTCTGCCGAGGCGGTGATGGACCTATACGAGCACGGAACTTACGTTACGAAGATACAACGTGCTCTGAGCGTCGGTGCCTTCGGTCTCGGTGAAAATAGAAAGTTCGTACCCACAAGATGGAGCATCACCGCTGTTGATGATACTATAGGCAAGAACCTCAGAGAAGAAGTGAAAAAGTATCCACCCATAGACGAGTACCGATTGTACGAAACATGGGAACTGGATAATCGCTGGGAAGTACTTTTGATGCCTCGTACATGGATATACGAACTGGTCGAGGCATGGTATCCTGAAACCGCTTGGAATCCCTTCGGCAAAGACATCGCCATAATATCTAGCCACGAAAAATACGAAGGACGAAAGAAGTATGCGGAGATAGGCGGATGCTTCTACGCCGCAAGATTGGCGGTCTGCGAGAAATTACGTGCCGAGAGAAGGCAGGCAGGGGCCGTTATCCTGCGGGAAACACACCCGGGCTATATCATGCCCGTCGGAGTGTGGAACGTCCGTGAAAACGTCAGGAACGCTTTAAGACAGGAACCCAAGAAGTTCGGAACATTGAAGGACGCACTATTCTATATCTCAACGAGGTTGGACATAAAGATGGACATCTGGATGAAGAACAGTGATGTGTTGAGAGATTGTATGTACCAGACTAGACTGGAAGATTACGGAGTTGGGCCTGCATGGGATTGAATGTTGTAGATCCGAATGAATTCAAAGACCTAAAAGTCAAGGAGATCTCTTGTAAAACCGCTATGTCATTATCTGGTTTGGAGGCCGATTATGCGGTGAATCCTTACAGGGGCTGTTCCCATGGATGTTTATACTGCTATGCACCCTTTGTGATCAACGAAAGTAGGGAATGGGGAACTTTTGTGGATGTTAAACGAAATATACCTACGGTACTGGCAAAAGAGCTCAGATTAAAACAATCCGGAACCGTAAGATTGGGGAGCGTTACCGATCCCTATCAAAGGGTCGAACAGAGATATCAGCTAACCAGGATGTGTTTGGAACAGTTGAAAAAAGCCGGAGTCCATGTGATAATACAGACTAAGTCAGATCTGGTGGTCAGGGATATCGAAATCTTTGAGGGCATGGACATCGATGTGGGGATGACCGTCACATCTCTCGACGAGGATTTTCGTAAAATATTCGAACCCGGAGCTCCGTCTTTATCGAACCGGTTGGATGCTCTCGAAAAACTTAACGACGCCGGTGTGAACACATGGGCATTCATCGGCCCTCTTCTGCCCAATGAGAACGATGATATGGATGGTCTTGAAGAGCTAGCCGACCGATTGAAAGCCGCCGGTGTCTCCGAGATATATCTGGACAAACTCAACATGCGAGAAGGTATCTGGGACCGTTTAGAGGGATGCATGGATGCAGACAAAATAGCAAGATACCGCAAGATATTTTCTCCCGGCAACGACTATTTTCGCCGGCGTAAAAAAGGATACGAACAGATCGGAAAAACCGTCTTTTGAGCTTCTACGAGTACTTCAACTTCAAAGTTAACACTATCTCAGCAGTTATTCATTTCTGCAGGACCCTCGAATCTGAGTGGATACACGTCTTCCTGCAGGAGACGTGGTTCTTTTTTCCAGATCATCGATCTGCTTCCTCGTCAACCCACGGTTCCGAGACAAAGAATACCGGGCAGAGATGTCCGAATACGGAGCACTGTTTTTTTAGTTTGTCTTCGTCGTGGCTTTCGGGATATCTGTCAGGGTCAAAACCGTCTATCTTTTTTCTGACAGCGTCTGCAACCTCTTTTTTAAAATCTCCGTTCTCCAATTTTTCTTTTAAAACATCGTTATTTTGTATTGCCTCTTTTTTTGTGGGACCTAAGATCGGAAAATTCTCTACCAAAGGACCGTAGGGGCAGTAATCCAATTCCAAACAAGGTTTTGTAACTACATTCCTCATTTCCTTCAAAATATTCTCTACCTTTTCCTGGTTATCATCTTTCATGGAAGTACAATGTTTTCAAACTATAATTAACTTGCGAAAGTACGCCAAAAAGTTGCTTATTATTCTCTGATCCTAAGCCTTTGCCAGCATGGTGCATGCCCTAAACAGTTTGTAGTTCTTTTCGAAGTCTCCAGTATCTATGATGAATTCCTTGGGACCTACCCGATCCACTTCCGGTAAAAGCTCAACGTTGTCCAGTTTACCCGGGTCGGTGAACCAAGCCCGTATACATGTATCATCCGGTTTTATCATCATGGAACTGTTTTCTTCTATCGCTTGCTTCACAACTTCTCTTATACGTGTCCTTACCGTTTTCGGATGTATGCATCTGGCGCTGTATCTTCCGGTGGCATATTTCGTGATGACGTGTGGTATATCCGGATAAAGCTCTTGGGCTTCCTTAACGGTCTCTTGGTCTCCCGATATGAAGAAAACCGGTACGCCGTACTGTGCTGCCAGGTATGAATTCAGTGCGAACTCGCTGGCCATCTTATCGCCGACGTATATCCGGTCAACCACACTGCCGGAATACGTATGCGCCAGCGTGCCGTAGCTGCTGGCTGAGCTGTGGTATCCTACGAACCCAACGCCTGCTACGTCTTTATCCAAACCTTCCATCATGCACTTGACCCGCGGTGTTCCGATGATCACTTCGACACGTTTATCGAGTTCTTCTAACAGTAAATTGCGCATATTTGCATGGCCATCCACGACCAGAACTTCTTCAGCTCCACCTTCGAAAGCCCCTTTGATCGCCGCATCGGTTTCTTTGTTCATTAGTTCACGTGCATGTTCATATTCTTTACAGTCCATATCCGCCTGATTCCAAGACACCACACCGGATATCCCTTCGATATCCACCGAGAACATGTATTTCATACGAGTACAATATCCAAGAGATTGATAAAGCTTTTGAAGAGATCCTGTTGAATAAGAGAAAAAGAATCCATCGACATGTTTATATAATCTGATTTTCTTAGATTGGATAATTGGTGAGCCCATGAAAAAGAATGCTAAAAGTAAAACCGTGCTAAACGCTTTAAAAATAAAGAGATCCGTTACATATCTCATACTGGCACTGCTGGTCATATCTACATTATCCAGCGCTGCGATATCCGAGAGATCTGTTCAGCCGGAATTGAAGGAAGGAATTGCCGAGCCGATAGTTGAAAGCGATAACCAACTACCGGACGAGGATCTGAAGAGTGTGACGCTGCAGCCGAATGCTACAGTAGGCAAAGATAATTTGATCACTACTGAAGCACCTTGGGATGAAGAGAATCTAGGAACATATAATGCTTTAATGGTAGGAAACGGCTCATATGATTATAGAACATTGATAGAATTTGAACTACCCGATGACTCTTCTGTTAGGCTCAATAGGGCAACTCTTTCCATGTATGCATATAATACATATGGAGATCCAGTCAATATTACAGTTTATCCGTTGATGGAAGAGTGGGTTGAGGGAGAAGGAAATCTAGGTACGATTATTCAAGAAGCATCAAATTGGACTTATAGAACAGAATCGGAAAAGTGGAGTAATGGTGGAGCTGAAGGTGATTATGATGAGTCCTATTCTTCTTATAGAAGGATCGATACGGAAAATATTTGGGTTACCTGGGATGTAACCTCAATAGTTAATGCTTGGATAACAGGGGTGATAGAGAACAACGGCTTTATTTTAATCTCAAATAATCCAAATCCAGCAGACTACAATTATGTGGATTTTGTATCTAGTGACTATACAGACGCAACTCTCCGCCCTAAACTCACTATATCCTATAGTGCTGAGATCGATCCACCGGTTCCGGACCAGACCATGAACGAGGACGACCCAACAAGGACTATCAGTTTGAGAGATAGGGAACATGAAACATTGACTAATATCACAGGACCGGAAGATCAGACCAATAATTGGCCCTTCGGTGGCGCGTATAATAATCAAGGTAACGAATTCCATTTCCAAGCTTTATATACCAGCGAACAGGTCGGAACTGATGGACAGGTCGATAGAATATCCTTCAAAAGAAATAACGTGTTAAAAACAGGTAATTTTTCAAATTTCCAGATATCATTTGCCCATACAAGTCTTTCAAATCTAACTACCACCTTCGCATATAATTATATTGGAGACCTAACGGAAGTATTTAAAGCAGAAAACGTAGAATTAAACTCATCAAATTGGGATCCATGGATATATTTTAACTTGAATGACAATTTTACCTACGATTCATCTTACAATCTGGTTATCGATATTAAATGGAATGGAGACGGAAATCGTACAGTGAGCACTTGGCAAACTAACAACGCTGGTGTAAAACGTGTTTGGGTATGGGACCTAACCAACCCAACAGCATCGGGGTTTAGTGGTATACACCCCGTTGTTAAGTTCGAAACAAAGATAGTAAAAGATTTCACCCGCATCAGCGGTCCTGAGCTGAGTGAAAGTATCTGGCCTTTCTATGGGGCAACTCATACTCACGGACATGTTCAGATGATTTATACACCCGACCAGGTAGGAGCAGAAGGTAGTATCGATAGGATATCCTTTAAAAAAACTGATTTAGGTGAATGGGCTAATTATACAGAATTCAATATCTCATTGGCTCACACTAATATCACCGATTTTACAAATCCTTCACCTAACACAGGTTATCTTATAGAGGTTTATCACACAGACCTTTTGGAAGTCACATCCTCTACTGATCCTTGGTTAACCTTTGATATAAATGATAATTTCACATATGACTCTTCGCATAATCTACTTGTTGATATCGAATGGTTGAACGGTGATGAAAATCTAGATACCTCGATGACAAACGGTTTAGCCGAACATAGAATATCTTATGAAAGTGATACCGTATCAGGGACGAGTAATTATCTACTTGTGGCTAGATTCGAAACGAATATCATTCAGAATACTGTGATTGATAAAGGCAAGGAAGCCCGGAACTATCCCTTTGCCCCAAGTGAAGGTGAGATGCGTTGTCAGCTACTTTATAACAAAACGTTAATAAAAGAAAAAGGCACCATAGATACACTGAGTTTCCAACCATCTCAAACGACTCCTGATTGGGCAGTACTAGAGAATTTCAGTATAAGATTGGTTCATACCAAGAACGATACATTAGGAGATGTATTCGACGCAAACCATGTAGATCCGTGGATTGAAGTATTCAATAGATCATCTTACAATCTATCTACTGTTGGAAGACCTGAGTGGATGAATATCGATATTGACGATGTTTTTGAATATAATGGAGAAGAGAATCTGCTAATAGATATACGGTGGAGAGGAGGATATGGCTCGGATAATGCAGTAGGTGTACTAGTAAATACTAGTGTGCCATATTTATCTAGACTCTATCAAACTGATTATTCCGCGCATTCTGGAAGTGCATGGGCAACATTAGTCAACCTCCAAGCGACCTTCCTACGTGAAAGATATTATAGTTGGATGGCCTTCAGTTCCGACGAATCACTGTTCACCACGGAAACTACAGGTGACTGGCTCGATGGGTGGGACTTGCACATAACACCGCAGCCCGATGCATACGGAACGGGTACTCTAACCCTTCGATTACATAATAGTCAGGGAAAGGTCGCATTCAATTACATCCAAGTTACCATAAATGCTGTAAACGACCCGCCAGTTCTGTCGGGCGTACCCACGGAGATCGAATGCGTGGGCGGTGTGGATTACGTGCTGGATATGGAACCTTACGTTTCGGATATAGACAACATCATCGATGATATGACATTTTTAGAAGACTCCAGCTACGCAACGGTGGACGGTACAAATATAATCTTCAACTATCCAAATGATGTTTTCGATGAGACCGTTCGGATAACCGTCAGAGATTCAGGTGGTCTTACAGATCACAGTGATGTGAACGTCACAGTTATCCATCCGCCGGAACTATCGGATATAGATCCGATAGAATGTATCGAAGACGTTGATTACTTGCTTGATATGTCGGATCATACGTACGATCCGGACCATGATCTAAGTGAACTCACATTCGATACCAACTCCAGCTACGCCGATGTGGATGGCTATAACATCACGTTCAACTATCCTGCCAGTGTTCTAAGCGAGGTAGTGAACATCACGGTCGAGGACCCGGATGGTTTTACTGATTACACCATCCTTCAGGTGACCGTCAAACATCCGCCAGTGCTATCCGCAATACCCGGCATCGAGTGTACCGAAGACGAAGATTTTATCCTTGATATGTCGCTCTATACATCGGATGCCGACCACGAACTGGATGAACTCACATTCGATACTAATTCTACTTTCGCTACGATAAACGGCACACAGATAATATTCAATTACTACGGAGGGATAACCGAAGAATTGGTTAATATCACCGTAGAAGATCCCGATGGTTTTACGGATTATACGGTCGTCCAAGTAACAGTGATATTAACTGCAGAATATCCCAGCGTTACTTCACACACACCGTCCGGCTCGGGCGTTTCTCCGCATGCAAATATCGTAGTCGAATTCAGCATGGAGATGGACACGGCTACCGTCGAATCTGCGTTTACATTGATGCGAGATACTACTGAGATAACCGGAACATTTTCTTGGAATACCGGTAACACCAGGATGACTTTCGATCCGACCGGCGAACTCGAAGCTGGTAATTATACCGCTACGATAGGTGCAGGCGCGATAAGTACTGAAGATACTAATCTGATATCTGAATATTCGTGGACCTTCAGCATATCAACAGATGATTCCGACGGCGACGGTATGCCGGATGCTTGGGAGATAGAACATGGTCTTGATCCCAACGATCCTTCGGATGCTGACGAGGACTCGGACGGCGATGGCGTTAGCAACCTGCAGGAATATCTCGATGGGACAGATCCGACAGACCCGACTGATTTCGTGCCAGTGGATGACGAAGACGACGATGATCTAGACGCCGGCGGATTCCCGCTGATGTGGTTATTACTGATCCTCGTTGCTCTGATCGTGGTGATACTATTAGTGGTGATGATGAAGAAAAAAGGTTCCAAGGAACAGCCACCGATGCAGGAACAGCAGTTCCAGGAGCAGCCATACGAAGAGCAGCAGTATCAACAGCCTCCTACACAGGAATCCTACGAAGAAACTCCTCCGCCAGCTCCGGAGGAAGACTTCGTCGGCGAGAATGATATGATACCTCCAGAATGATCGTTAAGAAGGTACATAAGCAATCACAGATACCATGGGCAGAAGAAGACCATTCGGAGTCACCATACTAGGTCTATACATCATCGTATTCGCCATGTTGGCTCTGCTGATTTCATTGAACCACCTGCAGGGATGGGATATCTACACCCCCGATGGTTCTATCAGCGGCATGAGTTCTCTTGCACTAGGTATCATCTACCTGTTCATCGGTCTGTCACGTCTCGGAGTGGGTATAGGCGTGCTCAATTTAAAGAGAGCCGCATGGAAAGGAGCCTTCATCATCATCTCTATAGGTATATTCTTTGACTTGATATATGGCTATACATTTGGTGTGATATTAGGTGTGATAGCACTTCTGTATCTGATGATGATGAAGAACCACTTCAGATACCGGTGAAAAGCGCTTAATTCATAGCTTTCTTTCTCATATCTTCGGGCATCTTCTAGATCGAGTACCTCAACGCAGTTCTGGGCATGGTTGCTTTGTTCTTCATGACGTAATCATAGACTTCATTTCGATACCTTTGACTAGCAACTTTGAGCATCCAGCCGTAGCCTTTCTGCACCAGGTCCTCTTCATCGTGGAACAGTGCATCGGCCACTTCGAATACTTGTTCGAGATATTTTCCCTTTTTTACACAGTAGACCATGACCACAGCCGCCGCCCGTCGTTTCCACATATTATCAGAGGAAGTCCACTCTATCACATCGGACACCAGTTCGGGATATTGCAGTATCAGCTCTCCCATGGCATGAGTACACAGATCGTCGCAAGAACCCCAACCCTTCACATGGTCATCCAACCATCTTTCGAATCTTCGAAAATCCTCCGGTAGATAGATTTTTTTAAATCTGAAAGCCCATTGGAACGCTATGGTCCTTTGCCTCCAATCATCATCTTCAAGTAATCGGTCGCATATTCGCAGTATCTCTTCCTTTGGCAACTTTTTTACTTTTCTGTAATACTTTTTGGCTATGGCTCTAACATCGGGAGTCATGAGATCCGTTGATGCCAGTTCTTCTCGCACATTATGGATCGTGTTCATTATATAAACCAGAACAGTTCTGACTATTTATTTATAATCATGTTATCCTCTATGATAGATGTTATCAAAACCATATGGTTCTAGATTCGTATGTAACACCGATTTCTTCACAGATATCAAGTAATCTATTTACTCCTTCCTTTTCTATCATTAATGCTCCGCTACCAAGCTTCTCACCACGATATTCACCCAGTAGACCTTTGTACTTATCGCCTTTACCATAAACCTTGTAGAGGAATCTGACCTTATCTTTGTTTTTCAAACCCTTGAGTTCGTACTTGATGATAGAAAAACAATGTTCTTTGAAGAGATTTTGAGCCTCGAATTCCAGTGGTCGCTCCAAGAATAGAATTTCTCCTTCCTTGAAGGCCGTGGATACCAGGGCGTCATTCTTGCCAGATTCGATATCGGCGACGGTCATATTGACGAATTGTACGACCTTATCTGCTTCATGTGAAAAAACAAGGTGTGTCAGATCGGCACTGTCGAGACGCTCTTTATTCTCGAATATATTCAATATGTCGATGTCAGAGCTTCTACCTTCTTCTCCCCTGGCCATAGATCCATACAACACAGAACAGATCAGCCCATGAACATTTTTCAATTCAGAAATCAGCGAATCCGGAACTTTTTCCCCACCTTTTTTATTCAATTTTTTCACCTCCTTGATCTATTTTCATTCCCCATTCTAATTCGAAATGCTTTATGAAGGCGTCCAATATATCAAGCATCTTTTTTGTTTTTTCACCGTTTTCTCCCAGATACCCTAGATCATTATAGATAGAGAATGCCTCTTGATAAGACGAATATAGAGTCGAATGGTATCTATTACAATACCTGAATTCCTGCGGATGGCTTTGTAAATGATTGTCAAATCTTTCCGCGGCATCAGCTTCCAGCATTTGACCGATCGCTTTCACGGCTTCATCGGCGATCACACTTTTTAGATCCTTTTCCTTAGCAAATTCTACTGCTTTTACCTTCTCTATAATCAGCTTATAGTGTTCTTCGAATCTCATACTAACTTGTTAGAAAATATGCCCTTACTATATAAAGGTTTCTAACTGATTAGAATTTTTACGCCTAGCTTGATTTTGCTTATCGCTACCTTACCTTCGCATACAGCAAGCAGTCCCTGTACTCGCCATCGCGTTTGTAGTTCTTTCTGATCAAACCTTCCTTCTGGTACCCGCACTTGACGGCAACCCGCTCGCTGGCCTTGTTCTCAGGCTCTAGCCGAATCTCGATGCGTACCAGTTCCAATTCTTCGAAAACAAACTTTTCCAGCTGCTTGACTGCTTCAGTGGCGATCCCTTTTCCCCAATGTTTTTCATCTAGGAAGTATCCGATCTCACCCATGTGCGGTCGGTGCTGGTCTATCACGATACCACAGGCACCCACGAGTTCGTCTTCGTAGAGGATGGCAAAATTATGCTCCAGGTTCCTTTTACGCTTCTCGGCGTTCTTCTCCAACCATTCCCGTTCCTCCTCCAAGGATTTGACACTTACCTCGAAGTATTCGAAGTTGGGATTGCTCAATATCTCAAAGTACCCCTCGGCATCGGAGACCTTCTGGTATCGAAGTCGGACCATGTATTGGGATATGATAAGTGGGTATTTTAATTTGTGATTGAATCAACGCTGTCTAGATGATAATGTTAAACTAACTCTGCAACTTACTCGTGGGTAAGTTACTCTAGAGTAAAAAAGTGTATACCTGTTTTTATGGGAGAATACGTGTAAACCATTTCTCTTGGATGACGTAAGAGATCTGATGATATTACAAAACCTTTTTAGCATTTCATCAGATATTCCCTAAGATGAAAGCTCTCATATTTGGTTCAGGTAGACAAGCTGTAGGCGTTGCCTGGTACCTGGTGAATCACTCCGATTTTGATGAGATCGGGCTGTACAGCAGGTCTCCGGGACCCATAGATGAAATCGTAGACTTCCTCGGCAGCGAAAAGGTGAATAAACACGTGGGAAATGTGTTCGATGCGGAAGAGACCAAAGAGGTGATGCGGCAGTACGATGTGGGAATAAACACTCTCCCGACCCGTAAGACCAGTTATCGTACTATCGAGCTTGCGGCAGATGTTGGGCTCAACATGGTGGATATACTAGAGGAATACCATAGAAGACCGGATCCCTATGAGATGGAAGAACTGGAATTGCCTGAAGGGATGTCTGTGGAGGGATATGGTGAGGAACTACATCGAAGATATTCGGACAATAACATAATGCTCCTGGATGGTATGGGATTTGCTCCCGGGATAACCAACTTCACTCTAGGCGAAGCACTGAGAGAGATGGACAAGCCCAAGAGTGCCATCGCACGCTGCGGAGGCATACCAAACGAAGAGTCCGCCGGAAGACATCCATTGAAGTACATGATCACGTGGTCCTTCGAGCACGTTCTCAGGGAATACAATATCAAGTCGGCAGCCATCAAAGACGGAGAGAGGGTGGAACTGGAGGCTCTGACTCTGCAGGAAAAATTCACCTTCGATAAGTTCGGAAAAGAGGTAGAACTAGAGTGTGCAGTCACTCCTGGGATGCCCAGTTTCGCATATACACGCCCTGAGTTGGAGAATACATACGAAAAGACAATCCGCTGGCCCGGTCACTACGATACCATAAAAGAGTTCAAAAAAATTGGTCTCTTGGATATAGAGTCCGTGGAGATCAACGGCTGTGATATTGTACCCCGAGAATTTTTATCGGCTGTGATCACTCCAAAGCTGCAGCCGGGTGAAAAAGACAGAGACGCTTGTGCCATGTGGAATAATGCTCAGGGGGAGAAGGATGGTCGAGAGATAAATATTGATTATTACTTATGGGTCGATCAAAGAGACGGGTTGAGTGCAATGCAGCAGGTCACCGGTTTCCCGGCAGCCATCGGTGCTGAGATGATAGCGAAGGGTGAGCTTCAGGGCAGAGGGATACTTCCGCCGGAAGACTGTATCATCGGTCTACTTTATGATAAGATGATGAGCAAGCTGGAAGCCGTTGGCATAACCATACTCAAAGAGATCAGCTTTTTGTCATGAGCGCTATGTGGTTCATCCTGTAGAGCTTTTTGTTTTTCGCTGCAACAAAATCTTTGAATGCACTGTTCTTATCTGTATTATCGGCCATTATGATCCCGCCGTCGTTGAGATGTTCCCATGCGATACCGAACTCGAACATCATGGTCTCGTAGGAATGGCCGCTGTCGTGCAGGAATATGTCTGTATTACGCACCTTTTCGAATATCTTCGGAAGCTCGTAGTAGGTATTTCCCAGATTTAGTTCCCAAATATCTCTGAACTCTTCCGGAACTATCCAGCCTGAAGACTTTCCAGGAGGTAGCACGGCTCCGGTACGCCCTTCTACGCTGCCGGCTTCCACCGGTAGATCGACTGAATAAAGGCGACCATTTCCATTGTCCTTCAGTGCCTTCAGTATCACGGCGGAAGACATGCCGTTGCACACACCTGTTTCTATGACGATGGCAGGCTCTTTCTTACAAATAAGTGAGTAAAGTTTTACCGAGTTATCTATACCTAAGTAAGCGGGATGATACTTGTCTTCCAATTCGGAAAATGCACGACTGACTCTATCTGCCAGTTCCGTCACAAAACCCTCTATATCTTGTATCTCCAACTCGTATTCCTCAAAGTCGTCCCAGTAACTTCCGTTCATAAAGACGTGATGTTACTACAAGTTAAATATCTTGTTCTACATATCTCTGGCAATTTTCGCAATACCAACGTTGGTATCCCTCCACGAAAACCATTTGATTACCACATAACATGCAATACTTAATATCCACCATTTTGCCATTAAATTCTTTTTCTGAAACATATATCATGATGACTGCTAACACAGAAAGGATACTGCCCAAACAAAATGGACTGATGGCAAATATACCAAAAATAGAAGCAACCAGTGCGATAGGCCAATGTATGTACTTGATGGAAAGGATGCCGCCGATGAATAGGAATTGGCAGCCATGCGGGTTGAGTCGGGCGGTGTTCGCGGTGGGGCGTGGCATTTTTT
>CAYVTG010000026.1:0-10935 GCA_964454575.1 uncultured Thermoplasmata archaeon
GCCTGTATCTGTACATCGTTACCGCTCTTTTCCATCAGATCCGTCATGTGTCCGGGATGAAGTCCTCCGCTGGAGACCGGCATCGTTCTCGCAGCTCCGTGCATCTTTTCTGTCAATACCCCTTTAGACCGTAGTTCTTCGGATATGTCCGCATGCATCTTACCGGTTCCGTATGTGCCTATGTGGAATGAATCGCCACCTACCATCCTTACCAATTTGCAGATCACCGGCATGGCTATCCCGTGTTCAGGATCTTTGGTGAAGGCGGCATGCATTGCCCGGTGTACATGTATAGGGACATCTATAGAGGGATCTTCAGCCAGTGCTTGTACTCCGGAGAAGCCCACGGTGAGTACGTCCACCATCAACTGTCTAGCACCGTTATCGAGTGCGATATCCGCAGCTTCTAGTATCTCATGGGCCGAGGTGCTAATGTTGTGAGCGTGTACCATCATATGACCTTCTTCTTCCAATAGGTCCAATTTTTCGGAAACGGCATTGACCCGGTCTTCCAACGGGCAGAAGTCCTGGTCCACCAGCGTTTCGTCATCCTTGGAGTTGGTGAGCCCGCCTTTACCGGCTTCGTAAACATATTCTGCGAATTCTTTCGGTGGAAGCCCTATCTTCGGTTTAACGATAGTTCCAACGAGCGGTTTATCCGGCCGGCGTAGTAATTTTCGAAGGCCTGATATGCCAAACTTCGGCCCAGGGTATCTTTTAAAGATCACCTCGGGTATTTGGATATCTTCAAGCCTTACCTTGTCCAGCGAATCCAAACCGAATAGATTACCAGCAACTATACTCAGTATCTGTGGTACACCACCGATCTCACCGGAAAAATCCACTATGGGATATCCTATCCGGACCGTATTCCCTTCGGCCTTCACTACTTTTCCTCCGTACTTTTCATATATGCTTTCAGTAAGAGTAGTGGGTTTTGTCCACGTACCGGTTGATTCCTCTTCTGCTATCCTAGATCCTGCGGTTTCTATAGGCAAGTCGCTCTTCACTTTATACTCACATATTAGATATCCGTCAGGATCAAGCTCTTCTCCCAATGCCATGTATTCTTCTTTCATTCTTCCATCTCCTCTATTATTCTATGTGCGCTTGAAGGTGATATAACACCTCTTTCTGTGATTATCGCATCTATGTGATCTCCGGACGTTGCATCGAAAACGGGATTTCGTATATTCACACCTGGAAATTCATCAGGTTCAACTATTTCTGACGGGTCACGTTCTTCGATCTGGATCAACTCTCCGAAGGTGGTAGCCCTTGAGAATTTGTACGTTTCAGCACAAACTGTAACAGGAACTCTGGATTCATGGGCACACAATGCCACTTGAGATGTACCTATCTTGTTGATCACCGCACCGTTGGATGCGATGCTGTCGGCCCCGATATATACATGGTCAACATCCTTCATGAAGTATCGTACTGCAGAATCCACTATCAGGTTGACCGGTATGCCATGTTCCGCCAATTCTCTTACAGTTATGTAACCCTGTCTCTTCGGTCGCGATTCAGTTGCAAATACGCAGATCTTCTTGCCTTGGTCCCATGCGTATTTCATGGCACCTATAGCGAGTGAACTGTTACAGTGAGTGAGTATGACGTCTCCGTCTTTGATGCGTTTACCGCCATATTCCGCTATCATCTCTCCGGCTCGATGTGACTTCGCGATAAATTCTTCGCTTCTTTCTATTATGGATTCTCTTGCATCTTCTACTGAATCATACTCTACCTTTCCGAGTACATACCGTATCGAATTTGGTAGGGAAACAGCAGAGGGTCTTGTAGATAGTAATGTATCTTTTATACCGTCCATATATCTTTTAAATTCTTCAGTATCATTTCCCTCGAAAGATATAGCAGCATTTTTAAGAGCAGCAGCCGCGGCCCTGGCGATCAATGCGGCACCTCTTATCCCCATAGATGATATACCCTCAGCGATATCATCTGGCGAAAGTGAGCTCATGTCTTCGTCCATGATATGATGATAGTTCTATGGTATGATAAACCCTTCGGAAGTTTTTACTATTTCAATTTCTTCATCACGTCTCGATATCTTTTCAGTTTATTCATGCACTTCTCCATATCCCCTTCATCCTTGTGCATATTAGCCTTTTTAAGGATATCGATAGGTTCTGAAACATCGATCCCGGATATCTTAGCCATTTTGAGTTCGGTTTGCGCTTCCTTAACGGTAGATCTCAGCAAAGCTGGTACCTTTTCTAGGACCTTGTCTTTTGCATCGTTGGCGTATTTTTCGGCTAATTCCCAATCGCCTATATCGATCTCATCCTTTGCTTTGCTTATCATCTCGTTTGCTTTACTTGCTTCAAGACCTAGTATATCCGCGTCGAAGATGAATTTCTCCACACTAGATACGGTTGATTCGGCCTTACTCATCGGTTCTTTGATCTCTACCTTATAGGCTTCGGCTTTGGGAAGTAATTTGAAAGCCGTTTCGAAATCATCGTTTTGACAGGCGTATTTGATCTCGTCCATCAATTCATGAACGCTGTCCTTGGCATCTTCGGTCATCTCCTCAACGGATAATTCGAGTGAAACCATACGTTCGTCTATTTCGTCTATAAGCTGTTCTGTCACTATGTTTCTTCCCTTTTCGAGTAATGAAAGCGTCGTATCCAGATCGTTAGCAGCCGAACTTTTTAGAGCTTCGGAAATTATCTTTTGGCCACCTTCAGTTTTTATGTTTTGTTTTTTAGCGATGGTCAACAGATTTTTTAGCTCGTTGACTTTTTCACCTATATCTTCTGTTGAAACCCGTTCTTCTTCGACCGGCTCTTCCTCAACAAGCTCTTCTTCGACTGGTTCTTCCTCAACAAACTCTTCCTCAACAGGTTCCTCCACCGGTTCTTCTTCCACCAGTTCTTCCTCAACAAGCTCTTCCTCCACCGGCTCTACGTCTTCCACTGCTCCCCGGCTCAAAGCCTCTTCCATCCCCATGATGGAATCGCCGATCAATTTCAGAGCTTCATCGTATTTACTTTTATCAGCCAGTATCTTACTGTCTTTCAGCGCGTCCAGGTGTCTTTGGTATTCCAACCCCTCTTCTCGGAGTTCTTTGATACGCGATTTACCCTCTTCTATACTTATCCGTACTCTGAGCAATTTTTCGCCCTGTGAAACGGCTCCACGGAGTATTTCTATCGCGGCTTCGAAATCATTTGATTGAGCACTTTGAGCGGCTTTTTGTATATCTTCTTCTATTTCGGTCGAGACTATCTGCGTTTTTCTCACTTGTTCGAGTATATCCATCGATCGGTCCATGAGGTTTTCGTAATCTTTTTGTGCTTCTGGCACCTCTTCTACTGTTTCTGGGACATCACTCTTTATCTCTTCCAGGGTTTCTTCGAGCATCTCTCTTGAAGCACTATATTCTCCGTCGTTAGCCTTTTCCTTTGCCAATTTTAAGGATCTGATATACTTCTTGAAATCAAGGTCTTGTTCCTTCCTTTCGATGATAAGTTTTTTTCCTTCCTCTATCATATCTGAGATCGCTTCTACATCATCGTAACCTTCGATCACTTCATCCATGTATTTTATGGCTTCGGGGGTTATCCCCTCTTTCTTCGCCTTCATACCCTGTCGGATGATATCCTTTATCGCGCTAATATCTATCCCGGTATCCGTCACTACAGGTAATCTTTTCTTTACCAGGTTTATCTTTTCGTCTAGCTCTTCTACCAAGTCTGTTGGTATCTGCTTTACCTCTTCCTCAACTTCTTCCTCAACTTCTTCTTCAACTTCTTCAACTTCTTCTTCAACCTGTTCTTCAACCTGTTCTTCAACTTCTTCTTCGACTTCTTCTTCAACCTCTTCTTCAACTTCTTCTTCGACCTGTTCTTCAACTTCAGGTTTAGCTAATTTTTCTTCTATCTCTATCAGTGAAGAATTCATCAATTCGCCAGCTTCATCGAAATCTCCGGTCTCAGTCATCTTCTTTACTTTCTTTAACTGCAAAAGATGTACTTTATAATCCATATCCAATCGGTCCATTTCTTTGATCTTGTTTTTGCCTAATTTTATGTACCTATATATCTCCTGCATGGTTTCGGATGATTCTATACACTTCCTTGCATGTCTGATCCCCGATAGGTAATCCTCTTCTTTTCCGGCGGAAACCGCATCACGTATTAACTTCTTCAAAAATGTGATATCTAATTTTGTGTTTCTTGCCTCGGCGAGTTTTAACTTTGCCTCTTCGAGGATCTCTTCATATTCGGTCTTTCGCGCTGCAAGAACACCTTCGTCCTCCACTTCTTCCGGCTCGATCTCTTCTATTTCCTCTATCTCTTCTACTTCCTCTTCCTCATCGCCATCTTCGAAAATTGCCTCGCAGTTCGGGCATTCAAGCGCATCTTCGCTTACATATTCATTACATATGGGACATTCAAAAATCAAAAGGTCTTCTTCATCTACTTCTGCATCGTAATCATCCTGAGCCCCTAGATCTTTTATCTTATTGAACAGATCTTCTTCATCGATATCCTCATCGATCATCTCCTCAACTTTTTCTTCTTTATCTACAGATATGTCTTCCTCTGAATCGAAAAGGGAGACCTCTATACCGCAGACAGGGCATGTTTTGGATCCGGCTGGAATTTCTGAGTCGCATACGGGACAAACTATGTGTTCTTCTGTCAATATGACCACCTGTTATATACGATGATAATATGGATTAGTGTATTTAGTCTTTTACATGATATTCGAGGGGTATTATGCAAAAGATTTTAAGGTGTAACTAATGATGGATTCATAATGACCCTCATGGAAGAATGCGAAAAAGGGATCCCCGATATCGTAAAAAAGGCAGCTAAAAATGAACCTGTCAGCCCGAAAAAACTAGCTAGATGTATCGCAAAAGGTTTGTCGGTTATACCTAGCAATCCTATCCACGACCCCATACCAACACCCATAGGTAAAGGACTCAGAGTAAAGATAAACGTCAATCTCGGGACGTCTCACGACATGCACGATCTTGAAAACGAATTAGAGAAACTCAGGATCGCTGAAAAGTACGGTACACACACGGTAATGGACCTGAGCACAGGAGGAGATGTTGACCATATACGCCAGACCATGATCCGTGAAACAGAACTACCCTTAGGAACGGTCCCAATCTACCAGTGTGGACTTATCAAGGCAAGGGAAAGTGCTATCGTAGACATGACTTCCGACGATATATTCAACAGCATACGACAGCACGCAGAAGACGGCGTCGATTTCGTAACCGTACACTGCGGTGTCACGAAGAAAGCCGTCGGATCGCTGAAAGAAAGCGGTAGATTGACAGATGTCGTAAGTCGCGGTGGCTCATTCCTTACGGCATGGATCCTACATCGGGGTGAAGAGAATCCACTGTATGCAGAATTTGATTATTTACTGGAGATCGCCAGAGAGTACGAAATAACATTGAGTCTTGGGGACGGCTTCAGACCCGGCTCGATAGCCGATGCCACGGACAGACCGCAGATACAGGAACTCATCACCCTGGGAGAACTGGTTAAACGTTCCAGAGAAGCAAAGGTCCAGGCCATGGTGGAAGGCCCGGGTCACGTTCCACTGGATCAGATAGAAGCCAACGTTAAGATACAGAAAGAAATATGTGACGACGCACCTTTCTACGTACTCGGTCCTTTGGTCACTGATTTTGCTCCGGGATACGACCATATCGTCGGAGCCATAGGCGGTGCCTTGGCAGCCTACAAAGGAGCGGATTTCCTGTGTTATGTAACACCCGCCGAACATCTTGGATTACCGGATGTGGAGGATGTCAGAGAAGGTACCATCGCCTCACGGATAGCCGCACATGCAGCGGATGTGGCAAGAGGTCTCGATCTGGATATAGACACAGATGTATCAAGAGCACGTAAGGAACTGAACTGGGATACGATGTTCGACAAGGTGGTCGACCCGGACAAGGCACGTAGATACCGCATGGAGAAGAACGTCAGCGATGAAGACGCCTGTTCCATGTGCGGCGATGTGTGTGCCATCAAGATGGTAAAAAAATATCTGGAAAAGTAGTGACTATGGATCTCTATATATTCAACTATGAAGAGTGTGATCCGAAGAAATGCACGGCACGACGTTTGCTAAGTAAAAAGATGGCAAAAGGACTACGGCGTCCGAGAGAACTCGGCACAGCGGGAATATATCTCACACCCACTTCAATAACAGCACTTTCTCCTGTGGATAAAGAAACGGCCGTATCCGGTGGTTTACGCGCAGCCGACTGTACATGGACGGAGGCAGACGAAAGACTAAAACATCATTCAAACGGAAGGGCACTGCCCTATCTGGTAGCCGCAAACCCGGTAAACTACGGCAGACCTAAGAGGTTAACGACGGCTGAAGCTTTAGCTGCAGCACTCTTCATACTTGGTGAGAAAGAGCAGGCCGAAAAAGTGATGTCCCTGTTCAAATGGGGTCCGCATTTTATCGAGCTGAACCGAGAGCCGCTGGAACGTTATAGTAAGGCGGCAGACAGTAGGGAAGTCGTAGAAATACAGAAAGAATATTAAGGTATCATGTTCGGTATGCCGTCTTCTATAGGATAAGTGATGTTGCACTTACTACATTTCAGGCTTCCCTCTTCTATCTCTTCTTCTTCACGTATGATCTTGAGCTCCAGTTCACCTTTGCATTTCGGGCATCGCAGTATTTCCATAAGGCTGTGCTTCATGGAGATGTGATGTAAACACCGATTGATAAAACTTTCTACGATCACGGTTCGATGATGACTTTCAGCGATCTATCGCCCTCTGCGGTCAACTGGAATCCCCTTTGTATATCTTCCAGTGGTAACCGGTGAGTGATCATATCTTCAACGGTGACTTCTCCTTGGGAGATCAGCCGTATCGCTTCTTTTAAATCTCCGCCACAAGCTGCATAGGAAGTGGTTATAGATACTTCGTTTTTCCATATATCCCAAACTGGCAGCGGTAATCGTTCATCCGGTTTCAACGGTGCGAACAGCAGTATCTTACCGCCTCTGTCCACGGATTCCAGTGCTTGTTCCATGGCCGGAACGGCGCCGGCGCACACTATCACTCTATCCGCCAGATGTCCATCGTTCATTTCTCGGATCCTATCCGGTGTAACATCTTTGGCGTGCAGTACCTGTTCGGCTCCGAACCGCTTTGCTGCTTCGAGTCTGTGATCTGAAATATCTGTTGCGATGACACTCTGAACTCCCTTGGATAAAGCTAGTTTTAGATGAAGAAGCCCTGAGAGTCCACTGCCGATCACCATCACCGTGTGGTCAGCTTGAACATCCAAGAAACGCTGCCCTCTGATCACACACGCGAGAGGCTCGATGAAGACCCCCTCATCATAGCTCATATCGTCGGGCAGTGGGTAAACTCCTTTCTCTACGTTGATCTCCGGCACTCTTAAATATTCGGCAAATCCACCGGGGTCGAAGTTAGTGCTGCGCAGTGTGTCGCAAACCGAAGTGTGGCCTGAACGACAATATTTACAGGTGTCGCATGGAACATGGTGAGATACGAATACACGCTGCCCTACTTCGTATCCGTCCCCATCATCCCCGACCTCAACTATCTCGCCGGCGATCTCGTGCCCGAGCACACGGGGAGCCTTTTTGATGCGGTACCACTCCATCACATCGCTTCCGCAGATACCGCTTGCATGTACCTTTACCAATAATTCCCCGGAACCGATCTCGGGTACGGGCATCTCTTCGATACGGACATCGTCGTTACTGTAGTATGTACCTACACGCATGTTCTACTCTTTTTTCCACTCTTCGAACATATCGTTGGCTTCATCGGCCGTGGCACCTTCGTGGATTATCGCTCTCAGTGCCCGGATCATGGGCACAGGATGCTCGTTCTTCCAGACGTTCCTGCCAAGATTCACACCGGCGGCACCTTTGCTTATTCCGTCGTAAACGAAGTCGAAGACCTCTTTATCCGAACCAACCTTCGGTCCTCCTGCCATGACTACAGGTACGGGACATCCTTCGACTACCTTTTCAAAATCCTCACACCAGTATGTCTTGACTACACGAGCACCTAGCTCGGCGGCTATACGTGAAGCCAGACCGAGATAACGTGCGTCTCGTTTTTCAAGCTCTTTGCCTACCGCTGTTACAGCCATGACCGGTATCCCGTAGTTCTCGCATTCGTCAACAAGCATCCCTAGGCTCTCGAGAGTCTGTGTTTCGTATTCACTGCCAACGAATACAGATATGCCTACTGCCGAAGCGTTAAGCCGCAGTATCTCTTCTATGGATGTGGTCAGAACTTCATCTGCCAGATCTTCCCCTATTACGCTAGGTCCTCCGGAAACACGCAGAATTATTGGCTTTGTGTTATCAGCAGGTATGCAGTTCCTCAGTACACCTCTGGTAACAAAGAGTGCGTCTGCGTACTCCATGAGTGGTTCAACCGTCTTTCCCGGTTTCTCAAGCTTGGTCGTCGGTCCCTGAAAGTACCCGTGATCTATAGGTAAAAACAAACAGCGTCCGTCTTTTTGTATCAACTGTGACATTCGATTTTTCATTCCCCAGTCCATGTTATCACTTCATATATTTTACATTCAACGGAAAACAAGTTGGTTATATATAATTTATCGACGTGCACGCGGAAATTCACTTTTCCAATCTTTCTATCATCTCTTTATAATGTATGGATGGATTTTTTTCAAAAAGATCTCTATAGAAATCCAAAGCATCTTTTTTGTATGTTTCATCCCCGGAGATATTGTATAGTTCATAAAGTAATTCGGCCTTCTCCGGTCTTATATGTTCCTCTTTAAGCATGGATTTTAATAGTTCGATCCCACGTGTAGGGTCTTTGGTAGATATGATCTTCGCCTTTAAAAGACCGGCATTGAACACGGCTTTGGACATATTGACACTTTCAGCTATATTAATAGCTTCTTCGTTCAAATCTTCCGCTCGTTCTATATCTTTTTTCAAAAAATACAGGTCGGCTTTATCTGCTAAAAAATAGCTGAGAACATCTTTGATATCATGTGTCCTTGCTATGGAGATGGTTTCGTCATAAAGTTCATCCGACCTTTCGAAATCACCCATCAATTTGTATAGATTCCCCATATTTCCCATGGTTATGGCATAGCCTTTCTTATCCCCCAATTCTTTTGATATTTCCACATCTTTTTGGTAATATTCAAGGGCCTTTTCGTATTCACCCTTCTCTTTGTATAGCTCTCCTATGTTATTGGCCACATATGCAACGCTACGCCTGTCACCTATCTTCTCGGATAATGCTAATTTCTTCTTGTAGTATTCCAAACCCTTAGAGTAAATTCCCTGTTCCGCATAGGCTATACCGAGTTTACCCAGCGCGTTCTGTTCCATCAGCTTATCACCTGTTTTTTCGACGATATCGAGAGCTTGTTTACACACACTCATGCATTTATCATATTCCTGCATTCTTAAATACAGACTAGCGAGATTGACCAAAGTATAACCTATCTCTAAAAGATCCCCTTCCTTTTCTTTGATCTCTAGTTTTTTACTGTAATAGTTCATAGATTCGCTCAACTCTCCTCTTCCGTAATGTGTACTACCCAGGGCCCCGTATAGTTTGCTCATCAGATCGGTATCATGCAGCTTTTCAGCGATAACCCGCATCTCGTTCAAGATCTCCATAGCTTTATCGTATTCACTCAAGCTGTTGTAAACAGAGCCTATCCTACCCAAGGAATCACAATACCCTTTTTCATCGTCTATGTCAATGTATATCTCGGATGCCTCTTTGAACAACCTCAGGGATTCATCGTATTTAGCCTCCCGCAGTTGTATATCCCCAAGCTTGTTCTTACATTCTGCCATCTTACAGAGGTCCTCTATCTTTTCAGCGATCTCCAGAGATTTCATGTAAACTTTTTCGGCATTGTTCCACTCACCTATGGTCTTAAGACAATCTCCTTTTTCGTGTAGATAATGGATCCTCTGTATCTCACGATCATCCAAATTTTCCACATTTGGAAGGATATCCAATATACGGTCAAGGCACTCGATGGCTTGTTTGTTTGCGTAAGAATCCTTTGACATCTTTGCGGCTTTTTTATAGTATTCAAAGGCTTTCTGGTATAATCCACCCTTATCCCAGTGAATGGCTAGTTCATATGTAAGATCGTTTCTGCCCTCTTCCTGCATCTTTTCGTAGGTTTCAGCTATCATACAGTGAAATTCTTCTCTTAACTCTTCGATAATACCGTTGTACAATACTTCACGTATCTTACTGTGATCGAAGCGGTATTTTCTATTTAAGGAATGTATCAAGTTGTGGTTCTTTTCGATGTAGTTAAGATTTTTAAGTAGAGTAACCCGGTTTGTATCTATTATATCTCCGATAACTACGCTCTCGAACTCCTCCCCAACGACACTGGCACATTCCAACAATTCACGATGTTCTTCGATCAACCTGTCGATCCTTCGGGAAACCACGTCGTAAACTTTGGATGGTATGTTTAAACCTGCAAGATCGTTTGCCATCTTCCATCCCGTTTCCCCCTCAACCAGATGGCCTTCTTCAACCAACATCCGAACAACTTCAAGCAGAAAGAATGGGTTACCTTCACTTTCCGTGTATATTTTTTTGATGAATCCTTCGTCCAGGTCAACTTTTTTTAGGCTTTTTTCGATAAGCTCTCCCACCCATCGCTCATCGAGTCTTTTTAATCGTATCTCCCGGTACAGCACTTCCCTACTCATGTTCTGCATGGTGGTTTTCAAGGGATGTGTTCTTCCCTCTTCGGATTGTATGATATCTTCGGGACGATAAGTAGCGATGATCATCATTTTATTTTTACGTGTGTTTCTTGATAGGTAATGCAGCAATTTTAGGGTGGCGGGTTCAGCCCATTGGACATCATCGAGAAATAGGATCACCGGTCGGTCTGCTGAAT
>CAYVTG010000026.1:10945-21474 GCA_964454575.1 uncultured Thermoplasmata archaeon
CCCAGCAGAACGTTTTCGAAAAGATTTTCTTGTTTGAGTTTTGGATCATCGACTAAATGTTTTCCATTGTATTTTTCCGAATCTATGAACCATTCTATGTGTGATTTTACATCGTTGGCAGTGCTTTCACTACCATCCCACGAATCAAATTTGTTACCTATCTTTTTGATGACTTTCCTCATGTCCTCTATCAAGAATTCGCTGCTTTCCCCCTCGATAACAGTTGCCAAGGACAGATTATCGATGGTTTGCAGCAATATGCTGTGTTTCCCGTATTTCAAAGTGTTGAGATCTCCGGTTTCCTCTCCCCCCATCATCGAAAGTGAATCAGTCACAAAGTTGCCTACGGCGGAAAGCATGGAAGCAAATATATCCGGGTCCATGTCCGTGTAGTCCCGTTCCGCTTTTGCGATCAACAATCCTGCATCGTCCATAAGGTATGCAGATATGACTTTAGGTGGCGGATTATCCGATATAAGTTGTGATAAGTTTGCATCCCTTAAACCCTCTCTGAAAGGCATCAGCGGCTCCAGTGTATCTGCAAGGCACCAGCCTTTGATCACCTTTGCGTCTCCCGCGGCCTCTATCAGCTCGTTTACCAAGCGTGTTTTACCGATGCCCGCTTCGCCGGAGATGAATACGGTGAAACCCTTTCCTTGTTTAGCATCTTCCCACAGCATCTTCAATAGATCTAATTCTTCCTCTCTACCGGTCAACTCCGGCTTGAACGAGATGCTGTGGAACTCTTCTTCCATGTAACATAAAGTCGAGGGAGAGTATAAAGTGTTTACTAAAAAGATGGTTCAGGGACGATATGCAGAGTTATCTTTATGCCGTCGATCTCCCAGTCCTTTTCGTAGCCGTCTTTTTGTTCTCCTTTCTCAAGCGTTTTAGACAGAGTTTCCTTCATTATGTAGTCTTTACCGTGATCCACTGCATTCTCCAGGTCATCATCGCCATTGTAGTATGTATGTATCTCCTGAGTATATCCGAGGTCCAGCTCTTTCCTCATGGTCTGTATCCTTCGGACGATGTCTCTGGCAAGTCCTTCGTTACGGAGTTCTTCGTCTATGTGGATATTGACGTAAACCTTCAGACCGGCGCCGACGCTGAGGGTGTGATCCTCCTTGACCACTTCTTCGAATTCAACGTCTTCTGGTAGTATGGAATAACCGTCGATAGTGTATTCACCATCCTCGTCTATAGATACCTTCATAGCTTCCGGATCTGCCTGTTCTATGGCCTCGGCTACTTTACCGGCATCACCCTTGAATCTAGGCCCTAGAGATGCATAATTTGGTTTTACCGTCCATTCGACGAACTCTGAATCGTCATCTACGACTCGTATCTCCCGTACGTTTAGTTCGTCCATTAGCAGACCCTTCAGTCGCAGTACGGCTTTTTTATGCTCGCTGTCCCGGGTGACCACGACAACCTCACTCAGAGGTTGTCTGAGTTTAACGTCCTTCTGCTGCCTGGCGTTACGCCCGAGTTCCGCCACTTTAATGACGGTCTCCATGTGTTCCTCCAACTCGGAGTCAAGCTGTTTTTCTTTAACGTTGGGATATTCCAAAAGGTGTATGGATTCCGGTTCATCTCTAACAGGTAGAATGATATTTTGGTATATCCTCTCTGTGATGAACGGAACGAAGGGCGCCATGAGCAGAGAAAGGGTTTCCAAGCATTCGTAGAGCGTGTTGTATGCACTCGCCTTCTCTTCTTCAGTACCTTCCCAGAACCTTCGACGGCTAACCCTTAGATACCAGTTACTTAAAACTTCGATAAAGTCCTCCATGGCCCTTGTAGAGCGGTGGACTTCGAGGGCATCCAAGCCGTCTCGGACTTCAGAGATCAGCGTATTCTTCTTTGATAGTAACCAGCGGTCTATATCGTCGGTCGGTTCGTATTCCCCGGGTCTAAAATCGTCGAGATTGGCGTTGCTGGTGAAGAACGAGATCACGTTCGTCAGAGTGTTGATAGTTTTACTCACCTTTTCCTTAGCCAGGTCTTCGCTGAACTTAGTGGACTTCCAAACCGGTGACGAAAGGAAGTACAGTCTGGTTGCATCTGCACCGATATCTTCCATCACCTTAGATGGGTTGACGGCGTTACCTTTACTCTTACTCATCTTCTCACCGTCTTCGTCCAGTATGAGGCCCAGCGTCAAACACTTCATGTATGCCGGCTTATCGAAGAGCAGCGAACTGATGGATAATAAACTGTAGAACCATCCTCTTGTTTGGTCCAAAGCTTCGGTGATGAAATTTACCGGAAATGCTTCGTGGAATCTATCTTCATTTTCGAAGGGATAGTGGAACTGTGCAAAGGGTGCGCTGCCGCTGTCGTACCAGCAGTCGATGACGTATTCAACACGCTTCATGTTGCCTGAACAATCCGGACATTTGAGTTCGACACGGTCGACCCATGGCCGATGCAGTTCGAAGTCATCTTCCAGTGGCTTCGTGGCTAATTCAGCCAGCTCTTTCTTGCTGCCGATACATATCTCGTGTCCTTCGTCACATATCCAAACAGGCAGCGGCGTGCCCCAGAAACGATTTCTACTCAGTGCCCAGTCTTTCAATTCATCCAAAAAATTACCGAATCGGCCATGCTTCAGATGCTCAGGTTTCCAGAATATCTTTTCGTTGTTTGCTATGAGTTTCTCTTTGACCCGTGAAGCCCGGATGAACCAACTCTCAAGGGCATAATAAAGCAGGGGTGAATCACACCTCCAACAGAATGGATATGTGTGCTTCGTGGTTGCGGTTTTGATGAGGTCTCCTCGGTCTTCAAGGTCTTCCATTATACAAGGATCTGCGTCCTTGACGAATTTGCCTGCATAATCCGTAATCTCATCCGTAAATTTACCGGCTTCATCCACCGGATTCACCAAGCTGACTCCTTCGGCTTTACATAGTTCGTGATCTTCCTGACCGAAGGCCGGTGCGATGTGGACTATTCCGGTTCCTTCTTCAAGGCTGACAAAATCAGCACTGGTTACATAGTGACTCTTTCCTTCGGGAGCAACGAAATCGAACAGTGGCTCGTACTCTTTACCCACAAGCTCGTTCCCTTTGACCATCTTGAGCAGTTCGGCGTCGTCGAATACCTTTTCAACCAATCTTTCCGCCAGATAGTACTTTTCTCCCCTATATCTGACCAGTGCGTAGTCGATGTCCTCTCCCACAGCTAGCATCAGATTTGATATCAAGGTCCACGGTGTTGTGGTCCATGCAAGGAAGTATGCATCTTCGTCCTTGGCTTTGAATCGTATGTATATAGAAGGGTCTTCCACCTGTCTGTATCCTTGGGCCACCTCGTGACTGGACAGTGGGGTACCACATCTCGGGCAGTATGGGACAACGTAGTGCCCCTTCTCCAAAAGTCCGTTCTTCCAGTGTTCCTTGAGACTCCACCATACACTCTCTATGTAGTCGTCTTTCATGGTGATGTAAGCGTTATCGTAATCTATCCAGAAGCCGATCCGTTCGCTCATCTTACGCCAGTCTTTCTCGTATCGGAACACGCTTTCTTTACAGAGCGAATTGAACTTTTCCAGACCGTATTCCAGGATCTCTTCTTTGGACTCGATGCCGAGTTCCTTTTCGACTTCGATCTCAACCGGTAAACCGTGGGTATCCCAGCCGGCTATGTTGGGCACTACCTGGAAACCGTCCATCGTCTTGTAACGAAGATAAGCATCTTTTACCACTCGTGTAAGTACGTGGCCTATATGGGGCAGACCGTTTGCAGTAGGAGGTCCTTCGGTAAATCCAAATTTCTTATCGCGGATCCGGCCTCTGGACTTACTAGATACGTCGTGCTCCTCCCAGAAGCGTATCACCTCAAGTTCCTTCTCGGGTAGGGGCGTTTTCTTGTCCAAGGCCTTGAACTTACCGCTGCTTTCAGTCATGTATTGTTCCTCCAAAAACCACAAAACATTCACTGGGCGGAGGAAGACTCACTCCGTAATTATTATCAAGTCGTCGAATGCCCAGTTCATGATTCGAAAGTGAAGGTATCCGAATATATAAAAGTTGCTTAGGTTGTGCGGTTACAGGTCGGTTACATCTATGATCTCCAACACATCCGACGATATCCCTCTTTTATCGGGTACGAAAATGAATTTACTATCCGCATCGAACCCGGAAAGAACTTCCTCAGCCCTGGACAGATCCGCGGGTCGGATCCGTTTTTTCCATTTTATCTCTCCTATGATCTTTGGTTCCTTGAACTTCAGAAGACAGACGTCCACGTCTCTATCTGGAGATCGGATAACGGCTTCTGCCATCCCTTTCTGCATAGACAGATGTTCTCTGATAGCATCTTCCACCAGATATGGAATGTTCTCGTCTATGATATCTTTTATCTCTGCGTGCGTAGGCTCCCGTTCTACGATGTTATACTTTTCATCCGCATAATAAAATAGATGTACCAAGGGGGACGTGTGCTTGTAGATGAACCGATTTTTATTGTATACCTTAATGCGCTTGAGTATACCTACTTTCATCATATTCTTTAAGTGATTTTGAATTAAACTTGGATCGTCTTTCTTTATCGATCTGTGGGAGTACAGATAGGATGATATCTCACCGGAAACTCCCTTTCCATCAGCAACAGCCCGCAGGATCCCTTCATATGTCCCGGATAATTTACGTTCTTCTTCAGAAAAGATTTCGCCTACTAAAGCAGGGATCGTCTGCCTGCTGAACAATATAATATCACCCAATAGGTCGCGGGCGTTTCCTTCTTTCACAAAACGTGCGGCTATGGGTTCCCGCAGTACCAAGGCAAGCTCCAATCTTTCTTTTAAACTCGCTTTGACGTTCTCAGTTGCCTTGAGCGTGTCTTTGAGATCGATTATGGGCATCGGTATCTCGGCGAAGAGTCCCGCAAGAGGCGAGCCGGCTGAAAAGAATTGTTTTGAGAGGTGAAGTGTGGAGGACACGAGTATTATCCTGCCCCCTTCTCCTATACTGTGTAATAGGTCAAAAAATTCATCCGGTAATCTATGGAACTCATCCACCACAGTTATCTTGTTCCCGTCTATGTTTCGCTTTAGGATAGTAACGAAAGTATCATAGGTCATGGACTCGTTCTCTTGGTCTAGTATGGTCCGGTCTCTTTTAACGAAAAAATAATCGTTCCAATCTACGTGGTTTTTAACAAGAAAGGTCTTACCGGTTTTTCTCCTACCATATATAAGGGTCCAGTTGTCCAGGGAATTTATCCTCTTTATCTCGTCCGGCCTTTCTATTATCATGGTAAGTATGATGGCCGTAATACCTAATAAACCTTTCTATAAGTATTACCACGGTAAGTATTATGGCGGTAATATTTTGGTTTACATAATAACTATGATATCACGCATATCTTCTCTAGAGTATATTCGGGATCTGTGTGGGATCCGTTTGCTTTAGTTGATACATTCCTGACGATAACGATACCTATGGGCAAAACAAATAATGTGTAGAGTGGACAAAATTAATACTCACCCTCAAACAATACTATCTTTTACTTCTTTTAAATCTTCGTGGATACTTTTTATGCTCGGTATCAAATCGTCTGGAATTTCTATTATCATTAGATCCATCTCTTCATTGTAGGGATCTGGTCGTGGGTATATTTTATTTCTAATATTTTCCCTGTATCTATCGTAAAGGTCCAGCATGAAATTTGTTTTTTCTATTATCTTTTCTCTACAATTCTCCACAGTGATACCGTATTTTTCCTCGATGTGATATATATCTATCATATCCCTGAGTTTGTAGGTTCTCCTAGTCATCGCAGCCCTACATTTCTCCACAAATATCTCTTCAGGGGTATAACAGTTCAATTTAATCTTCTTTGTATATTCTTCCCATTGTTCTTTATAGAGGAATTCTATTTTTTCAGATCCAATCCCCTCTATATAACTCTGAAGAACTTTTTTTTCTAAAGAGTATAGAGTTTTGTCTACGAAATTGATCTCTACCTTTATCCTTTCTGGCCGATTCAATAATCCAGAGTGATAACCGATAAAGAATACCACCATCCTTCCACCACTGCTGATATGTATCTCTTTCTCATCACTTTTTTCCCCTTTAAATCCTAGGTTGAGTTTAGATATGATTGGATTGAGGCGTTCTATAAGTACATCTATTTCCTCCGAGCACAGTTTCCTTGTTTCGTAGGAATTTTGACAAATTCCTCCTATTCACAAACCCTTCGGTTTTGTTCTTTCACTGGGAGTTCGATCATCCCATATACTCGTATCTTTCCATGTAAAGTCTATATCCTCGCTGAACCGGTAGTAACTCATGTGTGCTTTGATCAAGCACGTTCCTCCTTTAAAAGCGAGTTTTTTTGAAAGGTAATCATCTCTGGAGATCTCGTACAACAGTCTGTGCAGGTGATAGTCCTTCTCGATGATCTCCCTTTTGCCAGGTTTTTTGATTTTGTTTAACTCTTCAAAAAATTCCTTCACAGATATCCTCTCACCTTTTCACTAAATGATTTTGGATAATGTTCAAGATACGAAGACAATTTATTAGTGTCTAGGTTATCTTCGTATTCTTTTATAGGGGAGAAAAAATAACCGGACTCCTTATCCTTCAGATATCTCTGATAAGATATGTCAAGAACGGTTTTTTCCGGGTCTGAATAGTAAATAGAATCTTTTTTATTTATACCGAACCCAAAATGGTTTTTACCACGTTTGATAAATGTAAAATTATAGTCCAGTATTTTTATTACCTTTGTAGTTCTATACGAATCCGTGATAACATATTCTATGTTGAAGTACTCGTGGGTCATATCGTTGAATTTCAAGGCAGATTTCAATCCAAAATACCATTTTTTAACCCCTTTAAAATCAAGTGCTTTTGCGACCAACTCGTGGATAGAATGATCGTATCCCTCACTCTCCATCTCGTTGGGGCTGCGAACATAAAAGATCCCTTTCAATAGGCGGACTATATACCCGTGCCTCTGTAAATATGAAAGGCTGTCCCACTCACTCTTACCGATCTCCTTCGCTAGGTCCCTAATCTCTTTTGAACTGACGATCTGCCTTTGATCGACAAGCATCTTTTTCCATATCAAGGTAGTTTTCAAATACGTCACAATCCGTTATATTTTGACATATTATGACCTACACATATTTAATTGTTTCCCCCACCTCATGATCGAAGAACATTATGGTGGGAAGATTTCAAAGATATCTCTATAGTGGAGAACCTAATGAATATGACTATTCAACGGTTCTCCGCTGCTACTGGCGAACGAACTATAAGTATCAGTAGTTACGTTCGCCACTATAAAGAGGAATTCAAGAAAGGATTACAGCACCGCCCCGGCACGTGAGGTCATCCTGTAGGAGAGTACAGGACGAAGGCACAGTTAATCTTCGGATAAGTATTTCTCTGCCAAAATCTCCAGCACACCACCTTTCATCGTCTTTTTCTACATCGTGTTGAAGATCATCGATATCGTGCTCAGACCGTTTCTCAAGGTACTCTTTGGTGATAAAAAAGGCTATCCGTTCATGCCCGTTGTGACCACAGCAGCAGGTATCACCTTCTTTGTAGGTCTATATCTGATGGGTTGGATCGAGGCATATGTTTGAGTATACTATCCGAACATCTCCAGCGCCTTTTCCTCCATAAAATGCAGCTCGCCGAACACCACCATGGAGTGCAGGCCGGCACCGAAGTCATGGTTTAGCAAGTCGGCGGGTAAGCCAACTTTGATCTCCGGTGAATCGGACCCGACCCGAGCCAGACCCGCCATCAATGTATCCCCGGTTATGAGTCCGTCATCTATATCTTCTTCCAGTTTGAGCAGTGCCTCCACGCCTTCGTTCACCGTCATGTATCTTTTGTTCTCACCGTCGATGTCCAGCAGTACCAAAGTGTGCAGTCCTATACTGCGGTTGGCCTTGATATGGTCGTAGGGACTCCTGGGATATCCGCGTTCCCTCAAAAATGGTAGTGTTACAGTGCGGCCGAATTTGTAGTGCATCACTCCCAAAATGGAAGGCACGGCTGAGATTATCGAGATGCCGTGGATAACTCTCGTTCTTATACCCCGTTCGACGGCTCTAATCCGCAGGTCCACGTGGGTAGTGGCTGCCATCGGGTCTCCAGCGGTCAAAAATACAACTTTTCGTTCACTGGCAGTATCCAGGATGATATCTGTGGACTCAACCTGCTCTCTGGACAGTATCTCGATCTTTCTACCCAGTAATTGCTCTATATCATCAAAACTGGAACCCGCAAGTAGACTGGTATAGAATTCGGAAAACACCTTATCTGCAGATGCCGCCGCCTCTTTGCCCTTGACCGAAATGTCCTTCTCGTCGTACAGTCCGAGACCGATGAATATTAATTCTCCCATGGAGTATACCTCTTTAGATGCTCTGTTTGAAAGTACCTAAGACCGAAGGAGAAGAGGTTAGAAAAAAGCTTTTGGATGCCGGTATCATGGACAATAGGTATAAGATCGGCACCGAGGTAGACTGTCTGTTGTTTCCGTTAAAAGGAGAATTACCCGAAGAACTGAACGAATATCCACGGGTCCAAAGAGAGCTCGAAGAGAGAACATTGGAGGTGGGCGATTACCGAGGATCGGTCGATATACCCGAAGAGCTGAAAGATGAATTACCCACTTCCTACGATATGATCGGCAGCATCGCCGTGATCAAGATACCGGAAGAGCTTTCAGAGTACAAAAAAGTCATCGGCAGAGCTGTGCTGAAGACACACAAAAAGATAACTACAGTCATGGACGATAAAGGAGTGACGGGCGATTTTAGGATCAGAGATGTAGAGTTGATAGCGGGTGAGCCTGAAACCCGCACCGTTCACAGGGAATACGGTATCGAACTTGAAGTCGACGTCGCCAAAACATACTTTTCTCCCAGGCTGGCAACTGAAAGATGGCGTATAGTAAACGAAGTGCGCGAAGGAGAGGTAGTGTTGGATATGTTCGCCGGTGTGGGTCCATTCAGTATATTGATAGCAAAACACGTTAAAGTAAAACATGTTCACGCCGTAGACATCAACCCCATCGCAATCGAGTTACTGGTAGCCAACGCCGAGCGTAACGGTGTTGCGGCAGTAGTCGAGGCACATCTCGGTGATGCAGGTGAATTATCTCCACGATCAAAGTCAGACCGTGTGATAATGAATTTACCACATTCCGCCGGAGATTACATCGAACCAGCAGTTAAGTCACTAAAAAACGGGGGCGTCATACATTACTACGAGATATTACCGGAAGAAAAAGTAGAACAGAGGGTACAGGAACTCATCGAAGAATTTAAAAATTTGGGAAAAAACGCAGAAATCATCGAGCGGCGTTTGGTCAGGACTTATTCTCCCACCGATGTACACATGGCCTTCGATATAAAAGTAGACTGACACTCACTTTTTTGCAAGCATCAACGTACGACCTCGGACTTCCACAACACGACAACCTACTTGCTTCTTGAGCATCTCGGCCATCTCGTCTGCATCGGTCACAGGTGCGTTCCTGAGAACTTTGATTTTTATTATATCTTCATCCTCTAATTGTCGCGTGATCTCGGATATCATACTCTCATTTAGACCGTTTTTACCTATACGTACATGGGCATTCATGTCCTGACCGATCTTCTTTATCTTCTTGTCCTTCATCTTCTCACCGGTGATACACATATCTGTTGATAGTACCGCATCGATCGCACTTGGTAATAAGCATACCGTCTCTGAGACGGACACGGCATGAGATACCGGGAAACATATACGAATAACATCTTTTACAGGATCTGCGCCGGTATCGTGATCTTAGAGATACATTGTACCGCATCCCGATTTTTCTGGCAAGTTCAACGTACCTGTTCGCTCTATCTATCCTACCGGCTAAAGCGGCTTTTTTCGCCTCTTCAAAGAGTTTATCTATACGCCTTCTGGCTATTTTCTGATGCCTGCGCTTTACCATTATACAAAAGCATTACCAGGAGGTATTTAAATTGTCCACCACAATACTTTAATAACATCTATCATATTTTCGCCGCTATGAAGGTATACATAGAAATTTACTTCCACTGCGAGGGAGACGAACCTTTGAACGTCATAAAGAGGCTAAAAGATCTAAATTTTTCACCGGTGGTAGGCGAATACGATTTCGTTAAAGAGTACAACACAACAGAGGAATACGCAGAGATAGTAAAGGAACTCTACGATGCTTTAAAGGGCACCGGTGTCAGGTATCGTTTGATTACTAGAAAAGCGTAGGTAATCCTCTATGATCTTTGAATGATCGAAGGCAAGCTCAGGCAGATCATCCAGTGGGATGTAGTTTGCGTCCGATGCGTCACTTCCGTGCTTCAGTTTTCCTCCTATAACATGCAAAGAAAATACTGTTGATACAACATGACCTCTTGGATCTCTATCCGGTTGAGAATAGACACCGATAAAATTCTCTACCGAAGTCTTAAGCCCGGTTTCCTCCATAACTTCTCTTACAACGGCATCTTCAACGGTTTCTCCGTACTCTACGAAGCCGCC
>CAYVTG010000027.1:0-20575 GCA_964454575.1 uncultured Thermoplasmata archaeon
CTTGGGTGCAATTCCGATTAAACAAAGGGGTGACATATGTTTATGGTTTACACAATAGATATGCCCCATTACTTACACAAAAGATAAATATGTCTTCCCGTAATCCGAACTACAAAATGTTGATATCCTATTATAGGAGGAATAACGCATGCTGAAAAAAGGTAAGAAAGATAAATTTCTGGTTCTTTGTATATTGACCATATTAGTTATCTCTGTTTTTGCAAATATGACTATACAAAGTATCGGATATCCATCAAACGAAACCGAAAAAAAAATTGTAGATGAAATGACAGAAGTGGCAAAGATTGATCCAGATATCAGTCAGGATAAATCTAAAATCGAAGATACCCCTTGGAGGAGTAAACTTTCTATGAGCATTGAAAAAGGTTTACCTTATAATAAAGAATATGTGACCGTCGTAGTTGCCACTAGTAATATAGGGAAACTACACCGTTTATTACGCCACTACGGTGGGGTTCCATACATTAACTCCGATGCAATTGAACCAAAAAATTTTGATTATAACTCATTGTCCTATGCCGATTCAGACAGGACAATGTTAAAAGAAATATCCATACCTGGGTATGCCATACCGCATATAGCAAATAATGATGAGGTATTGGTGATCTTTGAAAAACCTGAGATAAAAACTATGCATGTGGATGAAGAACAGATGAAAGGTTTGTTCGGCAAAGAGGGTATCGACCTTTCGGGAATAGAAAATATATCCCCCTATACTGAACTCGGCTCCACAAGCGATCCTCATAAGGTTAAGGATGTTTGGGAACAGGGCTTTGACGGTGAGGGTATCAACATAGCGATCGTAGATACAGGCACGGATTTCAGCAATGCGGATCTTATCAATAAATGGGCAGTTGCACCAAATGGAGATTATAACGGTGCAGGATGGCCTGTCATGTTTGACCCCGGCAGCATGGAGCTATATCTTACCACCAATGCCACCGGAGTGAACAGGACTATATACGGAGGTTATCCAGTTGGTTTTGAGGACCATAGTACTTCCCGTTACAGCCAGACAAATTTCTCATTCCAGCCTACAACCGCACCTATAGAAGTAGTCAACGAAAGTGTCTACTACAGATATCAAGAATCACATCCTGAAGAACAAGGATACGAGGGTGGGGAATTAGTAACAAAGAATCTAAAAGGTGTAGGTTTACATCCGACGGATATCATCGAAGAAGAGTTCAATGCTACGGGCAAACTTTTAGCTGATACAAGCACAGATTCACTCATAGAACTCAAAAATTCTTACCCTACAGGTCTAGGACCAAATCTAGTGATGGATAACGACGGATGGTACACGGTTGGCGCCTCATCACCTTTTGGAGAGTATAACTCTTTAAAGATCAACTCCACCGAGATCCCGCATATCAGTTACTATGATGCTGCATTAGGGGCACTTGGATACGCTTATTGGGACGGCACACAATGGCAAAATGAGACCGTTGATAACGATGGAGACGTTGGCTTGTATTCATCATTGGCCTTCAATAGCTCAGAAGTTCCTCGTATAAGTTATTTTGATTCATCGAACCAGAATCTAAAATACGCATACTGGAATGGAACTAGTTGGAACGTCGAAGAAGTAGATACTGAGGGAGTTGGTAAATATTCATCTTTGACCATCGACCCTGATGATAGGCCTCATGTTTTCTATTATCATGAAACAGGCGGAGATAATAAAGGCAATCTAAAATATGCCTATAAAAAGACTAATTGGGATAATGAAAATGAACTATCGATCATATTTGACCAAGGACGATACACTTCTTCAGCTGCAAATGGACATGCAAAACACATCATATTTTATGATCAAACAAACAACAGATTAAGATACAAGACATTTACACGTTTCAACTGGGACACCAGCTCAACATATATAGATGACGGAGGTATGTACGGCTCTATAGCATTGGACAGCAACGGTTATCCACATGTGAGTCATTATGATCCAGCTAGCAAAGAATTAAAGTATCTTTATCATGATGGTTCAGAATGGCACAAACAAGTTATCGATGGCGGAGATGACGTAGGTATTTACACATCTATAGCGATCGATTCAAACGATAATCCACACATAACTTATTTCAGCCAACAATATGTCAATCACACCTTCTTCGATGGCAGCGACTGGATCTTTGAAACAATAGCTCCAGTTGGGAATTATGCGCACACATCTATAGATATTGATGGGTCGGACCATCCCCACATTACATACTATTCCAGTGGTTATAAAGCATTGAGTTATGCTGTAAATACCACTAGCTGGGATTTGAACTTCCTACCAAGAGATATGGGCGAAAATAATACTGGAGAAATGCTTGACTTATCCTTAGATACGGAAACTGCTGGCGGTTGGGTAGATGAAATATATCTCGATCTCAGATATTCAGTAAATACGGATTATGGGAATATTGTAGACTGGGATAATACAAACATAACTCTGATAAACAAGGCTAATGAAGATGAATTAGTGATAGCCCAACCCGTTGACGGACAAATTGATAATTTGACGTCTGTGGATATCACGAATTTTGTGGACGTTGAGCATCCTTGGGAGATCGACCTAGAGATCGTTTACAATATGAGTTATACAGGTATATTACCCGGACCGACCGTTAATTTTGATTATATCAATTTGAGAATGGAATATGAAGATAATCCAGATGTTTACCATGACCTATGGATCAATGGTGAAAGAGCTTTCGATGGATTACGTTGGACAGGAGAGAGCTATAAACCAGAATATCTACCGAGATACAAGATGACGGATAATTTAACGATAAACAACAAAGAACAGAGTACCGTCGTAAGACAATTGATATTCACTGGAGATGAAGACGATCAAAGGAATTCAACATATATGTTCGATTATCCCAATATCGATGTCACACGTATCGATTATGTGCATGAAGAAGATGGTGTTGAGATAAGAAGATGGAACGAGGAAAACTACACATTTGATTCTGCAGCCGGAACAATAAGGCTGGATGTGGATATAACTAATGGTAGCAAGATATATGTCAATTATGAATGGAACTATGTATGGGCAGGCCGAAGGATATTCAAGGAATTTGTAAAAGGAGAATCAGAGGATCAAACCGATGATGATATCTCGCTACCCATGAGATATATCAATGAATTCGAGGTTTATTATGTTGATTCCAGCGGTATCACGGAATGGAATGAAGAAAACTATGATTTTGAACTCATAGATGGTATTTTTACGTTGAAAACAGACCTCCCAGCGGGAAGTCATTTGGACTTGATATATCAATATAGTTACGTACACGTAGGATTTGTGTATGATGAAAGGATACCGAATGAAATCGGCATACATAAATTAAATAACACATATCTTAGTAATGCCACGGTGGATATAAAAACTCCTACTCGTTTTGGAGAATGGCCTTCAGAAGGAAACTATATATTGGATCGTGAAAACGGTACGATAGAGATACTTCAACAATTGCTCAATAATGACGGTAACACAGAAGGATGTTATGTCAATATTACTTATGAGTGGGGCCGCGTACCACAAGGTAAGGTCCGAGAGTTGGTCTTTGAAGGACCTGCAGACGTAGGGGCAATCTACCATACAGAAAATAAAAATATCAAAAATGCGCAGGTTTATGTAGGCACATCTAAATGGGATAAAAGTAACTACATACTTGATCCAAAGAACGGCACTATCCAATTGAACAAAAGTATTTCGACCGGTACAAAGATATACATAACTTATGATTGGGAATATTACTGGTTCAAGCCATCTTTTGATATAGACGAAACCACAGGCGAGATCACATTCTACAAGAGTGTAGACACATCAAACAGTGCGACGCTGGTATCTTACAGTGGTTTCAGATTATGGGATAAAAATCTCTATACAATAAACAAGAAAAAAGGTGAATTTACAGTTTTCCGTGATATCGAAAATAACGAAGGGATCTCTATAAATTACGTATGCGGTGGCAGCGGATACGAATTAATGAAGGTTTCTATACCTAAGATGCAGTATCCAGCCAATGGTACATGGGGTAAAGAGGAGTTCTGGACCATATACAACATGACTTCTTTACCTGTTGGCCTTCAATCACAGAGTGGCCATTATAGATTTGGACTTTCCAAAGCAAACCACCTTGCAAACCTATGGGGCGAACACGTAGGCATGCTCTTGATAGACAGTGAAACTTCTGGAGTATACGACCAAATTTTGGTAGATATAAACCATAATTACGACTTCCAAGACGAAAAGCCAGTGAATAAATCGAGCCCGCTTGCCTTTACAGAATTGAAGAGTTGGGAAAATAAAGGTATAATCAAAGCTTCGAACCTACATCCAGAACATGTAAGAGATAACTATGAATTCGCATGGATGGGTAACGATGCAGAGAACGCAAACATAGTTTTGTCCGCTGGATTACTTTACTGGATCTCGGATGGTGAAAACTCTGTACCCTATGCAGACAGGTATGCAGAGATATTTGAATACAAAAACATAACCATCCCCGAACAAGGTAACCTCACGGCGTTTTACGATGATTGGGGTTCTCACGGCACTTCTACAGCTTCTGCTGCTGCAGGTACCGGATTGGCGGGTGTAAAGAATTCTCGATTCATATCCACTGTTAGAGCGGATGATGCTGTAGAAAGATACAAAGAACTAACTTCTTTAGGAACTGCGCCGAACGCAAAGATCATCGGGATAAGTATGCTGGGAGTCCCGGGTGGATCCATGGAAGCTAGTTGGAGATTTGCATCAGAAGGTTACGATGGTATACCCGGTACGGGCGACGAAGCGATGATCAACAGTAACAGCTGGGGTGCATTCGCCGATAACGCAGGATGGTTCTATTACGATAGATTGGCCATGGAACTTTCCAAGGAGTATCCGAATACGATACTGGTTGCCAGCGCAGGTAACCAGGGTAACGGTTACGGAACGCTGGGTTCACCCGGTTCATCACCTGCCGTGATCACTGTGGCAGGAGGTTCAGACATGGCATACCGTACCTATTTAGGAAACAACATGAACTTTTTGCAGTTCAGAGATTCGGGTGTATATCCTGATTTTGGTGGTACTATAGGTGACGGTGATCCAAGGGAGCAACGTCCTTATGGTGATGTTGTTGATTTCTCAAGCCGAGGACCTAATCTACTAGGTCAACCGGGTGTTGATGTTTTCGCTACCGGTGCATTCGCCATGGCAGCTTTCCCACCTACTCTAGCGTTTTCAGAAGGTACCACCGGACATCAGATATTGAGCTGGCACATATTCAGAGAGACCAGTAAACGTTTGTCTTTTAATACCAGAAACAATTCACAAGCATTCGATCTGTTCTCCGGCACCAGCTTATCTGCACCAGTCACCGCAGGGATATCTGCATTGGTGTACCAAGCATTTGAGCATTCTCATGGTAGAGCACCGACTAACAAGGAGATCAAACAGATAATCATGGCTGCTGCTGACGATCATGAATACGATCCTTTACAGCAAGGTGCAGGATGGGTCAATGCCACCAGAGCTGTAGAGATAGCACTGAGAACAGAAGGGGCATATCCGGATACGGAATACTGGAGCCCAGGAGAATTCGACGGCATACCGAGAGCGGGTATGGCCAACCTTATGTATCCCGGAGAAAGCTACGAACATCGCATCGGATTGACAACACAAGGTGATTCGGATGTTACAGATGTTAAAGCTGTAGTTTACGAGAAGACACTTGAATATACATTTGAATTCGATTCAAAAACCTTCGATGGAACAGCAACCCTCGCAAGAAACGCATTCGATGGACCAGGTGTTTATAGAAGAGCTGAGGAGGGATTATTCAGTAAGGTGTATGATGAGACCGAAGATAATATGATCCAAACGATCCTTAACACAACAGGTTTCATCAAGATCGTCGGTATGCAGGACGGAGATAGAAATGCTTACATAAACATATTCAACTGGCAGGATGCTAATGAAACTTTGTTAAGGCAACAAGAACATCCTTCTTTCACGACCACAAGCGGCGGAAACGGGATACTCGATGGTGAAGGTTTTGGAGGAGAACCTGCCAGGAATGAGAGAAGCCGTATGACTTGGTCAATGGATAAAGGAAGGTACGTCTCTACTTACGTACATAATCCAAAAGAAAGAATACATGAAGGTTTGATCATACAATCGAGAACTGCAGGATATGAGATGTACGGAAATATTACGATAGAGGCCTACGAAAAGGTTGAATGGGACTGGATCGATATCGAAGATGTCAGTAACGATGGTTTTAACGTCCGTATGAACGTACCTGAAGATGCCCAAGTCGGCGGATATCAAGGTACTATAATATATGAAACCGACAGCAAAAACACTGGATTGATACCCGTATTTGTGAATGTTGCCGGTTTGCCTACGAAATCTAACGGCGATTTCATTTTCGGCGGTGGCGAACCGACCCACAGCCTTTACTCTAATTCAAGGATAGGTGGAAATGGATTCTACGATTCACGGTTGTTCATCCTGAATTATGATCTTGAATATGGCCCTGGAGAAAACAATCATATTCTCGCTTTGGTAGAACAATTATCACAGGAAGGCTCGATATCCGTCAATCTATATGGTCAAACATTCAGCCCATTTTCAGGAGCTGATTACGGCTCTTTTGCTATGGGGTTAGTAGCTCAATCTCCCGTTTCTTCGACCCCGAATTGGACACTTCTTGAACTATCAAATTATCTGCGCTCTAGACCTACCAGCCACGTTATCGTCGAAGTACGTTGTGACGGTGTAGGTTTGACTGATTCTTTGGGTGAAAGGTTCGAAGGACATATCGGTCAGCTGAAGATCAATCCTACTACGTTCAACAGATATAACGAACCTGTCGGTAACACCACTATCAATATAAAAAGTACATTTGATATACCAGGTGGAATCTCTGCACTTGTTCCCGAAGCAAAGACAAAAAGTGAATCGGGGCTACCTATAGACGAACATCCTTATGTTGATGGTGGCTTTATAGAGTATATCGCAGAGGCACCCACTAAACAGATAATCACCATACCAGAAGGAACTTTGAGTTTTACATTCAGTGTTTATGGTCACTCCGATGGAGACGATTATGATTTAGGCATTTTCTGGGCAGGTGTAGATGACGAATATATCGAGGATGGTATACCGACTGTAGATGGTTTCATAGCATACGATGGTAATCCTACTGCCGACGAGACGGTTACGATATTAGATCCAAGACCGGGACGATACTACTGTATGATAGCCGGTTATGCAGTTTCATCCGGTATGTACGACTATGATTACCTTTTCTATGTAGAAGGAGAATCGCTCTTCGAAGCATGGGATGTTCCCTATGAACCCATACATCCAACGGATGGAAATTTCGATGCATCATTTTCCCTTGGATGGAATCTATATGCAGATAAATTGTTCAACTTTGATCAGTTGGAGAATCTGAGTCACGGAGAAGCGGTCCCTGATTGGATACGAGATACTTTCTCTAATAATTCTATAGAGCTCCCCGATGAAGCTTACATTGTAAAGGACAGAGATGACTTTTGGATAATGGAAGACGGAGAACGCCTGTACTTTATCGATGTTAATTTCAAAAGGTTATTCTCCTATGAAATGGATGAAACCGCGAATGAAGAGGATAAGATAAGGGATGAAGAACTACCTCAATGGTTGATCGATGAGTTCGCAAATAACGGTTTATCTTTACCTGATTATGCCAACGTCACTGAAGATAAACAAGACTCGGACATTTTCTGGATAGATATCGGAGACGAACCGATATATATGCTCAAATTGAAATATGGGACTGTTCGTGTATACGATACCGGAGAAAACGTGTTATCCGCCTACGCAAAAAAAGACAAAAGAGGGCAAGTAGAAACTATGATATTTGTGTCCCCGGGCGTTGCATCCCTAGCGCTTGTACAGGTCATAAATCCAGTTCTTGTATATGACTATGAAAAACCGAAGATAACGGACAAATCACCAACAGATGGGGCTCTTCTAAGCGAAGCACGACCTCCTCTTTCAGTGAATATAGAAGATGGTAAAGAGGATGATGAAATTGTACAGAGTGGTATAGATCTGGATAATTCATATATATCTCTTAATGGAGAAAAGGTCAGGGTAGGATTAAGAAAAGATGAAAATGCTATCCTGTATGTCCCCGAAAAGGATCTACCCGATGGGGATCATACTGCTAAATTCGTTGTATCCGATAAAGCTGGAAATATGAATGTTACGTACTCTAATTTCACTATAGATACAACTCCACCAGATATAGATATAGATAATATACAAGATGGATACATAACTACAGAAAGCAGTATAGAAATTACTGGATCGGTATCAGGAGATACTGCGAATGTATCATATTCTCTCGAAGATATACAAACAAAAATGGATGTAGTCAAAGATGCGGCTATATCATTTGGTGGCGATGAAAACAGTTACTCTATTGATATTCCTCTTGGTGAAGAAGGTGGTTATAGATTGATACTAGAATCGGTGGATATAGCTGGAAATACACAATCTAGTTCTATAACGATTTTCAGAGACAATTCACCACCGGAGATAACTATCGATAGCCCAAATCCAACACTGACTGTGACCAACGAAGATAGTATAGAAGTCAAAGGCAGAGTAAACATTGGTGACGAACCGGGTAACGTGACCGTAAGTATAAACGGACAGGAAACAGACGTTTACGGAGACGGTAGTTTCAACCTGGATGTTCCATTAAACGACGGTTCAAATAACATAAGGGTAGAAGCAGAAGACGAAGTCCGTAACGAAGCCATCTCAAGGATGATCATCCTTGAAAGAGATAGCACTCCTCCTGAAATAGATTGGGAAGTAAAATTGGAAGGAAACGAAGCTGTAGTCAGCGGTTCCGTCAGTGAAGATTCAACCGTTAGGATAAACGGAAGAACTCAAAGACTGACCAACCGTAGATTCGAAGAGACTGTTTCTTTGACTCCAAATTCAAGGAATGAGATATATATCACTGTCGAAGATGAAGCAGGAAACTTGGTAGAAGAGTCCAAGGTCATCGAAGCCACCGGTCAAACAAACGTAGGTATGTTACCCATGGCAGCGATGGTGGGTATGTTTATTTTAGCAGCAATACTGGCCTTCGTGTTATTGATCAGAAAGACCCCTCCTACATCAAAACCAATAGAGGTGGAGGAATATGATGACTTTGAAGAAGATTTCGATGAAGACAACTTTGAAGAGGATTTCGATGAGACACAGGAAGACGAATACACGGAAGAATTTGAAGAAGAGATCTTCGAAGAAGAGGTGATCTGATATGAAAGGAAATAAGATCGCAAGATGTATGACATTTGCACTAGTGATACTATTGATCGGCTCCTCCTTCGCAGGTATAGTGTCCAATACCGTACAAGGTAGTATTCCACCATCAGAAACAGTTACAGCGGATGATGGATGGGGTTATAATGTGACAGATACTGTTTCATTCTGGTGGCATCCAATCGGTACAGAAGATGTCGCTACCGGCATAGGTAACGATAACTGGACGAATGTAGAACTCGGTTTCGAATTCAGATTTTACGGTGTGGATTATGACTCGGTAAATATCAATTCTGATGGATGGCTTAGTTTTACAGATATCGCTGGTTATCAACAAACAGCGTTAAGTGAATCATTCAATACTATCGTATCGCCATATTCAACAACTCTAGACATCACGACAGGAGAGATATATTACAATCAAACATCTGATGCCTTCATAGTCACTTGGGATAATGTAGCCGACGGTGCTAATCAACAAACTTTCCAAGTGGTTCTGAATAAAACCGGAGAGATCTGGTTTAATTATCAATCTATCTCTAGCCCAAACGCATTCGTTGGAATAGAAAACCAAGATAGCACTATAGGCATAGACTATGATCACACCAATCTAGTCGATGCGTGGTCAGTGCTGTTCCTATACGAAGATGTACCGGATTACAGATTGAATACATCCCCCTACGTTTCAACAGGCACAGGGGATATCGGGGAAGAACTTTGGCTTGGAAAAAATATATACAACTTGGGAAGTGAAAACGATACGTACGATCTGTGGTTAGGTAATCCATTCTGGGACGCAGAGATATATGATTCAAATAAAAGCCATATTATAGACAATGTTACTATCTCTAAAGGAGAAAGTGAAAATATCTACATTAAGTTGGTAGTCGGCTCCGAAGATTCGGGGTCTATAGGTACTCTGAGCGTCGAATCTCAGAACAGCGATACTCCCGTATGGCAGGATACACCTTTTACAGCTTACAATAAAGCACCGATCCTTTTAGTCGATGATGATAACGGATTGTCATCCGAGGATTGGTATATGGCATCTCTAGATGAAAACGGCTTAAATTACAATTATTGGGACCATTCTTCGTTGGGAACACCAGATACCGATTTGATGTCCGAGCACCGTGTAGTGATATGGTTCACGGGCCTTACTTATGGGGCGGACACTCCTACACTAGATGGTACAGATAGAGCAAAAATAGGAACATTTTTGGATAACGGCGGTAGATTCTATCTATCAGGTGTCTATTGCTTATATGACTCATCAACATATTCTAATCGATGGGATTCGTGGTCACATCGATATCTAAAGGCCAACTGGTTATATGATGATTATGGTGATTACGGGTCAATCCAATTTGACGCTGTGGTTAATGACCCGATAAGTCATGGATTTAATATCACTGTTTATGACGGAGATTATTACGGCGATTTAGATACAGGTACATATTACATAGAAACCGTTGGCGATGGCACACATTTCTATACTTCTTCAGGGGGAACAAAATATCCTGCTGTCAGGGCAGAATATGGAGATTTCAAAACTATCCATACAGGGTTCGAATTCTCCGGTGTTTCAGGCCTTGAAAACAGAACTGAATTGATGTATCGTATGCTGAATTGGCTTGCGGATAAACCAGGAAAGCCGAGCAACCCCTCACCATCCGATGGAGATATGAAAGTTGATGTGAATCCTCTTTTAAGTGTTGATATTCAGCATCCCGAAGGGATTGAGGTAGATGTTGAATTCTATAACGCCACTAGCGATGTTCTGATAGATTCTGTAACAGATGTAACTAGCGGAAGCCGGGTTTCAGTAGAATGGTCCGGCCTTAAAGATGGTAGAGAATATGAATGGTATGCAATCGCTAAAGATGATCTCAACTTGGAGAACAGATCAGAAACTTGGAATTTCTCTACAAATTACATACCGAACGTATCACTTGTCTCTCCAGTCAGCGAATCTTCTATCACGCGATATGATTCTACTCTACGAGTAAATGTATCGGATGGAAACATCGAAGAAATGAATGTTACATTCTACGATGCTATAGAGGATAGTGAGATAGGATCCGTTAGTAACGTTCCAAGTGGAACCGACGCCTATATGGATTGGAACAATCTATCATGGGGTACATCTTATTCTTGGTATACCGAAGTAGATGATGGTGTATCTGTTACCACATCACCTACCTGGACGTTCACTACTAAAACACCCTCGATCATGCTTTTATCTCCCGATAACGAGGAAACAGGCGTTGATAATTCAGTCACCTTATCTGTAAATCTTTCCGATGAAGGCGGAGATACTTTGGATGTAAAATTCTATGACTCTGCTGATGACCAGGAAATAGGCGTGGTCACGGATACGGAACATGATGGAAATGCTACACTTGAATGGGAAAATCTATCGTGGGGTACAGTCTATGAATGGTATGTCAAAATTTTCGATGGAGACATTTTCTATACTTCATCTACTTGGTCATTCAGAACGAATATACCGCCGATGCAACCCGGTCGACCATCACCATCTCAAGATGAGATGGGATTTGAAACTGCTGTCACTTTGTCTGTAAAGTTAACAGACCATGATGGAGATGACATGGATGTAACATTCTATGATGCCGAAGACGATAGTATTTTAGGAACTGACACTGGGGTTTCCAGTGGCGAATATTCTTCTGTGGAATGGTCTGGTTTAAGTTATGAAACAACCTACCAATGGTATGTAGTGGCGGATGATGGAATGACTACAACGTCATCAGTTATCTGGTCTTTCAGCACCAATTTCCGACCTGATATGCCCTACAATCCTTCACCCGAAAACGACGCTACAGGGACATCGTTGAATCTCTCTTTGAGCGTTCGTGTATCGGATCCGGACGGAGATATTATGACTGTAACTTTCTACAACGCAGGAGATGACAGCGAGATAGGTACTGTTACCAACATCTCAAGCGACAATCAAGCATCGATCACATGGTCCGACCTAGCTCCCGATACTACTTACGAATGGTATGCAGTGGCGAGTGACGGAATCCTTGAATCGGATGAATCAACAACATGGCAATTCACCACCGGCGTCGATAACTTCGCACCGGATGTTCCGTCGGACCCAAGACCGAGTGATGATTCAGATAATGTAGCTCTTAACCCTACACTAAGCGTACTGGTATCAGATCCTGATGGAGATGATATGACCGTTACTTTCTACGATGCTGACGACAACGAGATAGGCAATGTAACCGGCATAGGAAGCGGTATAAGAGCTTCCTTGGTATGGTCTGATCTAGAGATGGAAACCACCTATGGATGGTACGCGATCGCAGACGACGGTGTTTTCACGACTGCATCTCCAACATGGGAGTTCACCACCGGAACCGGTAACGATGCTCCTGACGAACCGACCAACCCGTCACCCGAAGACGAAGCCGTAGGCGTGAGGACAAATCCTACACTAAGTGTAGATGTTTCAGATCCGAACGCAGACTCTTTGACAGTTACTTTCTACGACGCTTCCGACGATACCGTCATCGATACGGCAACCGCAGCTAGCGGCACAACCGCATCCGTAACATGGTCAAACTTAGATACGGAAACTACCTATCAGTGGTATGCGATAGCAGACGATGGAATGGAAACCTCGACATCACCAACCTGGCAATTCACCACACGAGGACCGAACACTGCACCTTCAAAACCCACATCGGCTGAACCTGCTGACGGTACGGAGATATCGGGCACTACATCGACTATCAGTGTTTTAGTATCTGATGATGACGGAGACATGATCACCGTTACATTCTATGACGCATCCGATGATTCGGTGATCGGAACTGCAACCGCACCAAGCGGAAGTCGAGCTTCTGTAACATGGTCAAACCTAGAATCCGGAAAGACCTACGAGTGGTACGCAGTAGCAGATGATGATGAAGATAGCGAACGATCGGAGACGTACAGCTTCAATACCGAATCCGAGGGAGAAGACCCCGACGGATCGAACATGGGCTTATGGATTGGAGCGATAGCACTTATCATCGTGTTGATATTGATCGCTATTGTTGTCGTCAAAAAGAAAGGTACGGGATCCGAGCCCGATGAATCCATAGAAGAACCCTACGAAGACGAAGATTTTGTATTCGAAGACGAGGAATTATTCGAAGAAGATCTCGAGGAAACAGAGATGGATGAGGAATCACTCTTCGATGAACCGGAGGACGTAGAAGAGGATCTCTTCGACTAAAAAAATCATTAAAAACCCCTTTCCGCTTTCTTTATTTTTCTCACAAGTCTAAAATAGTAGTGTCCCTTACGTTGTAACATAAGTGATATAATGAACAATAGAGGAAACTACAACATAGTACTGGAAAAGGAGCTTCCTGATGTAGATATATTGGTGGCCGGTTTTCCTGGATTGGGTCTTATCGGAGGCATAGCTTCCGAACAGATCATAAACACACTTGGGCTAAAACAAGTCGCGTCGATACAATGTGATGACTTTCCACCTACGGCAGTCATATTTGATGGAATACCACGAAGACCGGTGAGAATATTCGGCGGAGATGATTTCATGCTCGTAAAAGCGGACATGATAATACCTAATGAACTGGCTAATTCATTGTCCCGATGGTTGGTTGATTGGGCCAAGGATATCGGCATAAAGGAGATAGTTATCTTCGATGGAATAGTCGGTTCTGAGGAAGATGAGAAGAAGGTCTGGGGTGTGTTAAGTGCCCATTCGTTAGAAGGAGAAGCTAGAAAATTCAACGTGGACGTGATAGACCGGGGCGCTATCTCGGGCATGTCCAGTTCTTTACTTTTGGAGGCTCACGAGAGAAAATTGAGAGCTATAGCATTATTAGCAGAAGGTACGGCAGAATTACCCGATGCAAGGGCATCCGCTAATCTTCTGGAAAGATTTTCGGAATATATCGATGTAGATATAGAGACCGGAACGTTACTAGATAGTGCGGAACACTTTGAAAAGGGCCTTTCCAAACTGGTAGATCAAACACAGAAGTCGCACGATAGTATGAAACAGCATCATGCGCATCCTCCTCTTTACGGGTAATAGACCATGAGAGAAGAACGATCCGCTGGCGTTTTGGTTTTCAGAGAAGCGGAGGAAAGGCAGTATCTGCTCCTTCATTATCCTGCAGGACATTGGGATTACCCCAAGGGACATATCGAGGGCGGCGAAACCCCGAAGGAAACTGCATTAAGAGAGTTGAAGGAGGAAACCGGGATCCGCCCGGAAGATGTCGAACTCATAGAAGGATTCGAAGAAACCATCGATTATATATACAAAGCTAGAAGAGTCATGGTACACAAACAGGTTATTTACTACCTGGGTAAAACCGAACAAAAAAGTATCGATATATCCAACGAACACCAGAATTATATCTGGCTGCCTTACAAAGAGTCGATGGAAAAACTAACTTTCGACAACGCTAAAAAAGTGATGAAGAAAGGGGAAAAATTCCTTAGTATTCATAAATGATAAACCTTAAATATTCCGTTTCAATCTTCGAGAAAAAACAGGTGCTGGCAGATGAAGAAATTAATAAGGAAAGGTAAAGTCAAGGAAGTCTATGATATCGGTGACGATCATCTGATGTTCTTCTTCACAGATAACATATCTGTTTTTGATAAGGTCATACCGACTGACGTACCGCGTAAAGGAGAAAGTCTATGCAAAACTTCTACGTACTGGTTCAACCGACTAAAAAACGATCTGAGAATTAACACACATTTTATAGAGATGTTGGACGAACAAACAATGAAGGTAGAGAAGGTAGATGTAATCAAGGATTACGATAAGATAGACAACAGCACCACTAATTATCTGATCCCTTTGGAATTCATATGCAGATATTATGTAGCAGGCTCTTTAAATGACAGGATCCAAAGAGGTGAAGTTGACTTCCGAGACTACGGATTTAAAGAGATGCCTAAGTACGGAGACCGGTTACCAAAACCTCACTTTGAAGTAACTACAAAGCTCGAAAAATTTGACAGACACATCACCTATGACGAAGCACTTGAAATATCTGGACTAACCGATGAAGAGTATCTCGAGATCAAAGACGCCGTGATGAAGATCGATCGGCTCATAGAGAGAACCGTAGAGAAGAACGGTTTACTCCATGTGGACGGGAAAAAGGAGTTCGCTATGGATCATAATAGAGAGATAATGGTGATAGATACATTTGGTACCGTCGATGAAGATCGTTTCTGGGAATTGAGCGAATATAAAAAGGGTAACTTCGTGGAAAAGAGTAAGGAGTTTGTAAGACAGTATTACAGAGATATAGGTTATCACAAAGATCTCATGGAAGCAAGACGTGAAGGAGAAGACGAACCGATGATACCGTCGATGCCTGAGGATGTGATGATCGCAGCAAGCAAGCTTTACGTTGACCTCATGAAAAGGTTGACCGACGGAACATATGAATAAGGAGTAGATAAAGATGCCAAAACATGTAATTTCCATAATGGATATCAAGGACAGGATCCATGAGATCCTGCGAATAGCCGGAGAGATAAAGAAGAAGCATAAAAATGAAGAACCATACAAACCCCTGGAAGGTAAAAGCCTGGGTATGATCTTCGAGAAGCCCAGTACTAGGACCAGGATTTCATTCGAAGTTGGAACCACTCAGCTCGGAGGACATGCGCTTTATCTCAGCCCTAAAGATATGCAGGTAGGTCGAGGTGAAACCATAGCCGATACTGCCAAGGTACTCAGCAGATACGTGAACTGTATCATGTATCGAGCATTCGATCACAATATGATGCTCGAACTAGCCGAAAACGCATCCATACCCGTTATAAACGGTCTTGATGATGTAGAACACCCATGCCAGATACTAGCAGATCTTATGACAATCAAGGAACACAAAGGATCTTTCGATAAAAAACTGGTATACCTCGGTGACGGTAACAACGTATGCAATTCTTTATTGCTTGGATCCGCTGCCGTCGGGATGGATATGATTGCATGCACTCCGAAGGGATACGAACCTAACGAAAACATATACAACATGGCTTTGGAACTAGCAGAAGAAACCGGCGCATCTATCTCTTTATCAGACGACCCGAGATCTGCAGTTTCAGATGCGGATATCCTCTATACAGATGTATGGGTGTCCATGGGAGATGAAGCCGAAGAAAAGAAACGTCTTGAAGATCTTAGTGACTTCCAGATCGATCAGAAACTTGTTGAGCTAGCGAACAAAGATGTTATCGTGATGCATTGTTTACCGGCACACAGAGGCGTCGAGATCACCGGCGAAGTGTTGGACGGACCGCACTCAGTTGTTTTCGATCAGGCGGAAAACAGATTACACGCTCAGAAGGGGATAATGGTAGATATAATCTGATATCAGATAAGGTCCAATCCCTCTCTTATCTCTTTTAGCGATTTTTGTTTCTTTTCGAAATCCTTTTCCCTTTTTTCTAATTTCTCTTCCAGTTCATCCAATTCTGAAGCTCTTTTTTCGACCTCTTTCTTCAGATCTTCGAATTCCTTTTCACGTTCGTCGATATCTTTCAATCTTTTTTCGATCTTTTCTTCCCTCTTATCTAATGTTTCCTCACGCTCATCGAGTTTGGATCGTTGGCGGTCTATGTCCTCACTATCTCCCAATAATTTTTCCAACTTGCTTTTGAATAAAGCGGACTTCTCTTCCAACTCTTTTTCCTTCTCCTTCAAGGTTTTTTCCAGTTCGCTTTTTTCTTTCTCCAGTTCTTTTCGTTCTGTCTCGAGTTTTTTCCGCTCTTCTTTATTAGTTTTCTCGTCCTCTTCGAGTAGTTTTTCTCGTTTCTCGATATCCTCTAGTTTCTCATCCAATTCTTCGTACTTTTCTTGGAGTTCCTTTTCCTTCTCTTCGATTATGTTTTCCTTTCGGGATAATGCACCTTTGGTACCATTCAAGGACCTTCTGAGTTCTCCGAGTTCTGTTTCAAGAGTATCTAATTCCTCCTTACGCTCTTGATATTCTTGTTCCAACTCTTTTTCCTTCTCTTCCAGACCTTCTTTAAGCTGGTCTAATTGCTTTCTTTCGTGCTCGAGATCTTCCCTTCGTTCATCGAGTCTCGCCCTCTCTTCTTCTATATCATCCTGGGCCGAGATGATCCTATCTGCTTTGACATTTAGCTCGCTGTCACGTTTGGTGAGCTCTATATCTTTTTTATTCAGCTCCAACGCCCTTTCTTCCAGTTCTGCTCTTTGATCCGATAGTTCACTCTCATTATCTTCTATCTGTTTCATTCTTTGGTCTAACTCGGATTCTTTATCATCCAATTTTTTCTCCCGTTCCCTGAGCTCCTTTTTCATAGTACGAATGGATTCCCTATCTGATTTAAGTCCGTGTTTTAGTTCTTCCACCTTTTCTTTTTCTTTGCTCAGTACGTCTTCCCTGTTATCCAATGATTTTTCACGCATCTCTAACTCTTCGTCTTTTATGTTCAGTTCCCGCTTACGTTTATCCATATCCTCGAGTACTTCTCGCTGCTGTTCTTCTTTCTCTTCCAAACGTGCCTCCTGTGCATTGAGCTCCTCTTCTTTTTCCGAAAGTGCGCTCTCCTTATCGAATATGGCTTCTTCTCGGTACTCAACTTCTACTTCCATACTGTCCAATCGTTTCTCTTTTTTATCTAGCTCTCGTTTCCAGCTGCTCAGTTCCTCCTCCATGGTCCCCAATTTTTCAGAGCGGCGCTTTATACTCTCTTCCCATTCATCTAACTCTTCCCGATGAGTTCTGAGTTCCTTCTCCTTCTCTATGAGCCCTTCTTCGCGGCTTATCTGCTCACCTATCTTACGTTCCAATTCTTCACGGGCGGCATTTATTTTTTGGTTTTCTCTTTTTAATCCCGCCCATATGGTCCGTACTTCTTTCAGTTCTTTCTTTACTTCGCCGGCCTTGTTCTTCAATTCCTCGGCTTTGCTGTTGACCTTCTCTTCTCTTTCATCCAGCGATCTCTCTCTCTCTTTCAATGACGTGCGCTGTTTTTGGAGTTCTTCTCTTATATTTTCGATCTCCTCTTGCTCTTTACCCGCTCGTATCTTGCGTACGCGCTTCTCTGCACGATCTACTATACCTTCATCATCGTTCACCGGACGCATGGCTTCTTGGGTGAGATCAAACCTGCCGATGTCTCCTATATCTACATCCATTTCGTCCGTGGATATATCGATATCAGGTCGACGGCTTACATCTTCTGTACCTTTTGAAGGCCTATATTCCCGCTTGCCTCTATCCATCTCCAGTGGTATATTTACTCCTGTCTCGACCTTCCATTCTTCCCTACCGGCCAGTAGGTGGTCAATGGTCATGGATGAAGATTTGAAAGAATAAGAATGCAGTTTTAACAAGCAGTCCGTATCCATGGAATCTGCCGCGATAAGACGTACAGCTCTTTTACCGTAGACGGTATCCGCGCCGGAATATGCTGCGCCGACAATATCGCCCTGTTTAAACATCAAGATACCATGAGCTCTCGTATCGTCTTTTGTGAGACTGGTCCCTATGTAACCTTCTATCTTGGTACTCTCCGCTTCCTTAAGGAAGGTCTGGAGTACACCCTTTCCGCCAAATTCGCTTCTTATGATTTTTCCAGCCGGTATCTGCATCGTGATCGAGTCCCTTAATAGCTATATAGGAATTATATTTTTGGGTAATCAGCCGAAGAAAGCGGATATATTTTAAAAGTGATCGTGTTATAGCCTAACGTCGTTCTGTGATGAAAAAACAAAGTTGAGCTTCGGCGATGATATACCCTATGAGTGCTGAGAACGACACTACATGACGACCACAAAGATTTAGTCCTTTCACGATGTAAGGACTTTTATGCACACTAATCTGTACTTCGTTGGAACAGCCGGCTGTGGTAAATCTACACTGACGAGCGAATTTAAAAAATGGATGGACATGAACGGATTTCAGGCCGTGACCATAAATCTTGATCCCGGGGCGGAACAACTACCTTATGATCCGGAAATAGACATTCGAGAGTGGATCTCATTAGAAGGGGTCATGGACGAACACGGTCTGGGTCCGAACGGTGCACAGATAGTGTGTGCGGACATGATAGCCCTGAATGCAACTCAGATACGTGATGTGATGGACACTTATGAGTGTGATTATTTTCTTATAGACACACCCGGGCAGATCGAACTATTTACATTCCGCCGTTCCAGTACGGAATTGATGAAGATCCTCGGTGATGAATACTCTACCATCGCTTTCCTTTTCGACCCAATCCTTTCAAAACAACCCAGCGGCTTCATCTCTCTTATGCTTTTGGCTATAACCACTCAATTTAGATTTAATGTCCCGTACATCCCTATACTATCTAAATCTGACATATTGTCTGACGTAGATTTGGAACTGATACTACAACGCGCTTCGGATCTTACGCTTCTCGAATCAGATCTGAGGGATAATGAAAACAGGGACAACTTTGTAGGCATAGAGCTGGTGAAAAGTCTGGAGCAGATAATCGATCAACAGACTTTGATACCGGTATCGTCATTAGAACCAAAAGGTTTAGAAGATATATATACAGAGGTACAGAGTGCCTTCTACGGCTGCGATGATCTGGAATCTTACTGATAGCCGGTTTCTATTCGATACATCCGTACAGGTTCATATGCTTTAGATATTCTTCTTCTGTCTGACAGTTGGTTTCGCCAGCACAGTAAAAACGATTGTACCTTTGACAGTATATACCACATTTTGTATCGGGACATTTGTCCTCTTGTTCTACCTTCGTTTGACCTTCTACTCTAAAAGATCCTTTCACCTTAGCTTCATCCGGATTTTCCGGAAAATTGCAGTAGTCTTCTCCTACGCAATCTATGGTAAAATTCTTCGGATGAGCGCATTTTCCTTTTCCATATAAGTATTTACACATTTAGGCACCCCATCGATGCTTTTTGTCTGACATAACCATATGATCAATGGTTAACTTAAGCTTTTCCCCTTGGAATGTCTGACTTTATCGCATTATCCTTTTAACCCGCTTGGTGATCTTTTTGGTTATGGGTTTATAAATATTGACTGTTACAGTATCTTCTTCAAGAACATCCAACCTGTTTAGATCTCCCCATCTCAAACGTATATAGCCCTCTTCTACCAGAATCTCTGCATATGCTTCTACCAGAACTGTCTTTGATCCTTTGGAAACCACAAGCAGATCCCCGAGTTCTTTTAT
>CAYVTG010000028.1:0-20564 GCA_964454575.1 uncultured Thermoplasmata archaeon
TTCTGAATCAGAATATGTCTCAACCTACAACTTCAGAAAGCTGAACTCTTACCACCAATCGATACACTTTTATTCAACCCCCTGATAGCATCCTGTAAGGGATTATCATGACCAAGACAACATTCAGCGCAATCAAAGCGGATGTGGGTGGCTTTCCGGGACACGCGACAGTTCACCCTAAGTTAATCGAGGCGGCGGAGAAAAACCTCAAAGACAAAGAAATACTTATGGATTTCCACGTTACCCACTGTGGTGACGATCTGGAACTGCTGATGACTCATCAAGAAGGTGAGGATTCGGACGAGGTACACTCTCTCGCTTGGGACACATTCAAGAAAGCTACTGATGTAGCAAAAAAATTAGGGCTCTACGGTGCAGGACAGGACCTTCTATCTGACGCCTTCTCAGGTAACATAAAAGGGATGGGACCAGGGATAGCCGAGATGGAATTCACCGAGAGAAAATCAGAGCCTTTGGTGGCTTTTATGATGGATAAAACCGAGCCCGGTGCCTTCAACTACCCGATCTTCAAGACCTTTGCAGATCCTTTCAATACAGCAGGGCTGGTGATCGACCCGTCGATACATTCGGGTTTCACCTTTGAGATATGGGATATAAAGGAATCTACACGTGTTTTCATGAGTGCACCGGATGAGATGTACGACATCCTTGCACTGATCGGTGCCAAGGGACGTTTTGTTATCAAACGTGTATTTCCAAAAGAAGGTAAATTACCAACGGACGAACCTGTAGCTGTGGTGAGTACGGAAAAACTATACCAGATAGCCGGCGAATACGTTGGCAAAGACGATCCAGTTGCCGTGGTACGAGCGCAATCCGGATTACCCGCATTGGGTGAAGTGATCGAGCCTTATTCGCATCCCTTCCTTGTTTCCGGTTGGATGAGAGGCAGCCACAACGGACCCATAATGCCCGTCGGTGTAGAACAGGCAAGGTGCACACGATTCGACGGACCCCCAAGAGTAGTTGCTTTTGGATTCCAGATAAAGGATGGAAAGATGGGTATGCCATCAGATCTTTTCGACGACCCGGCCTACGACCCGGCAAGAGAAGAATCCGCTCGAATCTCAAACTACATGCGCAGGCACGGCCCCTTCGAACCACACAGACTACCTCTGGAAGATATGGAATACACCACACTTCCGAAAGTGATGACCAACTTGAAGGGACGCTTCGAGTCTGTAGAATAAAATCCAAAACCCCTTTTTCTTTTTTCTTTGAACTCGTTTTAACCAAAATGAGCGGTAAGATCCTCATTATTTACTAAACGTAGGTCTTTCGTATCTACGTCGTCCCAACTCCCATCGAATCCAGACCAGGAGAATATTACATACTCTTTGTGTTTATACTTCCCATCCACCAGTTCGGCCTTTTTCTTTAACCTCTCAAACAGTTCAATACCAACAGGATGTTTACTGTACTTGCACTCTCCATACACGATATTATTACTGCTTCTATCTATACCAACTACATCTATCTCTTCACCCTTTTTCCACCATCTTCCCACCTCGCTCGATTCTTCTAAAATATATTCTCGGCAGATCTGTTCGAATACAAAAGAAACATGCCTTCTTAGGTTATTTCGCTCTCTTTTCAACACTTTATCTATTTTTCCCTCTTCCAGCATACTCTTGTTCGGATAAATAAATTCGAACCAGAAATCGTAGTAGTTATCGCTCAATCTATATAATGCATTCCGACTCCTTTTTTTCTGAGTTACCGGGAACTCGGCATCCAAAACGTGAAGTTCCTGCAGATTCTTAAGATATTGAGATAGTTGGGGTTTGTTGAATCCGGTCCTGTTAACTATCTCTCCGTATCTTGTATTCCCCTCTGCTATAGCCTGAAGTATTGAAAAATAATTGGATGGCTTTCTGAACTCCTGCCTCAGCAGGTTTTCTGCCTCTTCGTAAAGATAGCATCCTTTAGATAATACATTATGTTTTATATTCCACTCTGTGTCATATTTTGTATCCATCATTCCAAGGTATTGAGGGATTCCATCGGCGAGAGAGTAGAACCACATTCTATCTTCCAGCTTGGCATCCGGAAAAAATTTTTTCAAGTCGGCGAATTTGAATGGTTTCAGTCTCCACTGCCCGGTCCTTCTTCCGTAGAGCGGGCTTTTACGTCCGAGGACATGCCTTTCCATCATACTGATAGACGAACCGCATAGTATCATGGTGATGTCTTCTTCTTTGAGTATCTCGTCCCATATCTTCTGAAAAATAGATGGGATAGCCTTGTTGACCTCTGAAAGGTAGGGAAATTCATCGATCGCTATGATGACATGTTCGTCCACTTTATTTATAAATTCATGGAAAAGGTCCTCCCACTCGGTAAACTCTATCCTTCTGAATAAATCGTCGTCCAGATGATCCGCCATCAACCTCTGCATATCCCACATATTTTCTTTTTCTGTCTTTTGAGTCGCCAAGAAGTAAAGATGTTTCTTTCCTCTGCAAAATTCTTTGATCAATTCTGTTTTACCCACACGTCTCCTCCCATACAGCACCAAGAGGCCGTTGGTATCCTCCAGCCAAGACAGTTCTCTTTCCCGGTTCACGAACTGTTTAATCATGATTATCATAATCGTACTTTAACATATAAACCTTTCTCCTTGGTGAAATTGATTTACGATGAATTTTTTTGTGATGACTCTAAAATCATGGATGTTAGTAGCACGAAAGCATATATGATCTGATAAAGGTGCCTACACCACCGAAGTGGCCATATACTCGAATATCAGATCGTAAGGTCTGTCGGTAGTCTCTATTTCGCCCATGGTTATACCGAAAGCCAGCAACTTGTCGATGCTCGGTTCAATGATCGGATCGTCTCTTTCCCAGCCCATGTATTCTAAAAAAGCCTCCAAGTCGTCACCGACCATCACCACCGCCTTATTGGCGTTATCCTGAAGTCCCATCTTGTCGATGGCATTCTTGATCTGCCGGTATCCTGAAGCCCACAGAAGCGTCTCCATCTCAATGGTATCTCCTCTGTTTGTTTCCATTTTCATGCAGTATGACGCCTTCTCGTAGGCCCATGATAGGTGTTCTCGGCCCACCACTTTATCATGATCGAAGAGTTGAACAAATATCCCTGTTTTATCTCTGTAATCTTCGACGTGTTTGAATATGGATGCAGAACTTCTAGGGTTCTTTATTTTTACCCCGGTGATGTTCAAATATCATCACCCGCTGATATTTCAATACTAATACTTCTTATCTCTTCAACACCTTTTAGCGATTCTATCATCCCGATGATGGTTTTTTTCATCATATTTGCAGGGAATTCTGTTAGCTTTACGGATTTATTGTTTACCTTCAATATCACGGACTGGTTTTGAGTGCAATCATTCAATCGAACGGTTCCTTCGATCACAGCTCTAGCCATCTCTTCGCAGGTCGAATATCCACATTTTCCACAATCCAGAAACGGCAGTTTGTTAAGTATATTGAAAACGTTTATTTCCCCCTCGATCTCGTCGACTACATCGTCGAGAGTTTCTTCATCCCATTCCTCGTTTCCCACATCTATTCCCTTTATATCCTCATCTTTGTAGCCTTCTAAAAGCACCACATCGGATATACCGATGGACTCTATCACTTCGGTTATATCTTCAATATTCAACTCTTCTTTGAGTATGAAAGAGGTCTCTATCGAGGTAGAAAAAACCACCAATTCGGCCCCGGCCTTAGCATGTTTGTAGGTGTCCGTACCTTCACTGTCTACTGTATAATCTTCTCTGGAATGCTTGACTGCCGCCACACGATATCCTTCGTCCACAAGTTTGGTTATCACTCGACTCATCACAGATGTTTTACCGCTGTTCTTTCCACCGTAGAAACTGTAGCGGGCTAATCTTTTCATTTTTTATCCACCCTCATCTTGTAGCTCAATACAGGCTCTCTGGCAGCCTGGGTATCGTCCACGCGTTTTACAGATGTGTTTTGAGGTGCAGATTTTATCGTTTCATCATCTTCGTTTAGTATAGCGTGTATCGCATCTGCGAATCCGTCTAGTGTCTCCTTGCGCTCGGTTTCCGTTGGCTCTATCATAAGTGCTTCTTCGACTATCAACGGGAAGTATATGGTAGGTGCGTGGTAGCCATAATCCAGCAGCCGTTTTGCTATATCCAGCGTATGCAATCCCCTCTTTTTCAAACCGCTGCCGGAAAGTACGAATTCGTGTTTACGCAGCTTGCCGTAGGGTAACTCGATAACGTCTTCTAGTCGTTTCCGTAGGTAATTACTGTTGAGAACCGCCCTTTCACTGACCGCAGTAAGACCGTCCGAGCCCTCTTTAAGGATATACGAATAGGCTCTCAACAGTACCAGCCAGTTACCGTAGAATCCCTTGATTCGACCGATGGTGTTATCCAAGTCATATTCCAGATAGTATCTATCATCCGTTTTTTCCACTATGGGCACCGGCAGATAGGATCTCAATTCATTGGTTACCCCTACGGGCCCGGCCCCGGGGCCACCGCCTCCGTGTGGTGTGGCAAAAGTCTTGTGAAGGTTGAAGTGCATTATATCGTAGTTCATCTTACCCGGACTTGTTTTCCCCATTATAGCGTTGAGATTTGCCCCGTCGTAATACAGTAAACCTCCGGCATCGTGTATGATATCTGCTACCTCAAGCGCTTCTTCCTCGAAAAGTCCCAGTGTATTCGGATTGGTGAGCATGAATGCCGCAGTTTTCTCTCCAGCGGCTTCTTCCAGCGCTTTAAGGTCCACACAACCTTCCTTGGAAGGTATCTCTATCGTCTTGTATCCCAACATAGCCGCACTTGCCGGATTGGTTCCGTGTGCCGTGTCCGGCAGGATGACTTCGTTTCTTTCATCGCCTTTCTTGCGGTGATATTCGTGAACGATCATCAGTCCGGTCATCTCTCCTTGTGCACCGGCTGCCGGCTGCAGTGTAACTGAATCCATACCGCCTATCTCTGCCAGCATACGCTGTAATTCGTATAATATACCAAGCGTTCCTTGGATCGCTTCCTCCGGCTGATACGGATGGATATCTACAGCCTTGCTTTCTCTACAGAGCAATTCACTATATTTAGGGTTGTACTTCATGGTGCACGAACCCAACGGATAGAAACCCGAGTCAACACCGTAGTTCATCTGTGATAATCTTGTAAAATGTCTGATCACTTCGTATTCGGGCATATCCGGTACACGAGGAGCATCTTTTCGGGCGATACTATCCGGAAGAGGATTGTCTGTTACCTTCCTTTCCAAGCAGTGCTCTTCGAAGATGTCGTGCATTTGGTAACGCGCCTGGCGGTATCTCTGGTTCATTTGCCCACCACCTTTAAAATATCGATAAGAAGGTTCATATCTTCATCTGTGTTCGTATCGCTCACTGCAGTAAGTATGCACGACTTAAGACCGTCATAATGATCTTTTAACGGTATACCCGGGATGACCTTTTTCTCCCATGCATCGGTCATCAACTTCTCAGTATCCACAGGAGCATCAACAACGAACTCGTTGAAAAATTCCCCGGTAAAATGCGGGGCGGTATAGCCGTCAAGTCCATTCATCATGTCTGCAAGTTTGTGCGCCCTGGTGTAACAGTTTTTGGCTGTTTCTTCCAGTCCTTTACTGCCTTTCAACATCATATATACAGCCGATGCAAGGGCAGAAAGAGCTTCGTTGGTGCATATGTTAGAGGTGGCCCGTTCGCGACGTATGTGTTGTTCCCTGGTCTGCAGAGTCATGCAGTAAGCGGTATCACCGTCTGCATCCACAGTTTCGCCGATCATACGCCCCGGCATCTTTCGTATGTGTTTTTTCTTGCTGGCGAATATACCAACCGTAGGTCCACCGAAGGACGGCGGTATCCCGAAGGATTGGCTGTCTCCAACCACTATGTCAGCGCCCCATTCTGACGGCGGCTTAAGCAAAGCCAGTGAAAGAGGGTCCACACCAGCGATCATCACCGCACCGGTTTCTTCTCGTAGATCTTTGAACAGTTTAACGTCGTCTTCTAGAGTACCGAAAACGTTGGGTGACTCGATGTAAAAACCAAGGATGTCGTCCTTGAATTTTCCCTTTAACTCTTCCTTATCTACGGTCCCGGTTTCTTTGTCAAAAGGTACCATCTCCAGCTCTATATCCGAGCCTCTCAGATAGTTTCTGATCGCCGGTAATTTATCCCAATGGATGTTTTCCGGTAATAAAAACCTCTTCCTCTTTCTTTTACCGATCCTTCCGGCCATCAGAACAGCTTCCGCCAGTGCGGTATGATAGTCGTACATGCTTGTATTGGCGGCATCCATACCGGTGAGCTCACATATCAAACTCTGATATTCAAAGAGTGACTGAAGCATGCCCTGGCTTATCTCGGCTTGATAAGGTGTGTAAGACGTATAGAATTCAGAGCGCCCCAATATCTCCGAAACTCCGGCCGGTACGTACTGTCGATATATACCGCCACCCAGGAAGCTGGTGGTCTCATCCAGGCTTATGTTCTTACATAGATCTTTCTTTACCCTGGACATGACCTCCATCTCTGATATCCCGTTAGATATAACGATATCGTCTCGAATTTTCTCAGGCACATCATCGAAAAGTTCGTCCACACTTTTAATTCCCAGATATTCTAGCATCTCTTTTTCATCGTCCATTGGGGCACCGGAGAAGGGATAAATGAAGCAGTAAAAAGGTTTTTGCGTTGAAAGGTGTTTCGATCAGTTATGTTTTGATAGAGATCTCTTATAGGATTCACAATATTTGATCCTCTCTCTTTTCCGTGTTACGTAGGAATTTTGACAAATTCCTCCTATTCACAAACCCTTCGGTTTTGTTCTTCGATGGGCATCCCTCAAAGAGGTCAACCAGTTCTTCCCTCAATGTCCCGATAAGCTCTTCCCAGTTCGGTCTCAACTCCACGGGGATAAAGTGGTTGGCGGAATTACCTATGTATCTTGCGTTGCTTTTCACCCGGTCCATCACCTTGATGATACCGGGATAAAGCTGTTCCTTATGATAAAACTTTTTGTTAAATGCCAGTGCCCTCTCGAATAGATCTTCATCGAACTCACACCGGAGCGCATGGAAAACATCGTAGATGTCTTTCCCCTCGGTACGGCTGTATAGAGCTATCATCTTTTTGGCTAACAGGTCCTCGATGGAGTAAACAGAGAACACCGTGGGGTGCGTGTTGGAAAAAGAAGATTTAACAAGTACATCGTTACGAGATACATAGGAAGGCATATTGAGGTAGAATTCCACCATCACCCGGTCTGCCGGCCCCAATTCGTTGGTGTATCTGCAGTCGAAACGTGCTGTTCTGTGCAGCATCCTAGGTCCTTCGATCTCCATATCCTTCACCTCTGCCATCCCCCGTTTTATTTTTTCCAGCCTCGCTTCTAACGAACCCTTGACCGGATAATCAAGATCTATATCCTCGGAGAACCTGGCCACACCTTGTTTTGACAGATGAACTCTGCTGAGTGCCGTTCCACCCTTGAGCACGACGGCATCTCCGAAGATATCTTGTAGCTGTGAAAGGATGTATGATACCTTCTCGTCTTTTGATATGTAGTTCAATCCCAGACCCGTTTTCGCCGCTGTGTATCTCAACATCTCAATATCCATGGTACCACCCGAGTTTATCTTCGCCTACCGTATTATCCAGAACTTTCCATTTTCTTGAGTATCTTCCACGGGAGGGTGCGGAGGGCAAGAGTTTGGTCTTGCCGCATATTCTACCTTCGAAAAAATCCATGACGTTCTCCGGAACCGCGAGTTCTTCCCCGATGCTGTCCAGAACATATCCGGTGCGTTGACACAAGGACGCGGAGGCAAATCGTTGGAAATATTTAATAAATTTGTCCCAATCCATATCGATTTCAAGGAGTGCTTTCGTTACCGTACTGTAGCCTCCTCCGTATCGGGGTTTGTAGAAACAGTCGAAAAAGGTCTTTTCCGTATCGGAAACATATAGTCCGTTAAAATTTGTGAGACCGACTGCTTTATCTCCCATGGCAACGGCTTTGAACGTATAATTGCCCAAATCCATGGTTGCAGATCTATCGGTTGTGATTACGAATACGGTAAATGGTTCGTATTCTATGAGTCCGTGGACCTTCAGTGCGGAGGAGAAACCGATATAGCCACTGTATAGATATAGGGCGATGCCGTAGGGGTTCTCTATGATCGGAATGTCCGATGGTTTTTTCTGGACGAGATACAAACCTCTCTTCACCCTGTACAGATAACCTTTATCTTCCAGGGATGATAACAAGCGGTAGATCATGCCTTCGCTGATGTCGGGGAACAGCCCCTTGACCTCCTTGGTAGTGATAACATATACATGCCTGACGGAATTGTAGATCTCCTGCTCACGGCTGGTCATATAGTTATTTTTTCGCATTAACTTACCATAATGGTAAGGATCTTAATTAATTTTACTACGCTCTATGTCTGATCCGATACCGTCAAGGATCAAAGAATAATCTTATAACCCCCGATACAATCTTATCTCTATGAGAAGCGACTTAGAGGAAGCAGTACTATCGCGTATCAAACCATCTCTATCGGATACTAAAGATATCTCGAAGGCAGCTGATGCTCTTCAGAACATACTGCGTTCAAAATCCGATGGTCGCTTCGAGCCGCTGCTGGTGGGATCGGTACCCAAGGGCACCTTTCTTAAAGACCCGGATATAGATGTCTTTCTGTTGTATCCGATCGAAGTACCGAAGGAAACCATGGCCCAAGATACACTAGCTCTGGGACGTGAGATCCTCGAAACTCCGGTGGAAAAATATGCCGAGCATCCCTATATCCACGGCAAATACATGGGATACGATGCGGATATCGTGCCTTGTTATGAGATAAAAGATACCGACGATATGAGATCTTCTGTGGATCGAACACCGCTTCACACAGAATATATAATGAAAAACTTACATGATTCCAAAAGAGACGATGTTCTGTTGTTGAAGGCACTTCTTAAAGGCATCGGAGCCTACGGTGCACATGCCCAAGTGAAGGGTTTCTCCGGATACCTGTGCGAATTGATGGTACTTCACTACGGTGACTTCCAGGGAGTGTTGAAGGCGGCTTCTCAGTGGAGATATGGAGAGATTATCGAAATGATCCCTGCGCAAAGAGAGTTCGACGAACCTTTGGTCGTCATAGATCCGGTCGACCCCCGTCGAAACGTAGCATCCGCAGTAGATGAAGAAACACTTTCGTTGTTCGTATACGCCGCTAAGACTTATCTCGGATCGCCGAAACAGTCATACTTCTTCCCCTCCGATATCAAAGAGCGCAGTGAAGAAGAACTACTGGAAATATTAGAAAAAAGAGGTACTCATCTCGTATTGTTATCATTCTCACGCCCGGATATCATCGACGAAAACCTGTATCCGCAGGTAGAGAAGGCATGCAGAAAGCTGCACGAACATATGGAGATGAACGACTTCCAGGTCCTGCACTCGGGCTACAACATAGATCATAATATATCTCTACTTTTCGAGCTGGAGCATGGTGAACTCGCCGATATAAAAAAACACAGGGGTCCACCGGTGTTCAACCCCAACGCCGTCAGATTCCGTAATAAATACGGAGACGATGTTTACATCGAAGGACACAGGCTCATGACCGACCGACCGAGAGAGTTCATAACCATCTCTTCTCAGATAGTGAACATCATAGAAAATGTGGACATGGGCAGCGACATCAACGAATCGATGGCAAAAGAGCTCAAGATCGTCGAAGGCGAAGATGCTGTTAGACACGCTTCGGATGCCGTCAATATATTCTTCGATAAGTCTTTCCCGTGGGAACGGTAGTTTCGGTTCATTGTTCGTCAGTTGCACCAAATTTTACTTATATCCTCTTATCGTTTTTCTGACTTAAAATACGAGGTAGATAGATATGAAACAAAATATACTGATAGGGATGATCGTGCTGGTGATGTTGATAGGGGCCGTGTTTGTTGTCGGTCCGGGTGAAAGCCAGGAAACGGAGCTGGAGGACAGCGGACCGGTCTTGCTCCAATCGGACAGACCGGTGAGGAACAAGACGTTCTACATGTACTCCACGGAGCGGGCTGTGAGCATAGGCAACAAAACGACCAAGCAGATCTTCAACACCACATCGCCCATGGATGTAGCGGGTAATGGCATACACGAAAGTAAGTTCAAGGTAGTGGCACAGTGGTACTTGTTCCCGCGGCTGGCCGGGGATGTGACACTCGACGGGGATATGAATGTGACCATGTGGGCCAGAAAAACATTCGGAACCCCTGAAAATGCTGGGATAAAATTGGGTCTTTATGAAGTTACCCCGGACGGGGACGAGTTTCAAATAGTATCTCACGATACAGGAGATATTGCAGGAATCTTTCCCGATACAAATTGGAGAGAACTATATTTAAATGTAAATGTTGATAATTATATTGTTTCTGAAGGGTCAACTATCAAAATTACTTACGAACTAAGTGGGAATGCTAACTCTTTTTACTCCATCGCATGGGGCAATACCACATACGACTCACGATTGAGCCTCCCTGCTAAAGACTACATCCAAGTAGAAAATGTTTATACCGTCAATCATGAAGGAAACATAACTGCTACCTTCTTCCCGGATGCTACAAACACCACCATGTATATCCGAGCCAATGTAACGGATCCCTTCGGAGGGTATGACATAGAATGGGTCAACCTCACCCTTCGCAGGCCGGACGGTTCGATCGTTCCCGGTTTTGATAATGTGAGCATGAACAAAACCTACGGTTTTTACAATTCATATCGCAGCCTGTTCGAGTTAAAATGGAATTATACGGGTCAGCCCGAGGGGACCTACAATGTAACCGTCAGGGCGGTCGATAAGAACGGTATGCGTGCATGGTACGACTCCGGCGGTGCCCATTTCGGCGAACATGACGTTTACGGATTCCACGAATTCCACATCGGCGGACTGGATCACTTTATCAACTTCAAGCTGTTGGATAAAAACAACAAGACATTACCTAATGCGACTTTGGTGGTCAGATACAGTGGTGCCTTGTTCGCTAGGGCTCCTGCAAATGAATCGGGAATGGTCAATATCACGATGGCAAACCTCACTTATGATCTCAGTGTTATCTGGCAGGATGTGGAGGTAGGAGCTACGCCTTCAAGTGTCGATGTGGGCGTCGTTGGAAATCGCCCCTACAACGATCCGTTAAATATCACCGCAGCTGTTTACTATCCGAACATATATATCCGCGACTCGAAGGGAGCACTCGTTTATAACGCGCGGGTATATGTAACTCACCCGAATGGAACCACACTGCTGCCGCCCAAAGACACCGGTTCTTCCGGTATGATATCACTACCACAGACCCCCGAAGGAGTCTATTCGTTACGTGTTATCTGGTCCGGTAGAGATGTGGGGACGAGAGAAGTTACCGTGGACTCATCCGGTGAGTACTCCATATATGTGGATATTTTCTATTTATGGGTCAACGTCAAAGACTACGACGGAGAGCCTGTTACGAACGCTCTGGTGGTCTTCGAATATGTGGATTCAGCTCTGGTGGCGGATAGTCGGCTTACACTGCAGAATGGAAGCGCGATGGCACGACTGCCCGGCGCCGAGTACCGAATAACGGTCTATTGGCGTGATGCAAGGGTGTACGACGGAACACATCTGCTTGATGAAAGCAAGACCATCTCGATCACCGCGGATATATACACTGTAACCGTAGAAGTTACGGATTGGGAGGATGAGCCCCTGAGTGGTGCAGTCGTATCTTCAACATATACCTCGACAGGCAAGAAGATGGGCGAGGATGTGACGGACTCACACGGGAACATAACGGTGAAATTAACGGAAGGCGATTACACCTTCACCGTCAGATACATGGGCGTACAGGTGGCTGAAGAGACGGAAACCATCAGCGCCACCAACACGGTGGTCACCATCCGTGCATCGGTGTACCACCTTAGAATAAAAGCGGTCGATAACACATCCGATCTGGGTGCTCTGGTGAATGCCAGTGTATCTATAAAGATAGGAGATGACGTGGTGGACACCGGAACTACCGGTTCGGACGGTATCTATATATCACAATTACCGGCTACGAACGTGGGTATCCGGATATCATGGCTTGACATCGGCGTTTACGACGATGAATATACTGTCACCGCTAGTGAAGAACATTCGGCGGTATGCGACGTGTATTATCTGGATATATCAACCGTCGACTCTCGTAGCGAACCCGTTGAGGGAGTCTCCGTATCCGTCAGATACGGTGAACGCATCATGATGAGCACCATAACTGACCAGAACGGGGATGCAAGAGTAAGGCTGCCCGTTGAGACATACACGATAGATGCTTATTGGAATGGCGTACACGTTGCAAGTACGGAACACACCATGACGGCGGAACGCGATGCAAATCAGATCGTGATCGTGTGCGATATATTCTACGTGACGGTCGATGTTTCTGACACGATGGGAGACCCCGTGTCAAGAGCGACGGTGAGTTTCATACTTCAAGACGAAACGGTATATCAACGATCTACCGATGAACACGGAAATGTATCAGTCAGACTACCAAAGGGAGATTACACTCTCATCGTAACGTGGAACGGATTCGAGGTGGCCCAGGATACCGAAACCATCGACGAAGATGCAGATATATCTATAACTGCATCCATATATCACGTCACTTTTGTAGCTTTAGATTCACAAAACAATACCATAGACAACGCCGATCTTACTCTTTATGTGGACAGCATATATGCATCTCTCAGAACGGACTCATCCGGCGAATCCTTCATCATACTGCCGGGGGCAGATTTCACAGTAGGCGTAGAATGGAAAGGGATAACGGTTCACGGTTCGGATATCACGGTGTCCGAGAACGGATACATATATCTCGATTGTGAAGTTTACTACCTTACGCTGTCCGGTATCGACGCAGACGGTATGCCCGTCGAAGGTGTGGACGTGGCTCTATATCATACGGCACTTGATGGTGAACAGTACATCGATTCCGTACGCATATACGAAGAGGGAATAGTCAGAGTACCCGTAGGGAATATGAATGTGATCGCCACCTGGAAAGGCTTCACCGTTGCAGTGGAACAGATCGATGTGGACAGCGATATGTCGTACGTTATCGACTGCCAGATATACTATGCGGAGATAAACGCACTGGACTCCGAAGGAAATGTTCTCGACGGTGCCGTGCTGGTGATAGAGGACGAAGACGGTAACGTTTTCGTTACCACAATCACAGAAAACGGCGTCGCAGTCCCGCGTCTCCCGACCAGTGAGTGGAATGTAAACGTATACTGGTGGGGTAAGCATGTAGGTCAGGCTTCCACAGGTGAACTCAACGAAAATACCGCTCTCGATATCACCACCACGGTCCACTACATCAGGGTCACGGTGAGCGGAGCAAAAGAGGGTATCGCAGGAGTGGAACTAACGCTATCCGATTTGGATGGTAAACCCGTGATGTCCGTAAGAACGGACTCGGATGGTAAAGCCGTCTTCCCGCAAGTGGTCGAAGGTGAATATATCCTGACGGCCTCGTTGAAAAAGACGACTTTGATGACACGTGTTGACAGTACGGAAGAAGATCCTGTTAATCTTGACGGAAGTCAAGACATATCCATTAAATTCGAAGAATATCCTCCTGCGACCCATACAACTAACCTATTCTTTACCGCATTAGCGTTCGTTGCGGTGATAGTGCTCGGAAGTGTTATGGTAGCCCACAAAAAGGAGGTGTTCTAGATGAAAAAGATAACGATATTTTGCGTGTTTGCGGCTCTGTTACTCATACTGGCAGGGACCGTAGCAGTGGATAATGAACCAACGATGATCGTTCAGGGAGAACCGGTGTCGTCTCTTATGAATGCAGATGGCGATACCAAAGTGAAGACCATCTACTATCACAATGCCACTTCGTCATTTGGTAACTACAACATGAACACCACCATGGGTGTTGACGAGAATGTGGTTTTAGCAGTGGGAGATACTCTTACACTTACGTGGGATTTGGAACCGGCCTTCGCTAGTGATTTCGTATTGAACGGATCTCTCTCTACGTATATTTGGATCAAGCTCACCGATACAGCTGGTGAGACGAACAAATTGAATGAGGTAAACATCGTAGTAAACGAAATAGATCCCGCGGGTAGCGTCATCGGAGGCGCGATATGGACTGAAACAGAGATAGATATAACAGGTATACCCGGACATTTTGTTGAACTTTCGTGGCAGAGTTCGCACGTTGGCCGGACTATAAACAAGAATAACTCACTACGCATTTCGATGGAACTTACTAAACCCGCTGATACGACGTTATACGTCGCTTTCGGCAGCGACAGTTTCCCCAGCAGGTTGGAAGTGAGCACTGACACCTACATGCGAGTTCGCGACCTGAGGATCCTCAACAGTACCTATCAAGAGAACACGACCTTCCCTCTGACAGGAGATAAGATCATCTACTTCAACGCCACGGTGACTTCTCCCTTCGGAGGATACGATATATGGGATGTCCAGTTGACACTGGAAGGACCCGACGGGGCGGTGTTTACAGATGAGAGCATGACTTGGATAGAAGGTAACCATTCTACCTACTGGAACAACTATTCCTTCGTATGGGATTACAGCGGTGCGGCGGAAGGACTCTACACCGTAACTGTATCCGCGATAGATCAGACGGGGTTCAATTACAGATATCCGGATAACCCGGAAGACGAAACCTACGGCGGCCATCTTGACAGCATGACAAGATCGTTCTCGATAGCCCTTGAAACTTTCAGGGTGTACTTAAGAACGATAGACTCGCAGGATGCACCACTGTACGGCGCAAGGATAGACATATTATCCGAAAGCGAGGTTTACATCACCCATAATTTGACCAACCCAGACGGAGTCGCAAGCTTCAATCTGAGTTCCGGAAATTACACTATAAAAACATACTGGCAGGATGTGTTGGTCAACCAAACCAGCCTTGAAGTACAGAACGATATTCTATCGCCGATAGATCTGAACTGTACGGTTTACTCCCCTACATACGAGGTGGTCGATTTCAACGACGAACCCGTTGTCAGTGCGAACATTTACCTTGGCCATCCGAACGGCAGCCTGATGATATTGCTGACCGATACGAACGGCACAGTAGAACTGGAACAGATGGCCGGCGGGTTCTACAATATCGAAGTGGAATGGATGGGAAAGGAAGTGAATACCACATCCCACACACTGAATTCCAACGATATATTCCGAATCGAGGCTACCATATACAGACTCACCATAAGAACTTATGACACAAGAAATGAACCGATGCCCGACGTACAGGTGATAGTCAGTTTCAACGATACCCAAGCTACTGCAGATGCACAACTCACCAACAACCTTGGTGAAATGTACTCTCGTTTACCCGGTACACAAGCCGGATTCGGGTATGATATCGTATGTAAATGGCACGGTGTGTTCGTGGGTAATGTGACTGATGTTCCCCTGGAATCCAATGACGAGATAAACATAACCCTGGACATCTTTTATGTAGATTTCCATACGGTGGATAGAATGGGATACGATCTTGAATATACACGGCTGCTCGGATTCACAGCCTCTACGGGTTCGCTCACCAACACCAACGAAACCGGTTTGGATGGTAGGGCAACCATGAGATTACCCGCAGGGCTGCATACTATCGAAGCCTACTGGAGAGGTATCTTAGTGAACACCACGGATATAGACGTGTTCGACGGTCTGGAAGTCGAGATAGTATGTGACGTGTACCATGTCGTGTTCAACGTGGTAGATAACCGCTCGGTATCGTTGGAGAATGCTCATGTGATCGCTTCTCATCCCGACACGGGCATCCTGAGCAGCAACCACACCGATGCCGATGGTCATGCAAGAGCTAGATTACCCGGAACCGATGTGACGATATCCGTTACATGGAAGGGCGTATCAGTCTTTTCCGACAGTGTGTTTATCGATTCCAATGGAGACCTGGAGATAAAATGTAGTGTGTTCTATCTGTCCGTAGAGGTGTACGACGACCTCGGCATAGCTCTCGAGAACGCCAGGGTGGATCATCTATACGGAGATACTTTACTGGCTACCGAGACCTCGGATGCTGATGGTATCACTGGTGAATCACGATTGCCCGGGACTCAACTCACCCTGAAGATATGGTGGAAGAACATATGTGTTTTCACGGAGGATCACGAACTAGAGAACGACGATACTTTCATCGCCACTACCAGCGTATATCATGTAGACATAGAAGTACTGGACAGTATGGGTGAGGCATTGGATGATGCATCTATAAGAATATACCATAACGGCATGCTGATGGATTCTGATACCAGTGATAGCGACGGTCTTGCCTTTGCACGATTACCCGGAGAAACACATCGATTCAATATATACTGGAAGGATGTTCTCGTGTACGATGCACCCTTAGAGATAGCGAGATCCGGTAAATTGACCATCGAAGTCAACGATGTGTACCACGTGACCTTCCTGATGACGGATTCAAGGGATGTTCCCGTTTCCGGTGTATCTGTAATCCTTGACCTTTCGGGAGATCAATTTGCCTCCGGTATCACCGATGCTTCCGGACATTTCACTACACGGATACCCACTCCTTTCGATTCACCCGGAGATGTGCATATAACTGCATACTGGAAGAATGTGATGGTGTTCGACTCCACGGTACAGATATCATCCGGTACCACGATAGAAGCGCCCATGGTGCTCGATCTCGAGATATATTACATGGAATACACGATTGTGGATGCCGAGGGAATGCCATTGAAAAATGCACGTATCACTGTTCTGCATGACGAACTACCGGAAGGAAGAAATGCCTTGGGAGAGCTATATACAGACTCTAACGGATTTGCGATATTCAGACTTCCGAGAGGGGAACAAGTGGCCGTGGCAAATTGGCGAGATACGATCGTAGATACCACTACAGTCAGCCTCACCGAGGATGAAACGATCACCGTTTCCGGAAGCGTATATTACCTGAACATCCAGGTGAAGGATGATAACGGTAACTCGTTAGAACACGCCTTTGTGACCATACATTACCCGGATGGTAAAGGACTGTATCACTCGGTATACACAGACCAAACAGGCTCTATAAGAACCAGAGTGCCGGCAGCCAGCTGGGAGATACGTGCAACCTGGCTGGAAAGACCGATCTACAGTGCGGTCCACGAAATAACCTCGGAAGAGAGTACCTGGTCCATAGATGCGAGTTCAGAAGTGTATCAACTCACTCTTATAACACGGGACAGCAAGGGCGAGCTGCTTTCGGACGTGCATCTTATCGTGAAATCCGGGAACGATCTCTGGAGTGGATACACCGAAAACGGCGAGATATCATTCCGGCTTCCCGTCGGCGATGATTACTCTGTAACGGCCTACTTCAAAACCACCTATCAGATGTCCGATGTGGATCTGCAGGAAGATACGGAGATCGTACTGCAAGATAACTCGGAGGAATCCATCGACTTCCAGGGATACCCAATCCCGATATACAGCACCAACATGTTCTTCGTCCTCCTGGGTCTGATCCTGCTCATACTCGTCTTCGCGGTGGTCTACATGAAGACCCCTAAGCCGACTAGTGTTGCGGAAGAGGAGTTCGATGATGAAGAGTTCGAAGAGGACGAGGAACTAACAGAGGAAGAACCGGACGATGAGGAATTCAAAGAGGACGAGGAACTTACTGAGGAAGAACCGGACGAAGAAGAGGGTTTGCTGGAGGATGAATACCAAAGCGATGAAGAGTTCTGATCTATCCTGACAAAAACCGATTCAGGGGTTTCCCCCCCTTTCTTTTTACTATATTCAGCAGATGCTCCGGTGTTAAGGAGATGACTCCGTCGACATCCAATTCCCTCTTAGAGAAGAATATCTTGTCTCCTGATAGATACTCTGTTCTTTCCAAGAATTTATAGACATCCTTTTTGGAAACGTTTTCGCTCCATTTCACCTCACCCACTGCAAGGACTTTTTTACCTTCGGTGATGATAAAATCGATATCGAAATCATCTGAATAGAAATATTCGAAATTCCCGCCGTAGATCCTCGAAAAAAACTCCCCGCAGAACCTCTCTATGTGCTCTGTGGTCTTATTGTCGATGATAGATTTGACCTTTTTTCGGGGGATATCTTCATCGAAAAAGTTGTACCTTTCATCCATCAGATAACCAAGGTCCATGATCGGTGACCTGATCAGATATCTGTAACCCTGTTTGTGGTGCAAAGGTATCCTATGTACAAGATCCATGGACATCATGTTATTGAAGTAGGGTCTGATCTTGCTGGGATCGGGTTCGTTTATCAACTTTCTCGAATAAAGCATGTCTGCTATCTCCTTGAGCTTCCACTTACCTACAGCTAGAGCCCGGATGATACCTTCGTAGATCGTCGACAGAGTTCTTTCCTCCTCTAAAAACACCTCTCCGAGTAATGACTGTAAAGATTCTTTTGAGAAGATAAGTATATCCTCCAGATCCGTATCAACTCCACGGAAGTATTGGAGGGTCCACGGGTCCCTCAGGTAAGGAGACAGTTCAAATGCCCTTTGTGGCCCCATATGTTCTGACAGTTCCGTGTAGATGTTCTTTGGTGAGATAAGAGAGAGCTTGAATTCGGCAACAAGTCCCAGTAGTGGCGATCTTGCTGAGAGTATGTCCTTCATCACGTGGAAAGAAGAGCCGGTCAGTATCAGTCTGCCGTCCGGGTGAAAGGATTGAACATGATCTAAAAAATCTTCAGGCAAGCGCTGAAACTCGTCTATCACCATGGTTTTTCCTTCACTTATTTTGGACTTTAAATATTCCAAGAACACGTCGAAGGAATCGATGTTCCTCAAAGGATCGTCTTCGACGATCATCCCTCCACCTCGCTTAACGATAGCGTAGTGGTCGTATTCCAGAAAATTTTTGACCAGGAAGGTTTTACCGACTTTTCTCCTCCCGTATATAAGAGTGTAATTGGAGAGTTGGTTCAACTTATCTGCATTCTCACGGGTAACGACTATTACGGTAACCATGGTTACGGTAATGGGCATTACCCCTATTAAAAACCATCGCTTGCTTTCCGCAGTTTCTCAAGATTGCTCTTCGGATCTCCTTTGAATATCGCCGAGCCCGCCACCAGTATATCCGCACCGGCTTCTACAACCTTAGGTGCGGTTTTCGGAGAGATACCGCCGTCAACGGATATCTCTGTTGTCAGATCCTTCTCATCTATGTAGTCGCGTATCTCCTTTATCTTCGGCACGATTTCATGCATGAATCCCTGGCCTCCGAAGCCGGGTACGACGGTCATGACCAATATCATATCGAGTTCCGGTATCAGTTCCTTTATCGGTTTCCAGGGTGTTGCCGGGTTGATACTGAGGCCTGTTTTCGCCCCGGCATCCCGTATTACGTCCAGACTGCGAAGCATATCATCCGTATCTTTGTGAGATTCTGCGTGGATGGTGATATAATCACTTCCGGAGTCCACAAAATCCTGTACGTATCTACGAGGGTCCTCTATCATCAAGTGGGTATCGAATATCTGGTCGCTGTAGGGTCGTATCTTACGTATGACGCAAGAACCAAAGGTGATGTTGGGTACGAAGTGACCGTCCATAACATCGAGATGCAGCATCTCCGCACTCTTCACATACTCTAAAGATTCCCGTAGACAGGAAAAATCTGCAGATAGTAGAGATGGCGATATCTTAATTTTCATATTATCACACCATTCCAAATCTCTTTTTGAACAGGAAGGTAAAATTCTTCCAACCGTCACCCCATGAACTGATCTTTGCCTCTCCCTTTCTAGGCCTTAGTTTTATGGGTACTTCGGCACAGCGCAGGTCCTTTTTCATCGCCTCGATCTTGATCTCTTCCGAGAGCGGCATACCGTCGCTGGTCAAACGTAGATGTCTGAGAGCGGACTTTCTGAACACCCACATACCGGATTGTGAGTCTTTAAGTCGTATGTTGAATAATATGTTGGCTGTCGTCTTAAGCACCCAATTACCGAAACGATGCACGGTACTCATGGCGTCTTTTGAGATGCTTGAAAGTCTGTTGGTGGTGACGAACTCGTAACCCTCTTTCTCCACCATAAACACCATCTCAGGTATCTTATTTGCAGGATAAGTACAATCTGCATCAAGAGTGGCGATGATATCTCCTTCGGCAGCCTCGAAGCCCGTTTTGTAGGCACGTCCGTATCCCCTTCTTGGTTCATCGATAACTCTAGCACCCTTGGAACGTGCGATCTCTCTGGTTTTATCGGTGGATTTTGTATCTACGATCAGCATCTCGTAGTCTCTACCTGCCAGAGCTCGTTTTACTTCGTCCAATACCTCGCCTATGGACTCTTCCTCGTTCATGGTTGGTATGACAACAGATATCTTCATAACGAATGTGAAACAAACCAATGTCCTTTATAACTATTTCTGATGTTTAAATTCGCTGTATTTGTGTAAACCATAAACATATGTCACCCCTTTGTTTAATCGGAATTGCACCCAAG